>NZ_CP015030.1:650994-976491 GCF_011455695.1 Mannheimia granulomatis | reverse complement strand
TACTTAACTAGGGTTGATTGTGTTGAACATTGTTCTACATAATCCCTCCAAGCTTGCATTACTCTCACCTTCTCTCAAGTAATTTCCACGATAATAAGCATTTGTTGTGATATCTCCGCTTATGTGTGATAGACAGGCTTCAACTACTTGAGACCTTCAGTAAATAGATCGTGTAAATACGTGATAGCAATACTTCTTAAACAGTGGTCAACTAATAATACTGCATATTTACCATTATTTATTTTTTTGATCACATTATTAGGCGTTTGTTCATTGTTTTGTTAGGAGCGTTATAATGTCATACTTTCTATTGCCTCTAATCTGCTGCATTTTGGCTAATAGTTACAGTGATTGGGAATAAAGAGGAGGATATCGTGAGGTCTTATATGCTTCTCAAGAATGATTTCAGTTAATACGAAATAAAAAGACAAGTTAAATCCAGTTTAAACTAGGTTTATCAAGGATTAGCGAGAATATACGAAAGGTTGGAAAGTTCGGATGGTCCCCCCAGCCGGACTTGAACCAGCGACCAAGCGATTATGAGTCGCCTGCTCTAACCACTGAGCTATGGGGGGATAAAAAGTGGATTGGATTATAGAGAAAAACCGAGTATTCGTCTAGTGTTAGATGATTACTCGGCTAATTATTGACCGAGAATAGAGCGTTATTCCTGTCGCCAAATGAAGCTTGCCATTCTCCCTGTCTGTTTATCTCGGCGGTAAGAGAAAAATTGTTCTTTTTCTGTGTAAGTGCAATGTTCTCCTCCCCAAATATTGATAATGCCGATTTTGTTTAATCGCTGTTTTGCGATTTGGTAAAGATTTCCTAAAAACTTACCGCTTGTAGAAGCATCTTTAATAAAGGCTTCCTTTGCATTTGGATCAAAGGCACAAAATTGCTCAATCACATCAATTCCGACCTGAAAGGCGTTTGGTCCGATAGCCGGTCCTAACCAAACAGAAATATTAGCGGGCTTGCAGTCAAATTCTGCAACAGTAGCTTCCAGCACGCCATCACATAAACCACGCCAGCCTGCGTGAGCGGCTGCGATTTCTTTACCGTCTTTGCTTACGAATAACACTGGCAAGCAATCTGCCGTCATAATGAGGCAGACTTGGTTTGGCTGATTGGTATAAACAGCATCTGCTTCAAAGTCATTGCCTGAATAGGGTAGTCGAATCACTCTGGTACTATGCGTTTGTGTTAAAAACAGTGGCATGTGAGGCAATTTAAATTTCTCTACCAACAATTTGCGGTTTTGTAGCACGTCATTAAGATTATCATTAACGTGGCTACCTAAGTTGAAACTGTCGAAAGGGGCTTTGCTGACACCACCATTTCTGACTGTAGTAAATGCCTGAACATGTCGGGGAACGTTCCAATTAGGAATAATTTTGTCCATTTGCAAAAAATCTCAACAAAATGACCGCTTGTTATAAGCGAGCAGCAATGGCTTCAATTTCTATCCCAACATCTTTAGGTAAGCGAGCGACTTCTACACAAGAGCGAGCCGGGAAGGCAGGGTGGCCATTTTCACGGAAAAAAGCTTCATATTCAGCATTAACGGTTGCAAATGCGTTGAGATCTTTAACAAATACAGTAGTTTTTACAATATCTGCAACAGTAAGACCTGCTTGCTCAATAATGGCTTTCACATTCTCTAGTGATTGACGGGTTTGCTGTGCAATATCAGTTGGGATTTCACCTGTTTGAGGATTGACTGGGATTTGTCCGGAAGTTAGCACCATATTGCCTAAATCAACTGCTTGTACATAAGGACCGATTGCTGCAGGGGCGTTTTCGGTGTGGATGGTTGTCATCTGTTACTCCTATTAATGAAAAATAAGTGGATTAATGATAATATCTTTTCCTATGATTTGGAATAAAGGAATAGCATAAATGAGCATTAATGTTTCAGAAATTGTATTACATCAACTGCAAAAAACAGATGGGAATGCCCAGGAATTAAAGACCTTGTTACGTGAGAATTTATTAGATATTTCGGCTGAGGTTGATCAAATGATGTTGCAATTACATCAAGCCTATCAAACCAAAGCGAAAGCATACGGTTTATTTAAGCCGGAATCTGTATTCGCTCAGCAACTTAACCGTTTATTAGAGAAGGAAACCGATTTTTTACCTTTTAGCCACAGTTGTGCCAAAATGTTGGCGGCAGAGTTAATTAAATATCCTTTTGCAGATGGTGGTACCTTTATTCTTTGTCGCTATACGTTTTTAGCAACCGAATATTTATTTATCGCTTTAATTGATAGCCGTAGCTCAATGTTGGTTGATGATCAGTTAGAAGTAAAACGTACTCAATATTTAGAAATTTCGCAATATGATATTGCCTGCCGTATTAATTTAACCGAGCTGAAAATTGATTCACAATCTAATCGTTATTTAACCTTTGTGAAAGGGAGAGTAGGTCGTAGAATTGCTGATTTCTTTATGGACTTTTTAAGTGCGGAAGAAGGGTTTAATCCTCAAGTTCAAAATCAAACTTTATTACAGGCAGTCAATGATTATTGTGAGCAAGGTGAATTATCTGCTCCACAAACAAGGGAAGTGAAAAAACAAGTCTTTGATTATTGCAAGGAGCAGATCAATAACGGCGAAGAAATTGCTTTAAATGAGATTTCACAAGTGCTTCCTACCTTAAACGAAGTGGAGTTTGCTCAATTTACCCAAAATGAAGCTTATGGCTTAGAAGAAAGTATCCCACCAATGCGTAGTACTTTAAAAGCATTAACGAAATATTCGGGTTCAGGCAAAGGGGTTACAATTAGCTTTGATGCTCAATTATTAGGTGAGCGATTGATTTGGGATGAACTAAACGATACTTTGACAATCAAAGGATTACCTGCAAATTTACGTGATCAGCTTGAGCGTAATAAATAATGGAAAATTTTTATTAGTTTAGGTATTATTCAAATATCTACATTGATATAGTCAAAAGGTTAATATATGAAAATGAAATCTCTTTTAGCAACCATGTTCGTTGCAATGAGTATTACAGCTTGCTCAACGGTTGAGAAAGTGGTATATCGTATTGATGTGCCACAAGGTAACTATTTAGAACAAGATAAAATTGATCAATTACGTGTTGGTATGACTTCTGAGCAAGTGGAATATTTACTTGGTACGCCAATGCTTAAAAATATTTTTGATACTCATCGTTGGGATTATGTTTTTATCAAGCGTGAAGGTTATAAAGAACCTGAACAACGTAATTTGTTCGTCTATTTTGATACGAAAGGGCTAGTTTCAAAAATTGATGATAGTAAAGCGAAACAGCCGTAATTAAGCATGAATTTATGCTCAAACCCACTTCAAAAATGAGGTGGGTTTTCTATTTGTATAATAATTAAGCATTTAACTTAATTTTTGTTATTTATGGATAAATTTTTCTAATTTATGCTTTTAAAATTTCTAATAGCTTGCTAGACTTACACCATCTTAAATACACAACATCAAAATAAAATCAGGAGTCTAGAATGAGCGATTTAAACGCACTTTTCCAAAAAATCAAACAACGTGATCCAAACCAAGCACCTTTCCACCAAGCAGTTGAGGAAGTATTTGGTTCTTTAGGTCCATTCTTAGCAAAAAATCCAAAATATACTCAACAAGGTTTATTGGAACGCATTGTTGAACCAGAACGTGTAATCAGCTTTCGTGTAACTTGGGTGGATGATAATGGTCAAGTACAAGTAAACCGCGGTTATCGTGTACAAATGAGTTCAGCGATCGGTCCATACAAAGGCGGTATCCGTTTCCACCCGACTGTGGATTTAGGCGTATTAAAATTCTTAGCCTTTGAGCAAGTATTCAAAAACGCCTTAACTACATTACCAATGGGCGGTGGTAAAGGTGGTTCGGATTTCGATCCTAAAGGTAAATCTGATGCGGAAGTAATGCGTTTTTGCCAAGCATTTATGAGCGAATTATTCCGCCACATCGGTGCAGATACAGACGTACCGGCTGGTGACATCGGCGTGGGTGGTCGTGAAATCGGCTATATGTACGGTCAGTACAAAAAATTACGCAATGAGTTTACCTCTGTTTTAACTGGTAAATCTTTAACGTGGGGCGGTAGCTTAATTCGTCCGGAAGCGACAGGTTATGGTGCAGTTTACTTTGCTGAGTCAATGCTAGCAACAAGAGGACAATCTGTTGAAGGTAAACGTGTTGTGATTTCCGGTTCAGGTAACGTAGCACAATATGCGGCAGAAAAAGTGATCCAAAAAGGCGGTAAAGTCTTAACTGTTTCTGATTCTAACGGTTATGTGTTATTCCCGGATTCAGGTATGACAGAAGCACAACTCAACGCATTATTAGTGCTTAAAAATGAGCGTCGTGAACGTTTATCTGTTTATGCGAAGGAAGAAGGTTTGAAATACTTTGACGGCCAAAAACCATGGGGTGTGGCTTGTGATATCGCATTACCTTGTGCAACCCAAAACGAATTAGATACTGAAGATGCAAAAGAGTTAGTGAAAAACGGCTGTGTTTGTGTGTCTGAAGGTGCGAATATGCCAACAACTTTAGGCGGTGTTGAAGTGTTTATTGGCGCTAAAATCCTTTATGCACCGGGTAAAGCAGCGAATGCCGGTGGTGTTGCGACATCTGGTTTAGAAATGAGCCAAAATGCGATCCGTTTATCATGGAGCAGAGAAGAAGTTGATCAACGTTTATTCAATATTATGAAATCTATCCACGAAAACTGTGTAGAAAACGGTACTGAAGCAGACGGTTATATCAACTATGTAAATGGTGCAAATATCGCAGGCTTCAAAAAAGTAGCAAATGCGATGTTAGAACAAGGCATTGTTTAATTTTTTAGGTATATATTTTTTAGCCCTCATTCATGAGGGCTTTTTATTTTTTGAGTTTTGCTGTCAAAAAATATGACACAGATCACAAATTTAAACATTGGTTGATATTTCAAGTAAATTCTATTTGAAACAAAAGTTAAATTCGCTTAACCTTAGCGTAACAAGAATAAGTGTTGTACTTAGCAACCTGACACATAAATTTGCTTTCCGAGTGGCCCCAATTACTGGGGCTTTTTTTATGTTTGGTGCCTAAATCAAATGTAAAAAAATACCGGCATTATTTGATCTGCCGGTATTGTAAATTCAAAATTTTCTCTAATGCTAGAAGGCAACACTTTCCTTCAAGCTTACAGTTAAGTTAAACACGAGGTTATCGGCTGAGCCATCTTTGCTATCTAAGCAATAATAGCCTTCACGCTCAAATTGATAGCCCTGTTCTGCTTTAGTATTGGCTAAACTCGGCTCAACAAAACCGTGTCTCACCACTAAAGATTCTGGGTTTAACACCGCGTTAATATCTTCTTCAGCTCCTGGATTTGGCACGGTAAATAAGCGATCGTAAATGCGGAACTCTGCTGGTTTGTTATCTTCTGCTGAAACCCAATGGATAACGCCTTTCACTTTACGTCCATCAGCCGGATTTTTGCCTAATGTTTCAGGGTCATAGGTGCAAAAAATCGTAGAAATTCGACCGCTTGCATCTTTTTCTACACGTTCTGCTTTAATCACATAAGCATTACGTAGGCGGACTTCTTTACCTAACACTAAGCGTTTATATTGTTTGTTCGCTTCTTCACGGAAGTCCGCCTCATCAATATAAAGTTCACGCGTAAACGGCAAATCACGCTCACCTAATTCAGGGCGATTTGGATGATTAGGTGCTTTTAAGATTTCTTTTTCACTAAAGTTTTCAATCACAACACGAACAGGGTTGATCACTGCCATTGCACGTGGTGCATTTTCGTTTAAATCTTCACGAATACAGGCCTCAAGAGCAGAGTATTCCACCACGTTATCCTGTTTAGTAACACCAATGCGGCGGCAGAATTCACGTAATGAAGCAGGGGTATATCCACGACGGCGTAAGCCGGAAATAGTTGGCATACGAGGGTCATTCCAACCGTCCACTGTGCCATCTGTCACTAATTTCAATAGCTTACGTTTAGAAGTTAAAGTGCCTTCTAAATTAAGTCGTGAAAATTCATATTGATGCGGTAAGGGGCGCTCAATCGAAATATTTTCCAATACCCAGTCATATAAACGGCGATTATCTTGGAATTCTAAGGTACAGATAGAGTGGGTGATTCTCTCAATCGCATCGGAAATACAGTGGGTGAAATCGTACATTGGGTAAATGCACCATTTGTCACCTGTTTGGTGATGGTGAGCGAATTTTACACGATAAATTACCGGGTCACGCATTACGATAAAAGGCGAGGCCATATCAATTTTAGCACGTAAGCATGCCTTACCTTCTTCAAAACCGCCGTTTTTCATTTTTTCAAATAGGGCTAAGTTTTCTTCAACAGAACGATCACGGTAAGGGCTATTTTTCCCCGACTCGGTTAATGTTCCGCGATATTCACGCATTTCATCTGGTGATAATTCGCATACATAAGCTAAGCCTTTATTGATTAATTCAATAGCATAAGTATAAAGTTGGTCGAAGTAATCTGAAGCATAGCGAGGTTCGCCTTCCCATTTAAAGCCCAACCATTCCACGTCTTGCTTAATGGAATCTACATATTCCACATCTTCTTTTACCGGGTTAGTGTCATCAAAACGTAAGTTACATTTGCCTTTGTACTCTTGAGCGATACCAAAGTTTAAGCAAATCGATTTTGCATGACCAATGTGTAAATAGCCGTTTGGCTCAGGCGGGAAACGGGTATAAACGTTATTATGTTTACCGCTTGCTAAATCTTCATCAATAATATGGGTAATAAAATTGGCTCGAGTTTCTGTTTCAGCCGTTAAAATGTCTTCGCTCATAATTTTCTCTAGTTTTTGAATAAAATAACGGTAAATTCTACACGTTTTGAGTTGCCAGCTCAAGCGGTTAGATTTCGGTAGTAATTTGCAAATTTTTAAGAAAAAATAACCGCTTGTCTTTTAACATTTGGCTCTGGTTTGAATGTTTAAAGAAGGATTAAATAATCTTAATTTTAATATGGGTATTAATTTGCTACAATACGTTTTTTTAAAAGGAGTATTTCAATGCAGTATTCAAATAAATCGAGATTAAATTTAGCTGATTTTATCGTGTTATCAGTATTGTTTTTTGGCTATTTCTCTATGGTATCGATATGGGGATATTTTTATGGTTCTGCGCTTGACCCAATCTCTGCTGCTTCATTTTCCGATGAAGCTAACTGGTTTACAGTTACCATAGAGTTATGTGCGTTAATTGTCGCATTTATCTATCTTTATTTAAGGCGATTTGATTTTTCTCTTATTCCGATATCAGTAGGAAAAAATACCTTGCCCTGGGCATTAGGCTTAGCACTCTTAGGCGCATTAATCAGTGATACTCTGCTTTATGGTGGTTATTGGCTTATCAGCGGGGAAAATCCTTTCCTGGGAGTTGCTAAAGTTGAATCGTTTTTTTCTCATATTAGTATAGGTTTACTGGTATTTGCTTTCGTTAACGGATTTTACGAAGAGCTGTTTTTTATGGGATTGGCATTCGCTGTTAAACCAGAACATGCTCAAAAGGCGCTGGTTTTAAGCGTATTTGTACGGTTTATTTTCCATATTTATCAAGGGTTACCTTCAGCTTTCGCCATAGCATCAACCGGTGTCGCTTTTATTTTATTGCGTAAAAAAGTTGGTTCTATTGTACCGTTTATTTTAGCTCACGCTGTTTTTGACCTGTTTGGTGCGGGGATTATTGGCTTATTGTTAAGCTTATAGCCTCAATATATCCTTCTTGAAAGTAGTAACTTGGGGAAAGCGCTGCATCAAAAGCATATCCGAAAAGGTGTTTTAGCTGAGGTCAATAACAATACAAGCGGTCAAATTCTTTGCAAAATTTGCAAGAAATTTGACCGCTTGTAAAAATTATTAATCGTTTTGATTATTTTACACGTGAAACATATTCGCCAGAGCGGGTATCGACACGGATTACTTCACCGATTTGAACGAATAATGGTACGTTTACTACTGCACCGGTGCTTAATGTAGCCGGTTTGCCACCGGTACCTGCTGTATCGCCTTTTAAGCCCGGATCGGTTTCAACGATCTCAAGCTCAACAAAGTTTGGTGGCGTTACCGCGATTGCAGAGCCATTCCATAAAGTGACGATACATTCCGCATTATCAACCAACCATTTCACATTGTCGCCTAATGCTTTGCTATCAACAGAGATTTGCTCAAACGTTTCAGGGTGCATAAAATACCAGAAATCACCATCGTTGTAAGAGTAGTTGTAGTTAGAATCAACAACATCAGCAGCTTCAACAGTTGAGCCTGATTTAAAGTTGATTTCTAATACTTTACCGGAAATTAATTTGCGGATTTTAGTACGGGTAAATGCTTGGCCTTTCCCCGGTTTTACGAATTCGTTTTCAACGATAACACAAGGTTCACCATCTTGGATAAATTTTAAACCTTTTTTAAAGTCGTTAGTGCTGTAATTAGCCATTGGTTCCTCAATTATTTAAATAAATAACAATAAATTAACAGATTTTGAACCTAACCCTATTGGGTTTGTCAAAAAGAGCCATATAATAACCTAAATTCATAAAATTAGCGAAAAATCTCTGCAATTTTTTGCTATAATTTTTAAAATTTCATAAGAAGGAATGTAAATGAAAAAATTTATTACTCTCTCAACTATTTTAGCGTTATCTGTAGCAACTGTAGTTGAAGCTAAAGGTGGGCGTTCGGGCGGTTTCCGTTCAATGAGTTCGTCAAAAGCGGTAGCAACTAAGCCTGTAATGAGACAGCAAACACAGCATAAAGATGCAACTTTTGCAAATACACCAAATGCAGCAGCTCAACCGCAAGTGCGTAATGGTAGCACACTGGCGAATGTTGCAATGGGTGCTGCGGCAGGTTATGTGTTAGGTGATATGCTTTCATCAACGGCACAGGCTAATCAATCAGCAGATGTAAATGCACAGCAAGCGGTTAATTCTTCGCAAAATGTTGCAAATGTGTCTTCGGCTGTTGCTGAGTTTAAGAGTATTGGTGGACAAATCGATCCGTTCCTTGTTGAAAAAACAGATGGTTACCGCCGTTATTGCATTGCAGGTGTTCAGTATTTAGCTGCAGCACAAGGCGGACAAACGCCTCCGGTTGTGATGGTAAATCCAAATGGCTCACCATTACAATGTAATTTAATTCCTTAATTTTTAAGAATCTTAAAGAAAATCGTAGGGGAGGGTTTTAACCCTCCGTTATTTTATAATTAAGCTCGGGCAGGTTAAAACCTGCCCCTAAAACGTTAAATGCAACCTATTCAAATAAAACCTCTTTGGCTTACTGAACTTGCCCAAGCCTTCAATAATCCTGTCGATTTGCTGCAATTTATTAAACTTAATCCAATAGATTTTGAGCAAGATATTGCTGCTCGAAAACTATTTCCTTTGCGGGTGCCAAGAGCCTTTGCGGAAAAAATTGAAAAAGGCAATCCGAACGACCCGCTCTTTTTGCAAGCTATGTCATCACAGGCTGAATTTATTGAGTCAGAGGGTTTTGTTGTCGATCCGTTGGAAGAACAAGAAAGTCCTGCTCCGAATATTTTGCATAAATATCATAACCGCTTGTTATTTATGGTAAAAAACAGCTGTGCGATTAACTGCCGCTACTGTTTTCGCCGACATTTTCCGTATGATGAAGTGAAAAGTGGTAAAGCTGTTTGGGCGGAAAGCTTGGAATATATTGCACAGCATAAAGAGTTGGAGGAGGTGATTTTTTCCGGTGGTGATCCACTAATGGCAAAAGATCAGGAATTGGATTGGTTGATTACACATTTAGAACAAGTTCCGCATATCAAAACGCTACGGATTCATTCACGACTACCGGTTGTGATTCCAAACCGTATTACCGAAGAATTTTGTGAACGGTTAGCAAAATCGAGGCTAAATGTAGTTTTAGTTACGCATATTAATCATGCTAATGAGATTGACGATATTTTTGCGGCAAAAATGAAAATGCTAAAACAAGCAGGAGTGATATTACTGAACCAATCGGTAATGCTTAAGGGGGTGAATGACAATGCACAAATTTTAAAAGCTTTAAGTGATAAGCTTTTTGCATACGGCATTTTACCTTATTACTTGCACTTGTTTGATAAAGTTGCAGGAGCCAGTCATTTTTATCTTGCAGATGAAAAGGCGATTGAAATTTATCGAGAGTTGCAAAAAATTACCTCTGGCTATCTTGTGCCGAAATTGGCTCGAGAAATTGCCAAAGAACCCAATAAAACCTTAAAAGGCTAAACAAAAAGGCGAAAATGTAAAATTTTCGCCTTTTTTGACCGCTTGCAAGCGGTCGTTTTTATTCGCTTTTTTGCAAATTAGAAGTTTGCATTGCGAGGTGCACGAGGGAATGGAATCACATCACGAATATTCTGTAAGCCTGTTACATACACGATTAAACGTTCGAAACCTAACCCAAAGCCAGAGTGAGGCACTGTGCCATATTTACGTAAATCACGATACCACCAGTAATCTTCAGGGTTTAAGCCCATTTCAACCATACGTTTATCTAATACATCTAAACGCTCTTCGCGTTGTGAACCACCAATAATTTCACCGATTCCCGGCGCTAACACGTCCATTGCTGCAACGGTTTTTCCATCATCATTTAAACGCATATAGAATGCTTTAATGTCTTTCGGATAGTTTTTTACCACCACTGGTGATTTAAAATGTTCTTCTGCTAAGAAACGCTCGTGTTCGGAAGAAAGGTCAATCCCCCAAGATACAGGGAATTCAAACTCTTTGCCGGATTTTAATAAAATCTCAATGGCATCGGTATAATCCACTTGAGCGAACGGTGAGTTAATAAAGTTTTCTAAACGGCTGATTGCGTCTTTATCAACGTGTTTGGCAAAGAATTCCATATCATCTTTGCGTTCTTCAAGCACCGCACGGAAAACGTATTTCAACATATCTTCCGCTAATTTAGCGTTGTCGTTTAAGTCTGCGAATGCGACTTCCGGTTCCATCATCCAGAATTCGGCTAAGTGGCGAGTAGTGTTAGAATTTTCTGCACGGAAAGTCGGACCAAAGGTATAAACTTTACTTAATGCGCAAGCATAGGTTTCGGCGTTTAGCTGACCTGATACAGTTAAGAATGACTCTTTACCAAAGAAATCTTGGTTGAAATCGACTTTACCACTTTCTGTACGAGGTAGGTTTTCTAAATCTAAGGTAGAAACACGGAACATTTCGCCTGCGCCTTCTGTATCAGATGCAGTAATTAAAGGAGTGGCCACCCAGTAGAAACCTTGTTCGTGGAAGAAACGGTGAATCGCTTGAGCTAAACAATGGCGAACACGTGCAACCGCACCAATTAAGTTTGTGCGAGGGCGTAAGTGGGCAACTTCACGAAGATATTCGATAGAATGGCGTTTTGCTGCCATTGGGTACGTATCAGGATCTTCAACCCAACCAACTACTTCAACTTCAGATGCTTGTAATTCTACGGCTTGCCCTTCTGCCGGTGATTCTACTACTTTACCTCTTACAACAACAGAACAGCCAGCCGTTAGACGTAAAACTTCACTATTATAATTTGGTAAATCGTTATTAATAATAGCTTGAATTGGGTCAAAACAAGAACCGTCATACACGCTTAAAAATGATAAACCTGCTTTTGAATCACGGCGGGTACGTACCCAGCCACGCACGGCAACTTCTTCGCCTACGGCAACTTTGCCGGAAAGGACCTCAGAAACTGTTGGGAATTTAGACATTGAATACCTCAAATTTTTATTGTGGTTTTTTAAGAAAATAAACGTTCAATATTTTACAAGAAAATCGTTAAAAATATAATAAGTTTACGGAATTATTTAAAAATTTGTTGGTCTATATAAGCAATTGCAAGTAGTTGAATCTGACTTTGCTTAGGTTTTAAAAAATTTTTTATTTTTTATGAACTTTTATTTAGCTCACAAGTCTGAGTATATGTAACAGATTTATGCAAGTTTTTTTCATTAATTTCCTTAGGTAAGACCTCCGCCCCATTTCGTTGTTTTGATTTGGGGCTTTTTTATTTTATCTTTTGACTGATTATTGCTGTATTTCAATAAGTTATAAATATTCTTTTTGTATTTTTTGTTTTCTCTTACGGTTACAATTTGATTGTTATTTGTCCTTTCTTGTCCGTGACTCGGGGTGAATTACGCCAAATTTACACCAAAAACAGATATGTTGAACTGCTATTTTTTGTTAAAAATTAACCGCTTGTATTTCTCCTCATTTTTTCGTTATCTATGTTACAATCGGGATAATTTTTTCTGAGTAATTGAACTAATGAACAAGACATTCTCTTTTTTCTTTTATGACTACGAAAGCTTTGGTGTAAGCCCGGCTCAAGATCGTCCGGCACAGTTTGCGGGTATTCGCACCGATGAAGATTTTAATATCATTGGTGAGCAGGTAATGTTTTTTTGTAAGCAAACACCTGATTATCTACCGAGTCCTGAAGCGGTAATGGTAACAGGTATTACACCGCAACAATGTAACGCTGAAGGTGTGTCTGAGCCTGAATTTGCCGCGCGTATTCATGCCGAATTCAGCCAACCGAATACCTGCATCATCGGTTATAACAATATTCGCTATGACGATGAAATGACCCGCTATACCTTTTTCCGCAATTTTTATGATCCGTATGAATATAGCTGGAAAAACGGTAATTCCCGTTGGGATTTATTAGATTTAGTGCGGGCTTGCTATGCGTTACGTCCGGAAGGAATTGTTTGGCCGAAAGATGAAAATGATATGCCAAGTTTTAAGTTGGAAAATCTCACCAAAGCCAATGGTATTGCCCACGAAAATGCACATGATGCGATGTCGGATGTGTATGCTACCATTGCTATGGCGAAATTAATTAAGGAAAAACAGCCAAAATTATTTCAATTTTTCTTTAATCTTCGCACCAAAAAAGAGGTGGAAAAGCTGATTGATACGGGCGAAATGACACCGCTCGTTCACGTTTCGGGAATGTTAGGCAATTATCGTGGCAATACTGCTTGGATTGTGCCTTTAGCGTGGCATCCAACTAATCAAAATGCGGTGATTGTTTGCGATTTGTCGGGCGATATAAATAGTTTGCTTGCAGAAAATACAGAAATATTACGCCAGCGTTTATACACTAAGCGAGATGAATTAGCGGAAAATGAGCTGCCTGTGCCGCTGAAATTAGTGCATATCAATAAATGCCCGATTTTAGCCCCGGCAAAAACGCTACTGCCTGAAAATGCCGAGCGATTAGGTATTAACCGTGAACAATGTTTACAAAATTTAGCGGCATTAAAAGCTCAAAAGTCTCTAGTGCGGGAAAAAGTGATTGAAATTTTCGCCGAAGAACGGAGTTTTGAGCCATCGGCCAATGTGGAAACCACCTTATATGAAGGCTTCTTCTCGCCGGCAGATAAAAATAATATGGCAATTTTACGCAACTTACCGCCGGAAAATTTAGCCAATCATGGTTTAGAATTTGAAGATCCCAGAGTTGAGGGGCTGTTATTTCACTACCGTGCAAGGCATTATCCGCATACTTTAAGTCGTGCAGAGCAAGTGAAATGGCAGAAATATTGCGGCCAACAAATTGATAGCAAAGCAGAGCAGTTTGCAAAGTCGATTGATGATTTGTTTCAGCAACATCATGATAATATTGAAATAGTAAAATTATTGGAAAATTTGACCGCTTACGCTGAACAGATTTCGCAACAGCAAGCGGTCATTTATACGAAAAATTTTGCAAAAGATGAAAAAATTTTGGATGAGCTCAACAAAGTTGCCGAGCAAAATCTGGATAAAGTAGAAAAATTAAAAATGTTAAAGGCACTGATTAAATAATGGTAGAAAATCAACTTCTAGAACATCACCCTTTTGAACCAATTTTGCCGAAAAAGGCGACGGTTGCGATGATTGGCACTTTTCCACCAACAAGTGAAAAACGCTGTATGGAATTTCATTACCCCAATTTTCAAAACGATATGTGGCGAATTATAGGAACGGTGTTTTACGATGATCCTAATTATTTTCGTGTGAACGATGAAAAGCGTTTTGACCCGATACGCATTGAAGCTTTTTTAAGAGAAAAAGGCATTGCGTTATGTTCTTCGGCCAAAACCGCAATTCGTTTGAAAGGCAATGCTTCGGATAAAGATTTAAAAATTATTGAGCCTATTGATATGGATGAACTTTTAATCAGTTTACCTAAAGTGAAATGGCTCTTTACTACAGGTGGTTTGGCTGCTGATACCTTGCTTAACTTATTGCCTGAAAAAGTGAAAACGCCAAAAACGAATGAGTGGATTGAATACCCTTATTCAACAGAACGTGAGCTGTTTTTATATCGTTTGCCTTCAACTTCAAGGGCTTATCCATTAAGTCTAGCGAAAAAAACCGAGGCTTATCGCCAATTTTTTATTAAAGCAGGAATAATTAAGGATTAATTAAATGAAATATGATTTACATTCCCATAGTACCGCCTCAGACGGCGTACTTTCACCCACTGAATTGGTGCAACGTGCGGTAGAGCAAAATGTACAAATGTTAGCCTTAACCGATCACGATACGATTTCAGGAATCAAAGAGGCGAAAGAATTTGCCCAAAACCAACCGCTTGAGTTTATTTCAGGGGTGGAAATTTCGATTTTATGGGAAGAGAAAAGTATTCATCTTGCGGCACTAAATATTGATGAAAATAATGATGAATTAGTTCAGTTTCTTGATAATCAAGCTAAGTTACGTGAAGAGCGAGCGGTCGAAATCGGGGAAAAATTAGCAAAAGCCGGCATTGCTAATGCTTATGAGGGGGCAAAGGCTTTGGCCACCGGGGAAGTGACTCGAGCGCATTATGGGCGTTTTTTATATGATCAAGGATACGTACGTAACATTGAACACGCATTCAAACGTTATTTAGGCATGGGGAAGCCGGCTTACGTTAAGCCGAAGTGGAGCAGTTTAGAAGAGGCAGTTAGGGTCACACACAATTCCGGTGGCGTGATTACGGTTGCCCACCCGTTACGTTATAAAATGACTGCTCGCTGGATTCGTCGCTTAATTGCCGATTTCAAATTAGCCGGTGGTGACGGCATTGAAATTTCAGGCTGCGGACAAACTCCAGACCAACGCCAATTACTTAGCCGTTGGGCAAAAGAGTTTGATTTACACGGCTCGGTCGGCTCCGACTTCCATTATCCGACAGGCTGGATTGAGTTGGGTAGAGGCTTAGAATTACCCAAAGAGTGTAAACCGATTTGGGAACTGTTTAACTAGAAATTTTTATGGGATGCTAAGCATCCCATAATTTTCGTTATTTAATCTTAAATTGATTAAAATCTGTCATTAATTTTCCTAATTCAGCTACCCGTTCTTCAATTTTATCAAGTGGCGGATTTTCTTCTTTCAGGTTAATTCTCAGTAAACCTAATATTTTTTCAAATTGACCATAATGCTTTAAGCTGATTTCTCTTACTGCTTTTTCTTGCTTAACCCAATTCAAACCGACTTCTCGATAGGCGAGCTTGATCTTCCAAATATCTTTAGATTTTACTGCCGTATCAAGTTCAGCATAAAGCGGATTCATTTTAGCCAAAAAATCTTGGTGCTTAGCCTGATGATCAACAGGGTTTTGTGCTTTTTCAAAGCGGTATAATGCTTTTGCTAAATCTTCCAAATGTTTGGCATTCGGATCAATGATGGCGTTCTGAATAGCACCTTCCACTTGTTCATCTTTAAGCGAGTGTTGCTCGCTAATCTTCGTAAAATCCTGCTGTAAAGCGGTCAAAATTTGGCTGGATTTTGCAAATTTACCTTGTTTACTTTCTGCCATGGCATCAGAAAGCTGAACAAATAACGGGCTAACATCTACTTTCGGCCAAACGCTTGTAACTGCAAACAGGGCAGAAACTAGCACCAATGTTTTAAATTTCATCGTTTATCCTTAAATTTGCTCAAATAAGGCTTTACCTAAATAGTCAGATTCATCTTGAACCCCGGCAAAACAGGCAAATAAGCCGCTGCCGATATGAGTGATGTATTCATTCATTTTATCAATATTGCCTAATTTATTTTGAATTTTAATAAATTGCTCCGGGCTTTGTTGGAATGAAATGAAGAGTAAACCTGAATCGAACTGTCCTTTATCATCAATGCCACTAGCATAGGAAAACGAACGGCGAAGCATTTTAATGCCGGTTTGATGAGCTAGGTGAGTGTGCGAAACTTCAGGCACAATCAGGTTGCCTTTTTCATCTTTTTTGCTCAGATCTAACTTTTCAAATTCCGTTTTATGTCCTAATGCAGCACCGGAATCACGGTGGCGCCCAAATGTTTCTTCTTGAGATTTTAAGTGCGTACGATCCCAAGTTTCTAAAAACATTTTCACCCTACGCACAGCTAAATAGGAACCGCCTTTAAGCCAGCTGTCTTGTTGCACCCAAACCACATTATCTTGATCTTGTAAGCTATCCGCATTGGCGGTCCCGTCTTTAAAACCAAATAAATTACGTGGAGTATCGGCATTTAAAAATGAGTTAAAGCCCATTTGCGACCATTTCATTTTGATTTCGCCACGGGCAACACGCACCAAATTGCGTACGGCATGGAAGGCAACTTGCGGATCGTCTGCACAGGCTTGAATGCAAATATCCCCGCCGGTATATTCGGCTTGTAACTGATCACGAGGGAAGTGTGGTAAATCTTGTAATTCGGCCGGCTTTAATTTTTCAATGCCTAATTTACTGAAGAAACTTGGGCCAACACCAAAAGTGAGGGTAAGATTTTGACTATCTAAACTATCTACTTCACCAGTGTCTGTTGGCGGCACATAGGCGTTATCAACATAAGGTTTTACATTTTTCCCTAGTGTTAAATTTCGGCTATAGCTTGTCCAGTTTTTAAAAATTTCTTTGATTTTAACAATATCGTTCGTGTCTAAATCCAGCACTAAAAAGTAGATATGTTTTTGTGCCGGGGTAACAATGCCGGCTTGGTGCTTGCCGTAAAAGTCATATTGATTTTTAGATTTTTCAGGTGTTTGTCGTGATTCCAAAGCGAAAGCAGGAGCAGACAATAAGCCTGCTCCTACTAATGCGGTATGCTTTAAAAAATCACGGCGAGAAGTGATTTCTGCCATAATTTACTCCTACCTCTTATTTATTTAAAAGTACGCCTAACTGAGCTAAGGGTTCACCTAATTTATTAACCGCTTCTGCCAATGCTTTAATCTCATCTTTAGAGAGTTTGTTATAAGCAACATAATCATAGCCTGTTTTTGATTTATTATGTTTTGCCAATAATGTATTCACGGCTTCAAAACGGCTCGCAATTTCAGCTGAAAGTTTTGCATCTACTTTTTCTAATTGCGGTTTGAAAATCTCATAAATTTTTTCTGCACCTTCAATATTAGCTTTGAAATCATATAGGTCGGTTTTTGAGAAAATTTCTTCTTCACCGGTCACTTTAGTTGTAGAAACTTCATTTAGTAAATCCACTGCACCGGTAATCATCAATTCAGGAGTAACTTCTGCGGTTGGAATTTTTGCGCGCAGTTCTTTTACATCTTTTAATAGCTGTTCAGCCGTAGCTTTTGTACCTTTTGTAGTATTTTTCTCCCACAATACTTTTTCGATTTTATGAAAGCCGGACCAATCTTTTTCTGTTTTACCTTCTTCGGCTAAATCAGCAAGTCGGGCGTCAATACGAGGATCTAAATCACCGAAACTTTCTGCAATCGGCTCTGAACGCTCAAAATACATACGTGCAAGCGGATAAATTTGCTTCGCTTTTTGCACATCCCCTTTGTGTAAATAACCAACAAATTTTTCTGTGTCAGCAACTAATTGATCAATCTGCTCAACTACAAACTGTTTATAAGTTTCAGTTTCTTTTGAAAGGTCTAGTGCAGCAGCGTGAGTTGCAATAATCATCCCAGATAAAGCGAAAGCAAGTTTAGTTAAACGCATATTAAATTCCTTATGAAAAAATGACAGTGCGATCATATTCTTATTGCGAATTGTTCGCAAAAAGAAAGTGTTGATTTTGTGATCTACTTCACATTTTGTTTTGCAAAAATCCGCTAAAAATAGACCGCTTGCTTATGCTAAAATGCAAAGAACTTTTTAAGACAGGATTTTATATGATCAAGCAAGGCAAACCTTTTATTCTTCATAGCCCATTTAAACCTTCCGGCGATCAACCAACCGCTATCGCTAAACTGACCGAAGGCTTAAATGACGGATTGGCTCACCAAACCCTGCTGGGCGTAACCGGCTCGGGCAAAACATTCACGATTGCCAATGTGATCGCCCAACTCAACCGCCCGGCAATGGTGCTTGCCCCGAATAAAACCCTTGCGGCACAGCTCTATGCGGAGATGAAAGCCTTTTTCCCTGAAAATGCGGTGGAGTATTTCGTTTCCTACTACGACTACTACCAGCCCGAAGCCTATGTGCCGTCCAGCGATACCTTTATTGAGAAAGATGCTTCCATCAATGAACAGATCGAACAGATGCGGCTTTCGGCGACCAAATCCTTTTTGGAGCGGCGAGATACGATTGTGGTTGCCTCGGTTTCCGCCATTTACGGCTTGGGGGATGTCGATGCCTATATGCAGATGATGCTGCATTTGCAGGTCGGGGCGATGATCGGGCAGCGTGAAATTTTAAGCCGCCTTGCCGAACTGCAATACACCCGCAACGATCAGGCATTCCAGCGTTCAACCTTCCGTGTGCGGGGCGAGGTGATCGATATTTTCCCTGCCGAAAGCGACGAAGTCGCATTGCGTGTGGAGCTGTTTGATGATGAAATCGAAAATCTGTCGCTGTTCGACCCTCTCACAGGGCATAGCCTCGGCAAAGTGCCTCGCTACACCATCTACCCGAAAACCCACTACGTCACCCCTCGTGAGCGGATTTTGGCAGCGATTGAGCAGATTAAAGACGAGCTTGCTGAACGCCGAACCTATTTCATCAAGGAAAACAAGCTGTTAGAGGAGCAACGCCTTGCCCAGCGCACCCAGTTTGACATTGAAATGATGAACGAACTCGGCTACTGCTCAGGGATTGAAAACTACTCACGCTATCTCTCGGGCAGAAAAGAAGGCGAGCCGCCGCCGACTCTGTTCGACTATATGCCGGCGGACGGTATTTTGGTGATTGACGAAAGCCACGTTACCGTGCCGCAAATCGGCGGTATGTACCGTGGCGACCGAGCCAGAAAAGAGACATTGGTGCAATACGGCTTCCGCTTGCCATCTGCACTCGATAACCGCCCGTTGCAGTTCGAGGAGTTTGAGGCTCTTTCGCCGCAGACGATCTACGTTTCCGCTACACCAGGGGCGTATGAGTTAGAGAAAAATCCTGATGTGATCGATCAGGTTGTTCGCCCAACCGGTTTACTTGATCCGATTATCGAAGTCCGCCCTGTTGCGACACAGGTGGACGACTTGCTCTATGAAATCCACAAGCGAGTCGCAGTGGACGAACGTGTGCTTGTCACCACACTGACTAAAAAAATGGCGGAGGACCTCACCGACTATTTAGACGAACATGGCGTGAGAGTGCGGTATCTGCACAGTGACATCGACACGGTCGAACGGGTCGAAATCATTCACGACTTACGAATGGGGATGTTTGACGTGCTGGTTGGCATCAACTTACTGCGTGAGGGCTTGGATATGCCTGAAGTGTCGCTCGTGGCGATTTTAGATGCGGACAAAGAGGGCTTCCTACGTTCCGAACGCTCGCTTATTCAGACCATTGGACGTGCCGCCCGAAACCTCAACGGCAAAGCGATTCTCTACGGCGACCGCATTACCAATTCCATGCAAAAAGCGATTACCGAAACCGAACGCCGCCGTGAAAAACAGATGAAATACAACGAAGAAAACGGCATTGTGCCACAGGCTCTGAACAAAAAAGTCGGCGAATTGCTCGACATCGGCCAAACCGACAAGCCGAAACGAGGCAAACAAGCGGTCAAAAAAGCCGAAAATTCTGCAAATGAGTACAAACCGAAGTCTCGTAAAGAATTAGAAAAAGAGCTGAAAGTGTTGGAGCAACAAATGCGAGAGTTTGCGGCGAATTTAGAGTTTGAGAAAGCTGCGGCGACAAGGGATAAGTTGCAGCAGTTAAAGGCTTATTTGTTGGAGATTTAAAATATTTATATGGCAAATTTATATAAAATCAATCTCCCTACTATAGCACCGGCGTTTACGCTGGTGCTTTTTTATTACTTATAAGCGGTCAAATTTCTTAAATTTTTTGCAAAAAATCACTTAAAAGTAACCGCTTGCTAATAAAAACCAGAAATGTTATTCACCTAAGCAAGCTAAAATTCCTTCGCTTTTCATTTTCTAAACCTACCTAAATTTCCTATTGTTGCTAAATAAAATAATCAATCTTATCCCATTATAAAAATATGGTTATTTATAAATAAGTTAGCATCTGTCAAGAGAAAAAGTAAAAATTTATTGGTTGATGTTTAGCTTTAAACACATTATCTTGTGCTTGCTTTTGATAAAAACACAACATGTAGTGTTTTGCTAAGGTATTTTTGTAAAGGGTTTAATTATGAATAAAAGTTTAATGGTAACAAAGCGTGATGGCAGACTTGAACAACTCAATCTTGATAAAATCCATCGTGTGATTACTTGGGCTGCGGAGGGGTTAGATAATGTCTCCGTTTCGCAAGTGGAGTTGCGTTCACAGATCCAGTTTTATGAGGGCATTCGAACTGCAGATATTCACGAAACAATTATTAAGGCAGCAGCCGATTTAATCAGCAAGGAAACGCCAGACTATCAATATTTGGCAGCACGATTGGCGATTTTTCATCTGCGTAAAAAAGCTTATGGACAGTTTGAACCACCGCATTTATATGCACACGTTAAAAAGTTAGTTGCGCTTGGCAAATACGATGCGGATTTGCTGACGGACTATAGCATGGAAGAGTGGGAGGCGATGAATGGCTTTATTGACCACTGGCGGGATATGGCTTTTTCGTATGTAGCGGTAAAACAGTTGGAAGGGAAGTATTTGGTTCAGAACCGAGTCACAGGAGAGATTTATGAGTCGGCTCAGTTCTTGTATCTGTTAGTAGCTGCCTGTTTATTTTCTAAATATCCACCAAAACGCCGTTTAGATTATATTCGCCGTTTTTATGATGCGACCTCCACATTTAAAATTTCTCTGCCAACACCGATTATGGCTGGAGTAAGAACGCCTACTCGTCAATTTAGTTCCTGTGTGTTGATTGAGTGTGATGATAGCCTAGATTCTATCAATGCGACTTCTGCAGCAATTATAAAATATGTTTCCCAGAGGGCTGGTATTGGTATTAATGCCGGAGCAATTCGTGCATTAGGTAGTTCAATCCGTGCAGGGGAGGCATTTCATACAGGCTGTATTCCATTCTATAAACATTTTCAAACAGCAGTAAAATCGTGCTCTCAAGGTGGTGTGCGGGGTGGTGCTGCCACAGTTTATTTTCCGATATGGCATTTAGAAGCGGAAAGCTTAATGGTATTGAAAAATAACCGAGGGGTGGAAGAAAACCGCGCTCGCCATATGGATTACGGAGTGCAGGTGAATAAAATGATGTATCAGCGTTTAATTAAAGGTAGCGAGATTACTCTATTCAGCCCGTCAGATGTTCCGGGGTTATATCAAGCATTTTTTGCTGATCAAGCTAAGTTCGAACAGCTTTATTTACAATATGAGCAAGACCCTAGCATTCGTAAGCGCAAGGTCAAAGCGATAGAACTATTTTCGTTATTAATGCAAGAACGGGCTTCAACCGGGCGGATTTACATTCAAAATGTTGATCATTGTAATACACATAGCCCGTTTGATCCTAGTGTCGCACCGATACGTCAATCTAATCTCTGTTTGGAAATTGCCTTGCCGACCAAACCACTGGCTCATTTTTATGATGAGCAGGGGGAGATCGCATTATGTACATTATCCGCTTTTAATTTAGGTACATTAACCGATTTAGATGAATTGGAAGAATTAGCAGATTTAGTTGTGCGTGCCTTAGATGCGTTGCTGGATTATCAGGATTATCCGGTATTAGCGGCTCGTAACAGCTCATTAAATCGCCGCTCGCTAGGCGTTGGGGTTATTAACTACGCCTACTATTTAGCTAAAAACCAAGTGCGTTATTCAGATGGCAGTGCTAATAATTTAACTCACCGTACTTTTGAAGCGATTCAATATTATTTATTAAAAGCTTCGATGAATTTAGCCAAAGAGCAGGGGCGTTGTCCCTATTTTGACCAAACCACCTATGCTAAGGGGCTACTACCTATCGATACTTATAAAAAAGAACTTGATGAATTAACTCAAGAGCCGTTGCACTATGATTGGGAGCAACTACGTCGGGATATTCTACAATTTGGCTTGCGTAATTCAACTTTGACTGCCTTAATGCCATCGGAAACTTCCTCGCAGATTTCAAATGCAACCAATGGTATTGAACCACCACGGGGCTATATTAGTGTTAAAGCTTCAAAAGACGGTATTTTAAAACAAGTGGTACCGGAGTATGAACGTTTGAAAACATATTATGAACTGCTTTGGAATATTCCGAATATGGATGGTTATTTGCATTTAGTCGGTATTATGCAGAAATTTGTCGATCAGGCAATTTCTGCTAATACCAATTATGACCCAAACCGTTTTGAAGATGGCAAAGTGCCAATGAAAGTATTATTAAAAGATCTATTAACAGCATATAAATATGGGTTAAAAACCCTTTACTACCAAAATACCCGCGATGGGGCTGAAGATGCTCAAGATGATCTAGATGAAGGCTGTGCCGGCGGAGCTTGTAAAATTTAATAATACGAACAATCAATAAAGGAGAATAACATGGCATATACTACTTTTTCGCAAAATAAAAATGACCAGCTAAAAGAACCGATGTTTTTTGGGCAAAATGTCAATGTTGCGCGTTATGATCAACAAAAATATGAAATTTTTGAAAAACTGATTGAGAAACAACTCTCATTTTTTTGGCGACCGGAAGAAGTGGATGTTTCACAAGATCGCATTGATTATGCACAACTGCCAGAGCATGAAAAGCATATT
This sequence comes from Mannheimia granulomatis, assembly GCF_011455695.1. NCBI lineage: Bacteria > Pseudomonadati > Pseudomonadota > Gammaproteobacteria > Pasteurellales > Pasteurellaceae > Mannheimia > Mannheimia granulomatis. Next base: position 953,376 of record NZ_CP015030.1, on the reverse strand, counting down.
TTTATCAGCAACTTGAAATACCAAACGCTACTGGATTCCATTCAAGGAAGAAGCCCGAATGTAGCGCTTTTGCCGTTAGTTTCTATTCCCGAGCTTGAAACTTGGATTGAAACTTGGACATTTAGCGAAACAATTCACAGCCGTTCTTATACTCATATTATCCGCAATATTGTAAATGATCCTTCAATAGTGTTTGATGATATTGTCACGAACGAAGAAATTATTAAGCGTGCGAAGGATATTTCTGCGTATTATGATGATTTGATTCGTGATAGCCAACTCTATAGCTTATACGGTGAAGGCTGTTATCAGGTAGATGGTAAAACTTGCGAGGTAAGTTTACGTAGCCTAAAAAAACAGCTCTATCTTTGTATGATGAGTGTGAATGCGCTTGAAGCGATTCGCTTTTATGTCTCTTTTGCTTGCTCGTTTGCCTTTGCAGAACGGCAATTAATGGAAGGGAATGCCAAAATTATCAAATTTATTGCTCGTGATGAAGCTTTACACCTTACCGGTACGCAGCATATTTTAAATATTATGACGTATGGAAATGATGATCCAGAAATGGCAGAAATTGCACGTGAATGTCGGCAAGAGGCTTACGAACTGTTTTTAAGTGCCGCAGAACAAGAAAAAGCTTGGGCGGATTATCTGTTTAAAGATGGCTCTATGATTGGGCTGAATCGCGATATTTTGGTGCAATATATTGAGTATATTACCAATATTCGAATGCAAGCTGTTGGGTTACCTTTGCCCTTTAAAGCTCGCTCCAACCCAATTCCGTGGATCAACGCATGGCTGGTTTCAGACAATGTACAAGTTGCACCTCAAGAAGTGGAGGTGAGTTCTTATTTGGTTGGGCAGATTGATGCTAAAGTCGATAGCAGCGATTTTGATGAATTTGAGTTATAGCTTATGAATGATAACAAGCGGTTAAATTCTTCCGATTTTTTGCAAATTGCAAAATACTCAGAAAATTTAACCGCTTGTATTTATGGGGATTAGGCAGGATTATCAATATCGATAAACTCAACTTCTAAGCCGTATTCTTCTGCCAGCCATTCGCCTAAAGCTTTTACGCCGTCGCGCTCGGTAGCGTGGTGGCCACAGGCGAAGTAGTAGATGCCTTGTTCGCGGGCAGAATGGGTGGTTTGTTCGGAGATTTCACCACTGATGAAGGCATCACAGCCTTTTTCAAAAGCTAAGTCAATATAGCCTTGTCCGCCGCCAGAGCAGATGCCGACTTTTTTAATCGCTTTTTGTGGGGTGGATACAAACTCATTACATAAAATAACGGTGCGTTGTAACGTTTTTTCAAGGCGTTGTTTTAGTTCTTCTGCAGAAATAGGTGTTTCAAACTCGCCAAACATCGGAATCGAATTCGGACGGTCTTCCAAACCTTGTAGATTGGTTACGCCTAAGTGTTTAGCTAATTGAGCATTGTTACCTAATTCGGGGTGAATATCTAAAGGCAAATGGTAGCCAAACAGATTGATGTCATTAGTTAATAACTTCTTGATTCGTCGGCCTTTCATACCACGAATACACGGATTCTCGCTTTTCCAAAAATAGCCATGATGAACTAAAATTGCATCCGCTTTTTTCTCGATCGCTTTTTCAATCAGTGGCAGGCTGGCAGTAACTCCGGTAATGATTTTTTGGATGTTTTGCTTTCCTTCAACCTGCAAACCGTTTGGGGCATAATCGCTAATTGCAGTGCTGTTTAATTTATTATTAAGAATTTGTTCTAGTTCTAAATTGGTTATTGGCATTTTTCTTCCTTATTTATCAGATACAAGCGGTTAAATTTCCGTGATTTTTTGCAAAAATCTTTCAGAATCTCACCGCTTGTAGTGTTATTCTTGAGCTAAGGCATTAATTGGATTCAGTTGAGAGGCATTTCGTGCAGGTAGATAGCCAAAAATAATGCCGATCAGTGTAGAGCAGAGAACAGCTACTACAACCGACTGCACAGATAATATCATTTTGAAATTCTCACCTAAAGTGTTGAATGTAGTAATAATGGCTATGGCAAATAAAATACCGATTAATCCGCCAATCAGACAGATAAGAATAGCTTCAATAAGAAATTGTTGCAAAATATTGTGCTGTTTAGCGCCAATCGCCATTCGAACACCGATTTCTTTAGTACGCTCTGTCACCGAGACCAACATAATATTCATCACACCGATTCCTCCTACTATTAGTGAAATTAAAGCGATGGATGAAATGAGCAATGTCATGGTGTTGGTCGTGCTGGTAATGGTTTGTTTAATGGTATCGCTATTAATAATAAAGAAGTCTTTTTTTCCGTGTTTGGCGGTTAAAAGTTCGGTAATGCTTTTTTCTGCAGTTTGGCTTTCTACGTTATCTTTAATTTTAACCGTTAGAGCATCAATCTGTTTTGCCCCTGAAATACGTTGCATAGTGGTAGTGTAAGGAGCCCAAAGAGTAAGGCTGCTTTGGTTCATATTATTAGATTGCTGAGCCACGCCAATAATACGTAATGGTTTTTTATCTACTAAAATAATATTGCCCTCCACAGGGGAATTTATACCTAATTCTTTTTGTGTGTTAGGATCGATGACAATAACCTGTGCAATCTCTTTCACTTCATCAGCAGTAAAAAATCGACCTGAAACCAACTTTAAGCCTTTCACATTAATAAATTGCTCACCTACACCACGTACAGAGCCGGTTACTGTTGTATTGCCATATATTAACGTTGCACTAATATTGCTTGATGGGGTAGTGCTTTCAACATAATTTTGCTGCCCTAGCATAGTTACATCGCTAATGGTGAGATTTTTTGTTAAGTTTGCCCGCCTATCACCAAAGCCTGTGCCGTTCATAATATCCATTGTATTTGTGCCTAGGCTGTTGATATTAGCAAGAATTTGCTGTTGCGAGCCTTGTCCTAAAGCGACTACTGAAATGACAGAAGCAATCCCGATAATAATACCGAGCATAGTTAAAATAGCACGCATTTTATGAGCCATAATAGCGTTAAGTGCCATTTTAAACGATTCAGATAATTGGTCGAAAAAACGGGGGTTTTTATGTGAGGAATGGACGGGGCTTATCTGTTCTACATAAGGTTGTAGACGTTCATCTTGAATAATCTCACCATCTTTAATTTCAATAATACGTGATGCTTTTGCTGCAATTTTCGGGTCATGAGTGACCATAATAATGGTATGACCTTCTTGGTGTAGGGTTTGTAGAATTTCTAATACAGTTTCACCGCTTTTGGAGTCTAATGCTCCGGTTGGTTCGTCTGCTAAAATAATTTCGCCGCCGTTCATTAAGGCGCGCGCAATGCTGACGCGTTGTTGTTGTCCACCGGATAATTCATTTGGACGATTTTGTGTTTTATCCGATAATCCAAGCTTATCCAATAAAGATTCTGCACGCATTTTTCGGGATAGACTGTCTATACCGGCATAAATTGCCGGTAAGGCGACATTTTCATTAGCCGTTAAAGCTGGAAGCAGATTATAGCGTTGGAAAATAAAACCAAACTTGCGTTGACGGAGATCAGATAGCTCATCAGATGTCATTTTCTGAGTATCTTTTCCACTGATTTTGCAACTGCCGGAGCTGGCGGTATCTAAACAACCGATAATATTCATCAAGGTAGATTTACCGGAGCCGGAAGCACCGATAATCGCGACGAAATCTCCTTGTTTAATGCTGAGATTAATGTTTTTTAGTACATGAGTTTGGTTATCTGGTGAACCAAAATACTTATTGAGGTTTTCTATTTCAATCAGTTTCATTACAAGCGGTTATTTTTTCCTGTTTTTTTGCAAAGGATTTTATTCTTTATGTGTCCAAAGTGGGATTTGTAACTTAACTTTTAAACCACCCATCTCACTTTTACTTACTTGAATATGTCCTTGATGTTGTTGAACGGCATTCTGTACAATCGCCAAACCTAGACCGGTTCCACCGGTTTCTCTCGCTCTTGCTTCATCTACACGGTAAAACGGTTTAAAAATATTTTCATACTCATGTTCAGGAACACCATTACCATCATCTTCAACGACTAAAACCAAATTTTCATCTTGGATATCTATAGAAACTGAAAGCAGTTGCTTGGCGTATTTTTGTCCATTACGAATTAAGTTCTCCAAAGCACTTGTTAATGAGTTAACTGCACCGTTAATAGAATATTGAGCAGGGTATTTAATATTCTGCTTGATGATCAGTACAATATTATTTTGTGAAGTTTCAAATTTAGCATCTTCTAGAACATTCACCCAAATTTCATCAATAGTAAAAATACTTTTTTGGATTTGATAATTGAGTTGCTGACGAGAAATAGCTAAAAGATCTTTAACCATTTGGTCTAACTTACCAACTTCTGCTTCAATACGATTGATTTCTGCAACTTCTCCCGTTTTGCGACGCAAAATTGCTAGAGCCAATTGCAAGCGCGCTAATGGCGTTTTTAGCTCATGTGAAATATCGGAAATGATTCTTTGCTGATGCTGAGTTAGTAGTTTTAAACTAGTCACCATATGGTTAAAGCTTTTACCTACCTCTCTAATTTCATAAATCCCCTCAGTTTCTAATTTCGGATTGGTTTCCAGCTGACCGGTAGCAACAGCATTTGCTGATATGGTCAGATTCTGGACCGGTTGGGTAATTTTAAAAGACATCCACCATAACAGAGGCATACCTAAGAACATCAGTATAAGAACCATAAGGATTGGGGTATCTAAAATAGTGTTAATCCACTCTTCTTGTGCGTCTACTGCTTTAATAAAATATTGGTTATAAGTATTTGTTTCAGATATAACTGAAAACGGGCCATAGATTTCACTATTTTCAAAACGGCGTTGTTGAGGCTCATCCATTTTAGATGTTTCATAGATAAAAGATTGTAATGCTTTGATATTACTTTGATTTACCCCACTTAAAGTGCCGGTTTTTTTGTCTTGTAAAATAACATCAAACCCGTTTGCCGTTTCAACAGATAAATTATTTTCGAAAATTTCATCAAGGTTTAAACTTTCTTGAGTATGAATACTTTCATTTTTGAAGTAGGTTTGATCTTTTACTGAAAGGGATGAAAAATTACGAGCATCAAATTTATTGAAGTTAAATGCTATCGTAACTAATGTAATAAGTAAGAAACCGTAATAGGTAATCAGCTTATAAGCTAAACGTTTTCTAAAATTTAAGAATTTTTTTAATAATGACATAGTGTAAAAATACAAAAATCCCTAAAATTAGAGCATCTAGGGATTTGGTTAGATTATTTTTCAGTTACAAGTAAGTAACCTCTACCTCTTAGCGTTTTAAACCAGGGGAGACCATCTTCACGTTCCGGAAGTTTTTTACGAAGGTTAGAAATATGCATATCGATAGCACGATCATAAGGTGTTAGGTTTTTACCTAAAATCTCCATGCTGAGTAATTCTCGAGATAATATTTCACCGGGGCTACGGACTAAAATTTTGAGAAGAGCAAATTCAGTACCGGTTAAATCTAAATCTTTTCCTTGATAGGAGGCTTGCTGGCGACCTGAATGTAATTCTACACCTGCAAAATGCAATAATTTAGACGAGTTTTCATCAATACCCTGTGGTGATGTGCCATCTTTTTCTTTAGATTGTATCGTTGAGGCAGTTCTACGTAAAATTGCCTTCATTCGTGCGACCAATTCACGGTCATTAAATGGTTTTGGTAAATAATCATCAGCACCTAATTCTAATCCCAGGATACGATCGATTTCATCATCTCTAGCACTCAGCATTAGCACGGGTAACGAATATTTTTGCCTTATTTGTTTTAAGGTTTCAATACCATTAAGCACAGGCATCATTACATCAAGTAGAATTAAGTCATAATTACTATTTGATTTTAATGCGTCTAATCCAGATTGACCGTTATGAACAACAGTCATATCGAATCCTTCTAATGATAATAGTTCGGTCAATAATTCAGTAAATTCAATATCATCATCTATTAATAAGATTTTTGACATAGTATATTTCCTATAGAATTTATGTATGTTAGCTGTTTTTTATTTTATAAATAAAACTTACAAGCTGCTCATATTATAACAAGCAAAATGAATTATTCTACCCTTTTTATTTTGTGCCAAATTTCATCTAATTCTGCTAATTTACACTCTTTTACTGTTTTTCCTGATTTCTTTACGATTTCTTCCACTTTCCTGAAACGACCTTCGAATTTGACATTCGCATTACGTAAATTTTCTTCAGCATCGGTATGATAATGACGACATAAATTTACAGTTGCAAATAATAGATCGCCTAATTCTTCTGCAAGTTCTGTTGCCCGTTGTGGAAATTGAGCTATTTCCGCTTTCACTTCATCTAGTTCTTCTTCTACTTTAGCTAACACATCTTGCGGATTATCCCAATCAAATCCGACCTTAGCACACCGTTTTTGTAATTTATTGGCACGAGTAAGGGCGGGTAAGGCAAAGGGTAAATCATCTAAAATAGATTCTTGTTGCAGATGTTTTTCATCATTCGCTTTTTGTGTTTCCCAGTTTTTTAACGCTTCTTCACTGTTAGTGGCTTTCACATCGCCAAAAACGTGAGGGTGACGATAAATCAATTTATCGTGAATATCACTTACCACATCCTCAAAAGTAAAAGAACCTTCTTCTTTTGCTAACTGACTTAAAAACACCACTTGTAGTAATAAATCGCCTAATTCTTCACGCAAAGCAGAGCGGTCTTGGGTATGAATGGCCTCAGCAACTTCATACGTTTCCTCCAATAAATGGGGAAGCATGGTGTCAAAATTCTGTTTTACATCCCATGGACAGCCATTTTCTGGGTGGCGAAGTTGTGCCACTATATCAAGAAATTGTTCGATAGTTGCCATATTTTTTCCTTTTACAAGCGGTCATTTTTCTCTGAAATTTTGCAAATTCTAGCATATGAGAAGGGTTTTCGCTTATAATAAGCCAATTTTAAACACAAACGGAAAAGAAATGGCGGCTGAAAAGTTAACTAAAAAACGCTTAATTCAAATTATTGTGATGTTAGTCATTCTGTTAATTGCGTTTTTTTACCGGACTTATACGCACGCTTAGTGATCTGATATGTCAATAAAACGTATCAAAAAATACTAAATTGTGCTTTAATAGACGGAATTTTTGTTATCCCCACAACTCAATCCAAAAGGAATAAAAATGAGCTGGTTAGAAAGAATTTTAGGTAGAGATTCATCTTCATCAAGTAGTGCAAAATCGAAAGTCCCGGAAGGTGTTTGGACAAAATGTACAAGTTGCGAACAAGTATTATATAGCGAAGAATTGCAGCGTAATCAGTATGTTTGCCCGAAATGTGATCATCATATGCGTATTGATGCACGTACACGTTTATTAAATCTCTTAGATAAAGATACTGCTGTAGAAATTGCAGCTGATTTAGAACCGCAAGATGTACTGAAATTTAAAGATCTGAAAAAATATAAAGATCGTTTAACTGCTGCTCAAAAACAAACCGGAGAGAAAGATTCTTTTATTGTACTTGCCGGTAAATTATATGATATGCCGGTAGTGACTGCCTCATTTAATTTTGAGTTTATGGGCGGTTCAATGGGTTCTGTGGTCGGCGCTAAATTTGTAAAAGCCGCAGAAAAAGCCTTAGCAGAAAAAATTCCGTTTATCTGCTTCTCCGCATCAGGCGGAGCTCGTATGCAAGAGGCGTTATTCTCTTTAATGCAAATGGCAAAAACCAGTGCGATTTTAGCTAAAATGAAAGAGCAGGGCGTGCCTTTTATTTCAGTATTAACTGACCCGACTTTAGGCGGTGTTTCAGCGAGCCTTGCGATGTTGGGCGATATTAATATTGCTGAGCCTAAAGCATTAATCGGTTTTGCTGGTCCTCGTGTTATTGAGCAAACCGTGCGTGAAAAATTGCCGGAAGGCTTTCAGCGTGCTGAATTTTTATTAGAACATGGGGCAATTGATATGATCGTGCCTCGTAAAGAAATGCGTGATGCTCTTGCCCGTATTTGTGCAAAATTAACCAATCAACCAACGCCGTTTAAAGTGGCAGAATTGGTTGTAGAAGACGTTGAATAAACCGATTATCATTAATGAATACATTAATTATGCCTAAAGCCACGGATTCTTTGGAAACGTGGCTTTCCTATTTAGAGCAAGCCCACAGCAAACCTATTGATATGGGTTTAGAACGCATTACTTCTGTGGCTGAAGGCTTGGATTTACTTACACCGGCTCCTTATGTGATTACTGTTGGCGGTACGAACGGTAAAGGTTCTACTTGTCGTTTGTTGGAAGTCGCTTTGCTAAAAGCCGGCTTTCGCGTGGGTGTTTATTCATCTCCGCATTTGATTTGCTATAATGAACGCGTACGAATTAACGGCGAGTTGTTGCCCGATAGCGAGCATATTCAAGCATTTGCAGAAATTTATGCAAAAAAGACCGCTTCACTTACTTATTTTGAGTTTAGTACGCTTTCAGCTTTGCAGCTTTTTAAGCAGCATAAAGTTGATGTTGCTATTTTAGAAGTGGGCTTAGGTGGGCGTTTAGATGCAACCAATATTGTTTCACCAAACATGGCGATTATTACCTCTATTGATATTGACCACGTTGCTTTCTTAGGCGATAACCGTGAAGATATCGGGCGTGAAAAGGCCGGTATTTTCCGTGAAAATATTCCTGTGATTATTGGTGAGCCGAATTGCCCTAATTCCATTAGAGAAATGGCAAAATCGTTAAATTGTAACGCTTTTTATCGGAATCACGATTGGCATTTTGAAATTAAAAACAATCTATTTCATTGGTATTCTAAAGAAAAATCTTTTAAAGATTTACCACTACCATTAATTCCAATTCCAAATGCAGGCACGGCATTAGCGGCATTAATGCAATTACCGTTTGAAATTGATGAACAAATTATCCGAGAAGCATTGAGCGAAGCTCAAATGACCGCCCGTTTTCAGCTTTTAACGGATCAAGATTTTGCAAAATTTTCGCAAAAACGACCGCTTGCACAAGTGATTATTGATGTAGGGCATAACCCGCATGCTGCTCGTTACTTGGCTGAACGTCTTCAAGCATTAAGACAGCCGAATCAGAAAATTTATGCGATATTTAGTGCGTTGGAAGATAAAGATTTATCGGGCATTGTTAAGCCGTTAGATAATGTGATTGATGAATGGTATTGTGCAGGCTTAGATTGCTGGCGTGGCCAAACTGGCGAAGCCGTGCTTGAAAAACTTGCAAAAGTTTTGCCAAATTCGACCGCTTGCAGCTATCAAACTGTGCCTGAAGCCGGTCTTATGTTATTTGAAAAAGCGAAAGCAGAAGATATTATATTGGTATTCGGTTCATTCTATACTGTTGCAGACTTTATGCTTTGGTTAGATAACTAGCAGAACTAACTCAAAATAAAGGCGAACTGTGATGTTCGCCTTTTGTACATTTTCTAGTCTTTAGACTAAAGCACTTTCACGATTGCTTCTGCTAATTTATCAATATTTTTGCTGGTGATTCCAGCCACATTGATACGGCCTGAACGTACAGCATAAATTGCAAAGTCATCTTTTAATTTATCGACTTGTTCTGGCGTTAAACCGCTGAATGAGAACATACCGTTTTGTTCGGTAATGAAAGAGAAATCTTGGGTTGCCCCTTTTTCTTTCAATAATTGAACAAGTTGATTACGCATATCTTTAATGCGGTTACGCATTTCGTCTAACTCTTCAATCCATTGTGCTTTTAATTCAGGATCAGCTAATGCTAATGCAACGGCACTTGCACCGTGAGCTGACGGGTTAGAGTAAAGCACACGAATAATCGATTTGATTTGCGTAAATGCACGGTTAGCATCATCTGCGTTATCCGCAATTAAAGTAAACGCCCCTACACGCTCGTTATATAAACCGAAGTTTTTGGAGAATGAGCTTGCCACTAATAATTCACGGTTATTTTTTGCAAAGGCTCTTAAACCGTAAGCATCTTCTTCTAAACCATTAGCAAAGCCTTGATAGGCAAAGTCAAAGAGTGGCAACCAACCTTTTTCTGCGGATAATGCGGCTAATTGCTCCCACTGTGCGGCTGTAGGGTCAATCCCTGTTGGGTTATGACAGCAACCGTGCAGTAATACCACATCGCCCGCTTCTGCTTGGCTTAAGTCGGCAAGTAAATTATCCCAATCCAAGCCGTTGGTCTCTTTATTGTAATAACGATAGCCTTTTACATTAATGCCTACAGCATCAAAAATTGCATTATGGTTTGGCCAAGTTGGAGTAGAAATCCACACATTCTTCGCTGCTGTATGGCGTTTAATAAACTCAGCCGCAATACGTAATGCCCCTGTGCCACCTAAACTTTGAGCGGTTTTAGCACGACCAGAAGTAATTACTTCTGCATTTTCACCGAATAGTAAGGCTTGAGTTTGTGCATTAAACGCTTGTACACCATCAATAGTAAGATAAGTTTTGCTGGTTTCTGTTTCCAATAAACGTTTTTCTGCTTCTTTTACGGCTTTTACGATAGGGGTTTTGCCCTCATCGGTCATATAAACGCCGATACCAAGGTTGATTTTGCCAGGGCGAGTTTCTGCTTTAAATGCTTCCCCTAAGCCTAAAATAGGGTCTGCCGGAGCTGCTTGAATATGACTAAACATTGACATTGGAAATCCTCTTACAATTAAAAAAATAAACAGTGAATTTATACGGCTAAATTGAAAAATTAGCAAGGGGAAAGCATAAAAAAATTGATACAAACCATAACTTATTTTAATGAGTTTTAAAATTTAACTGCTCTTGTAATATTTTTCGACAATTTTCTAACCACGATTTAGGCTGTTTTAAGCTCTCGGCGTTTTCCTGCTCAAAAATATTGTCTAAAAAAGCGAGTTTTTGTCTATCTGAATGATAAAGTCGTTTTAGGCTGACATAAACCGCGGAGAAAGTGCGTTGCTGTTCCACAAAACCTTGTAAGTTTTGCCAATCTGCATCACTTAAATTCAGCTCTGCAAGCGGTTGAAATTGACAAAAATTTTGCAAATCGGCACAAATTACGCTAAAAAACGGTTGTAGGGCAAAATTACGTCTAAAGGCTTGCACCGCTTCTTGGCAAAATTGTTCGCCTTGTGCAGAAAGTGGATAAATCATCATTGCACTACGATAGCCACTGCTGGCTTCTTTATTCGGGGTAACCTGCACAAGTCGAAAACCACAAGCAGACCAAAAACGGTAGAGCAGTTCGGTAAGCCCAAAGCTAACGGAAATAAAATCAAGCGGTTGTTTTTTTTCAGAAATTTGCAAAATAAAATCAGAAACTAACCGCTTGCCAATGCCTTGATTTTGCATTTCAGGCTTAACCGCAATGCGGGAAATTCGCACAGAATGCAACTGACAAGCCTGCGGCAGATTGCCTTGAAAGCAGAGATATTGGGCAACTAAACTACCTTGCGGACGGCGTTTGCCTTGCCAAATTGCTTGAGTCAGATTTTCATCTAAATTGCCTTCATTTACCGCCCAAATGCCTCCGATAAGTTGCTCATCTTGATATTTCTGATGCAAAATTTGCTGTTCACCGTCAAATAATCTGCGTAAATCAGTTGGGGTTGTTTTGTAATGCGCATGGGCGAGTAACTGATAGAAATTGGCTAAATCACTACTTTGTTCTGATTCCTCAAGCAAAAGCAATTCATTGACAAATTGCTCCAACGGATCATTTTCTGCCCAACGAAGTGGTTTGGTGAGTTGCCAATGTTTATTTGAACGGCTAAGTTGAGGTAAAAACTTAAAGGAAAAACCACGCCCTGTACCTTCGTAATTGTAGGTTGTGGTAGTTAGTACCACTTTATCAAAATAGTGGCAAAGCCGGTTGAGCATAGGTAAAGGCAGGCTTGCTGCTTCGTCCACAAAAAGCCATTGGTGGCGGGAAATCTTGAGTTGCTGAACCTGCTCTAATAAATTATCTGGGGCAAAAAAGGGTATTTCCTCGTTTGCTAACGAACGTAAAAAACTTGGCAAGACTGCCAAAGAAGGGGCAGTAATTAGCACTTTATGTTGTTTTGCTAATTCACTTGCAAGTAAGCCGGCAAGGGTGGATTTTCCCCGACCACGCGGTGCGGTAATTAAATGAATATCGGCAAGATCAAGCGGTAGATTTTGCAAGATTTTTTGCTGTTCTGGCGTTAAATCGAAGCTGCAAGATTTTGCTGAAAAATAACCGCTTGTTGTGAGTTCTATCGGGCTTGTTTGTATTTGAAAACCAAATTTCTCAGCGAGTTTTTTAAAATGTTGATAAAAATTCGGGCAGGCAATAGCGTTATTTTCGTTCCAACGTAACGCATCAAAATCTTTTTCTTGCTCTAATCTATCCCATCCAGGGCAGAGTAAAAATAAAGTACCGTTTTCTTGAATAGTGCCGGCAAGAATAGCAAATGCTTCAAGGTTAAAATTCACGCCATTTTCGGAACGCATATCATAAATAGCGAAAGGGTATTCTCTACCTAAAATGGCTTTAGCATTGTTAAAGGGAAATGCGTTAATTTGTTGAACTGTATCCGGAAGATAAAAATAGCCCCCTTGAGCATTTAACTCAATAGAGAGCTTTTTATGGTCGGTCACAATAACTAAAGCACGCATGATAAAATTATTCTTTTTCTGAAATATAGGGATCTTCGTACCCCAAACTTTGCATAATTTCCGTTTCTAAGCTTTCCATTTCTTCGGCTTCTTCATCGGTTAAATGATCGTAACCTAATAAGTGAAGTGTGCCGTGAATCGCTAAATGTGCCCAATGGGATTCAAGTGAAATAGCTTGTTCTACAGCCTCTTTTTCCACAACTTGACGACAAATTACTAAATCTCCTAACAGGGGAAGTTCAATACCTTCAGGTACTTCAAAAGGGAAAGAAAGCACGTTAGTAGGTTTATCTTTGCCACGGTAAGTAAGATTGAGTTCGTGGCTTTCTGCCTCATCTACAATGCGAATAGTTAACTCGGTTTCAGGAAAATTTTCTGTTTGAGCCTCAATGCTTAATGCCTTTGTTACCCAAAGGGTAAATTGTTCAAGTGTAGGTAAATTATCTTGGTTTTCGCTGGCAATTTGTAGATCGATGATAGGTGTTGTCATTTTATCCATTCCATAAATAGATTGCGGGCGGGTTAAAACCCGCCCCCACAAAATTTCTGATGATTATATCAGATTATTTCCATTTATCTGCCTCAAACTGATCGCTTTCTCTGCCTTCAATCCAACGCTCTCCATTTTGAGTTTGTTCGCGTTTCCAAAATGGGGCTTTTGTTTTGAGGTAATCCATAATAAATTCATTGGCGTGGTAGGCATCACCTCGGTGTTCGGAGCTTACTCCAACCAACACAATTTCATCACCTGTGTGAAGTTGCCCTATGCGATGGATAACCGCAACACGCTGTAAATCCCAACGGTTACGGGCTTCATCAACAATTTCTTGCAAGGCTTTTTTGGTCATTGCAGGGTAGTGTTCAAGGTATAAGCCTGAAATGTTATCGCCTAAATTCATTTCCCGTACTTTTCCAACAAAAAGGGTAGTCGCCCCGACACTATGATGTTCACTTAACCAACGGTAAATATGGTTTTGGTCAAATTCGGCTTCTTGCACTTCAATTAAAGTGGAATTCATTTAACCCCCTGTTACCGGTGGGAAGAATGCGACTTCATCGCCATCTTTGATTTCTGTTTCAAGTGGGCAGATAGTTTGGTTAATTGCAACTAATAATTTGCCTTTTTCTAATGCAAGTTGCCATTTTTTACCTTGTTGGCTTAAATGTTCACGCAGTTCTTCTGCCGTAGCAAAATTGGCTTCTACTTCTAACATATCCGTTGCGACAAGCTCACGCACTTGAGCGAAAAATAATACTTTAATCAAGGTTGAAATCTCCTGATTTGCCGCCGCTTTTATGCAATAAGCGAACATTTTCAATCACCATATCTTTTTGCACTGCCTTACACATATCATAGATAGTAAGAGCCGCCACACTTGCTGCAGTTAAGGCTTCCATTTCTACACCTGTTTTCCCGGTGAGTTTACAAAGAGATTCAATGCGAACTTGGTTGGTTTCAGGCAGAGCCTCAAGTTGAACTTCTACTTTAGATAGCAACAAAGGGTGGCAAAGCGGAATAAGCTCCCAGGTTCTTTTCGCAGCTTGAATACCCGCAATACGGGCAGTGGCAAATACATCGCCTTTATGATGATTACCGCTGATGATCATCTGCAAGGTTTCTGCATTCATTCGCACAAAGGCTTCGGCACGAGCAACACGGACGGTTTCCTGTTTCATTGAAACATCGACCATATTGGCTTCGCCGTTTTGGTTGATGTGGGTGAAGGTTGTCATTTTTGTTTTTCTCTTTAAATCTGATTGTGAAATTAATATTAGGATTTTTAGTGAAATATAACTGCTTGTTATAGCCCCAGGTGGGCTGGACTTATGTAACCTAGTACGGCTTTGCAGTGCTAGGTCGTGTTAGCCACCAATACTCGCCAAATTATTTCTCACCCCACTATCCCCAATATGCAGATAGTGATGCTCACGTTTGCCTTGAAGGGCAGATTTTAAACGAGCCTCTAATTGCAGTTGCTGCTCATCATTTTGCAATAAGTCGCGAATATCAATGCCTTCCTCGCCAAATAAACAGAGGTGAAGTTTGCCTAAGGCAGACACTCGAAGGCGGTTACATGAGGCACAGAAATTTTTCTCATACGGCATAATTAAGCCGATTTCGCCTTGATAATCAGGGTGAGAAAGCACTTTGGCAGGCCCGTCTGACATTGCCTTAGGTTGTAACTGCCAACCTTCTCTTAATAAACGCTCCATCACAGATTGTCCGGAAAGATGTTGGGCTTTGAAAAAGCTATCCATTTCGCCGGTTTCCATTAGTTCGATAAAGCGCATTTGAATCGGTTTATCTTTAATCCAAGCAAGGAATCTATCCAGTTCAGAGGCAGTGTATTGTTTCATCAAAACTGCATTGACTTTGATTTTCTTGTAGCCGAGCTCAAAGGCTTTATCAATACCTTTTAGTATAGATTGCAGTTTGTTTTCGCCAGTGATCAACTGAAATTGACGGGTGTCTAGGCTATCCACACTCACATTGATATCGGTAATCCCTGCTTGCTGCCAAAGGGCAATATCCCGCTCCATTCGGTAACCGTTAGTGGTCAATGCTACTTTGCGGATGCCGGCAGTTTGTGCAATAGTATGGGCAATTTCGGCAAAATCTTTACGTAAAGTAGGCTCACCACCGGTAAGGCGGATTTTTTCTGTCCCTAAATTGGCAAAAGCTTTAGCAATACGTTGGATTTCATCTACTTTAAGAAATGTTTGCTTATGCGAAGGCGGCTGATAGCCGTTAGGCAAGCAGTAATTACAACGGAAGTTACAAACATCAGTAATGGATAATCGCAAATAGGTATATTGACGCTGAAAACGATCAACAAGCCCTGAAATATCATTACCCACGTTTTTAATTGGGATAATAGATTGCATTTGACACCTTTCTAAACACGAGAGGACAACCCATTTCTAAGTTATCCTTTGAACAGCTACGCTGTTACTGGCATAGATTCCATATCGAAAATTGGTCTTTAATTTTTAGAGTTAGGAAATTATGCTCGGAGTCTGAGTAAAATTGATTTTATTGTAGAGGGAGAATGTACATTAAGCAAGAGGTATATAGTGGTATATTTTAAACGAAGGTCGTCACTAAATCAGGTTAGTTTGATTTATATCATTTTTTTGAATAGGTAATTTTGTTATTTTAATTTGGTAATTTTACTTAGGGAAAAAGAATGGCTGAAAATAATCAATGGTCTTGTTTAATTAACAAGCAAGGCGAGGTTTTAGAATGGGAAAATAAAGCCGGTGTTGCGTATTTAACGCAGTTGGAACAACTTTGCCTCTATGCTCAAGCATTTCTCTATTCAGACCAAATTTCGTTATCTTTTTTCTATTGTTTGCCTAATCAACACTGTCTTAAAGTGCTGTTAAAACGCCATCAAGAGTTTACTTTAATACACGTAGAGCAGAGCTCATTACCATTTGAACTGAGCAAACGAGAAATTGAGCTATTAACATTAATCAGTAGCGGGCTGAGTAATGAAGAGATTGCGAATGTATTGAATATCAGTAAACGCACGGTGGATAAACACATTGAGAATATTTTTGCTAAAACAAAAATAGAAAATCGAACGCTACTGGCTGTCTTTGCTATTACTGAAAATTTAATTTGCTTACCAACACCGGGTAAGATAGAACAATCTATTCTTGCCAATTTTAAAATCGAACAACTCGCTTTGCAAATTACAAACGAAAAACGACCGCTTGTAATGAATGAACCTGCAACCTTTTCGATTAATAATTATAGCCATCGCCCTATTATTCTTGGTGTGCCGTATGTGGAACAAGGCATCGGTGAAATTGACACTCGGGAGCTGCTCAACGGCACGCAATTAGCAGTAGAAATGATTAATCGCCAAGGCGGAATTAATGGTCGTGAGCTACAAATTGCTAAGGCTGGCTTTTGCGTGAAAGATAAATCCAGTATTTTAAATGCTTACAATCATTTGTTAGAACAAGAGGTTGATGCTATTTCTACCGCTTATGCCTGCTATTTGCCCGAAGTCCACGAATTGATTGCTACAGAAGGAATTCCTTATCTGCATATTGCCACCCATAGTGGCTCTAATAAACTTGCACAAAATTTACAGAACAAACGAATTGAAAATATGTTCCAAGTCTGTGCTAGCGATGTCACTTATAACGCTGGTGTTTGCCAATTTTTAGGCTATTACCGTTATCATTATGCCCATTTGGTACAAAATAAAACAGTGATGGTGGTGTCGGTTAAATGGCAAAAAGTGGATATTGGCATTGAAAGCCTTACACTTAATTTACGTGTTCAGGGTTGGCGTGTGGACCATATTGAGCTTGCACAAGAGCCAAATGCGTATGATAACTTGATGAGGCAGGTACATAATTTATCGCCTTCTATTATTGTGCTGGCTTCGTATTTTGCCGAAGATATTGTAAATTTCCACCAAGAATTTATCCAAAATCCGACTAATGCAATTATTTACAGTATCTATGCCCCTTCTGCCTTTTTACCGCACGAGCAGACTTGCGAGGGAGTATTATGGAGTACCAATAGCGGCTTAAGCCAAAACTATTTAGGCAAGCAATTTAGCCAGCATTACGAAAATTTCTTTGGTTGTAAACCAACCTATTCGCAAGCTAGCATTGCTTATGATCAAACGAATATTTTAGCAGTGGCGTGGAAGCAAAGCGTTTCTCCTCGCCATTTCAAGGCAGTATCTAACGCCATTCGTACTCTGCCACATCATGGAGTGAATGGTACTTATTATTTTAATACTGATAGTCAAATTGGGTTAACTTATCCGGAAACAAAGGATCTATCAATCAGTCTGCCGCAACTGATTTATCAGATACAGCAAGGCAGAAGTGCAGTGATTGCGCCCGATTTATTTGCTGATTCGCAATTTGTCCTTCCTCCTTGGTTTTTATTTAAAGCCTAATCTAACAAGGTGTATTGAATTTCAATCCATCTTATTTTTGCCTGTTTTTTTGTTTTAGATCAAATTCATCTAACTCTAATGAGTTAATACGTATTTTTACTTATTGCTTATACCTCTTGAGAGTTAATAAAATTCCCTTGTCTTTAATTTTTAGTTTTTAAGTGGGGGAGTTTTATGTCTAAGTTGAAAAAAACAGCCATTTTTGTCGGCATTATGGCATTAGGTGCTGCTATTTGGGGTGGTAGCCAATATGCGATGAAAGCAACTAATTCAACAGAGTTTTGTGTTAGCTGCCATTCAATGACTCACCCACAAGCAGAGTGGGAAGGTAGCATACATTTCTCTAACCGCAAAGGAATCCGTGCTGAATGTTCTGATTGCCATGTTCCACAAGATGGCTTGCATTATTTTAAAGCGAAAGTCATTGCCTTAAAAGATGTTTGGCATACCTTTATTACCAATAAATTGCCCGATCAAGAAGCTTATGAAGCCCACCGTTTAGAAATGGCTCAACGTGTTTGGGACGATATGAAAGATAACGATTCCGCAACTTGCCGTTCGTGCCACAGCTTTGAGGCAATGGTTCTTTCAGATCAAAAAGAAGCCGCTCAAAAAATGCATAAATTAGCCCAAGAAACTAACCAAACCTGTATTGATTGTCACAAAGGAATCGTCCATTTTATGCCGGAGATGTCGGTAGATAGCGCCGCTGCTGCCGGTGAGTTAGCCAAACACGGGGCGGAATTTACGAGCAGTGATAAAACCCTTTACTCTCTTGCGATGACAACCATGCAGTTTGCCGAAGGCGGAGAGGCGCGCTTAATGCCATTTGCTGAATTAACCGATTGGCGTGATGAAAACGGCAAAGTGAAAGCGACCGTGAAAGGCTGGCAGCAAACTGGTGCGGAAAGCGTAGTCTATGCAGGCATGGGACAACGTATTATGGTGGCACTGCTTGGTGATGAAGAGCAGAAAAAAGTCACTATTAAACAGACCGTACACGATAAAGTGACTGACTCTGACTGGAAAGAGATTAGCTTTGAAGTATTAGCGGATAAAAATAGTGTAACAGCCAATGTTGCGGCACTTAATGCTTTCGGTAATAACTTAAACCAAACACATTGTAGCGGTTGTCACGCAGCAATTGGTGCCGATCACTATACTGCAAATCAGTGGATTGGCGTAGTGAACTCAATGAAAGATCGTACCTCAATGACCGCTGATGATGTGCGTGCAGTAACGATTTATTTGCAACGTAACGCCAAAGATATGAAAGGCAGCAACCATTAAACTCGATTTACTTTAAACTTCCCCGACTCCGAGCCTGTTACCCTAAGTCGCAAGATATGGATGCAGTGCCTGTAATTCACATTACACATGGTTAATTTGGAAACGGATTAGCCACTCCTCTTAGAAAGGTGTCGTATTTTCAACTTTCACAATAGTTTTGTGGAATGGTTGATTATCTTTGGTAAACCGTTGTAGGGGTGAATTGCAATTCGCCCTTACAAAAGCTCAAAGAGTATCAACAAGCGGTATCTTTTCCTCTTTTTTCTGCAAAACCAGCGTGAACTAATCTCAAACGAGGTGAACAATGAAAAAACAAGACCAAATCAACGCAAGTCGTCGTGGTTTTCTAAAAAATTCATCATTAGGTTTAGCTGCGGGGGCCGGTTTAGCGACTAGTACCACGGGTGTGGTCGGTGCGTTAGCATCTACCAGTGCTAAAGCGGCTGAAATGACAACGGTAATGACTGCTGCGCACTGGGGACCGATCGGGGTCGTGGTGGAAAACGGTAAAGCGGTGAAATCGGGTGCAGCCATGCCGATGACGATTGAAAACGAGCTGCAAAGCGTTGTGCCGGATCAGATCTATTCTGAGGCTCGTGTGAAATACCCGATGGTGCGTAAAGGTTATTTGGAAGGCAACAAAGACACCACCTTGCGTGGCCGTGACGAGTGGGTGCGTGTCTCTTGGGATAAAGCGTTAGATTTAGTCGCAGGCGAAGTCAAACGAGTCACCGAACAGCACGGAGCAAGTGGTATTTTCGCTGGTTCTTACGGCTGGTACAGCTCGGGGGCATTACACGCTGCGCGTACCTTATTACACCGTTATTTGAATTTGACAGGCGGCTTTGTAGGCGTGAAAGGCGACCTCTCCACCGGTGCAGCACAAGTAATTATGCCGCACGTTCTCGGCACGATTGAGGTTTATGAACAGCAAACCAGCTGGGAAGTTGTGTTAGAAAACAGCGAAATTGTGGTATTTTGGGCAGCAAACCCAATGCTAACCTTACGCAATGCGTGGACTTCAACCGACCAACACGGTATTGAATACTTAACCAAGCTGAAAGCCAGCGGCAAACGTGTGATCTGTATCGACCCGGTGAAAAGCGAAACCTGCCAATTCTTAGGGGCAGAATGGATCCCAACCAACACCGCAACAGACGTAGCGTTGATGATGGGTATCGCACACACCTTAGTTACCCAAGGCAAGCATGATCAAGCCTTCCTGAAAAAATATACCAAAGGTTTTGAGCAGTTTGAAAGTTACTTATTAGGTAAAGAAGACAACCAACCGAAAGATGCCGAATGGGCAGCAAAAATCACGGGTGTGCCGGCCGAAACCATTAAGCAATTAGCCAATGATTTTGCGACTAAACGTACGATGTTAATGGGCGGTTGGGGAATGCAACGCCAACGCCACGGAGAACAAACTCACTGGATGTTAGTCACCCTTGCTTCAATGCTCGGTCAAATCGGCTTACCGGGCGGCGGTTTTGGTTTTAGTTACCACTATGCAAACGGTGGTGTGCCAAGTGCGACAGGCGGTATTATCGGTTCCATCACCGCAACAGCTGCAGAAGCAGGTGAAAAATCGTGGTTGGACGATGCGTCTAAATTCTCCTTCCCTGTGGCGCGTGTGGCTGATGCGTTGCTTTACCCGGGCAAAACCATCAAATTTAACGGCACGGAAATTACTTATCCAGACATCAAATTAGTCTATTGGGCAGGTGGCAATCCTTTCACGCACTTGCAAGATACCAACAAACAAGTCAAAGCGTGGCAAAAACCTGAAACCATTATTGTCAATGAAGTGAACTGGACGCCAACCGCGCGTATGGCGGATATTGTCTTACCTGTCACCACCAGCTATGAACGCAATGACATCACGATGTCGGGCGATTACTCGATGATGTACATCTTCCCGATGAAGCAAGTGGTAGAGCCGCAATTTGAAGCGAAAAGTGATTACGATATTTTCACCGAGCTTTCAAAACGTGCAGGGGTGGAAGCAAAATTCACCGAAGGCAAAACCGAAATGGATTGGTTAAAAGGTTTCTACCAAACAGCGTTTGATGCGGCACGTAAAAACCGTGTGATTATGCCGAACTTCGACAAGTTCTGGTCAGAAAACAAACCTGTTACTTTCAAAGCGGCTGACAAAGCGAAAAAATGGGTACGCTACGAAGAGTTCCGTAACGATCCGTTATTGAACCCATTAGGTACACCGTCAGGTAAAATTGAGATCTTCTCGGATGTGGTGGCGAAAATGGGCTATGATGACTGTAAAGGTCACCCAACTTGGTTCGTGCCGGATGAATTTGCAGGTAATGTAACGGCAGAAGCTCCATTAGCGTTAGTCACTCCGCACCCATACTACCGCTTACACAGCCAACTTTGCCACACTTCACTGCGTGAAAAATACACTGTAGCAGGACGTGAGCCGGTATTAATTCACACCGAAGATGCGGCGGCTCGCGGTATTGCAAACGGCGATGTGGTGCGTTTGTTCAATAAACGTGGTCAAGTGCTTGCCGGTGCGGTGGTAACCGATGGCATCATCAAAGGCACAGTCTGTTTACACGAAGGGGCGTGGTATGACCCGGCAGATTTAGGCCAATCCGAACAGCCGTTATGTAAATTCGGTAGCCCGAACGTACTAACTCGTGATGAAGCAAGTTCCAACCTTGCCCAAGCGAACTCACCGAACACGACTATCGTCCAAGTGGAAAAATTCCAAGGCGAAGCACCGGAAGTAACGGTGTTTAAAGAGCCGAAATATACGCAAGCGTAATTAAATATAAAAACTTAAAGGCACAGATTTTATACTGTGCCTTTTGTTCCTTTACCACAGTTACAAGCGGTCAAGTTTGCTGAATTTTTTGCAAATCTTTCTATTTTTTTGACCGCTTGTTACAATAATGCACTTTTATTTTTCAGGTGTATTTTATGACAACGCTTACTTGGTACGGCAAAGAAGAGTCCGTAAAAAAAGCCAAACAAACCCCATATTGCCTATTGCGAGAGTTGCCGGATTTTTCACATAATACTGCCCGACAGCCGACAGCCGACAGCCGACAGCCGACAGCCGACAGCCGACAGCCGACAGCCGACAGCCGACAGCCGACAGCCGACAGCTCAGCTTCTGCTGAAAGCTTATCTAATGTCAAGCAAAATTTAATTATTCAAGGCGATAATT
Organism: Mannheimia granulomatis; assembly: GCF_011455695.1. Classification (NCBI taxonomy): domain Bacteria; kingdom Pseudomonadati; phylum Pseudomonadota; class Gammaproteobacteria; order Pasteurellales; family Pasteurellaceae; genus Mannheimia; species Mannheimia granulomatis. The sequence goes on along the minus strand of NZ_CP015030.1, from coordinate 931,338 downwards.
TATCTGCCTTAAAATCTCTTTTGCCCTTCCATGCGGGGCAAGTCAAATGTATTTTCATTGATCCTCCCTATAATACAAAATCTGCCTTTACCCACTACGATGATAATTTAGAGCATTCCGTTTGGCTTTCAATGATGTATCCACGTCTTGAAATTTTACGGGAATTGCTTGCTGAAGATGGTTCAATTTGGATCACCCTTGATGATAATGAAAGCCACTATTTGAAGATTATGCTCGATGAAATTTTTGGACGAAAAAATTTTGTAGCGAATGTGGTGTGGGAAAAGAAGTTTTCCCCACAAAATGATGCAAAGTGGCTTTCAGATAATCACGATCATATTCTGTGCTATGCGAAAAATAAGGAAAAATGGCGACCAAATTTATTGTCTAGAACAGCGGATATGGATTTACGTTATAAAAATCCTGATAACGATCCTAGAGGTGTTTGGACATCATCGGATTTAACTGCTCAAGACCCTTTTGAATATGGGCTTTATGAAATCATTAGTCCAAGTGGTAAAGTGTTTGTTGCTGGAAATAATCGTCATTGGATTTATTCCAAAGAAAAAATGCAAGAGCTAATTACTGATAATAGGGTTTGGTTTGGTAAAAAAGGGACTAATAAACCTCGATTAAAGAAATTTTTATCTGATGTTAAGCAAGGAACAACTGCACTGACTATCTGGAAACATTCTGAGGTAGGTAATAACCAAGATGCTAAAAAAGAAATCAAATCTTTCAATGCAGATAATGTTTTCGACACCCCAAAACCTGAAAAATTAATTAAACGCATTTTAACCTTAGCCACTAGTGAAAACGATCTCGTCCTCGATAGTTTTCTTGGCTCAGGCACAACCGCAGCGGTTGCTCATAAAATGAACCGTCGTTATATCGGTATTGAGATTGGCGATCACGCTAAAACCCACGTAGTGCCTCGTTTGAAAAAAGTGATTGAGGGAGAACAAGGTGGTATTTCAAAAGCGGTAGGTTGGCAAGGTGGCGGATCGTTTCGTTTTTGTGAATTAGGCGAGGAAGTATTTGACGCATTCGGTTCACTTAATCCTAACATTCGTTTTGACGATTTAGCTGCTCATATTTGGTATTTGGAGAATCATTTTCCTTTGCAAAAAAACACCGAAAAATCACCGCTTGTCGGTACTTTCAACGGCAAAGCCTACTATTTGTTATATAACGGAATTTTAGGCGATAAGCGTCCGCAGGGTGGTAATGTGCTAACCCGAAAATTAATGGCAGAGTTGCCATACTTTGCTGAATTTATTCAACACGGAATGGACATTGTGGTATATGGTGAAGCCTGTCGTTTAGGAGAGGCACAGTTAGCTGAAAAGAAAATTACATTTAAACAAATTCCGTATGATGTAACTGCTCGTTAATAGTGGGAGAAAAATGAAATTAAAAAATTACCAAAATGAGGCATTAAACAGTGTCAGCCACTATTTTTCGGCTTGCTTGCAATCGGATGCAAACACCGCTTTTAGCCAAATTCAACCTGAATATAGTTACAAGATCCCAAGTGAGCACAGTGATTTGCGTGATGTGCCTTATGTTTGTGTACGAATTCCAACGGGTGGTGGTAAAACGTTGTTAGCCTCGCATAGTATTGTTCGTATTGCAAAGCAGTATTTGGATTGTGATTTCCCTGTTACTTTGTGGCTAGTGCCTTCTCGTACAATTAAAACCCAAACCGCAGAAGCGTTGAAAAATCCACAACATCCTTACCGTGCGGCACTTGATAAAACCTTTAACCGAGAAGTCATTGTTATTGAGTCTGAAGATTTTGATTTACTTCGCCCACAAGATTTCGGCAATAAGGCGATTGTGATTGTTTCTACTATTCAAAACTTTCGGGTAGAAAATCAAGATGGGCGGAAAATTTATGCCTTTAATGAAAAATTAACTGCCCATTTTGAGCGTTTACCAACCCATATTCAGGCAAATTTAGAAAAAATCTCAACCACTGATCTACAAGAAAACGGTTTGAACGCCAAACAAGCGGGCAAAATTAAGTGTTCTTTTGCAAATTTGTTGCGAGCTTACCAACCTTTAGTAATTGTTGATGAGGCTCATAACGCTCGGACTTCACTCTCTTTTGATGTGTTATCTCAGCTTTCCCCTGCGGCTATTTTAGAATTTACTGCTACGCCAAATACGGACAGAAAAACAGGGAGTAATGTGTTGTATCACGTTTCGGCAAGTCATCTAAAAGCAGAAGAGATGATTAAATTGCCGATTGTGCTGACTGAGCATCATAATTGGCAACAGGCAATAGATGGGGCAGTCATCAACAGAGGAGCATTAGCTCAAAAAGCACAGTATGAAAGCGATTATATTCGCCCGCTTGTGTTGTTCCAAGCTGAGCCGAAAAACGGAAAAGTAACGGTAGAAGTCTTAAAACAGTATTTAATCGATGAATTAAAAATTGATGAAGAAGAGATAGCAATTGTTACAGGGAATCAGCACGAATTAGACGGTATCGATTTATTTAGTCCACAATGTAGGATTAATTACATCATCACGGTGGAGGCATTAAAAGAAGGGTGGGATTGCCCGTTTGCTTATATTTTTTGCTCGGTGCAAAATGTTTCCTCCAGTAAGGAAGCTGAGCAGCTATTAGGGCGAGTATTACGAATGCCTTATGCTAAACGACGTCAAATTGAAGATTTAAACCGTGCTTATGCTCATCTTTCCTCTAAGTCGTTTGGCGAAACAGCTCGTAATTTACAAGATAAATTGATTGGAATGGGATTTGAAGCATTAGAAGTAGCCGAAATGCTCCGTATTCCACAACAAGAAAATTGGGTGAGTGAAAATGAAGCGGAGTTATTCTATACACCAACAACGGTTTTAGAATTAACGCGACTTCCTGAAATGACGGATTTAAATGAAGCAGAACGTTCTCAACTCAAAATTACCGAGCAAGAAGGTAGCATTTTAGTGCAAGTAAAAGGTAAGTTAAGTGAAAAGCTAGAAAAAGCCTTGCTCCGAACTGCAACAGGTAAGAAAAAAGAGCAAATTGAGCAACAGTTACAAATTCACCAGAATAGAGTTGAAATATTAGCTTCTCCTGCTGAAAAAGGTGAAATATTTAAAGTAATACCTCAACTCTGTATGAATATTCAAGGCGAATTAGACTTAGCTGATTCACAAATCCTATTGGATTACCAAAGTTGGAATTTATTGGATTACCCAGCCAAGCTTGATGGATTTAGATTGCAAGAAAATAGCCACAGTTTTGAAATTGATGTGGAAGATAAACGAGTTTCTTACCATTTCAATCAACAACAACTTAGTTTTTCTGATGATTGGCTAGAGCTAACCGAGCAAGATTTTATCCGTTGGTTAGACAAACAAGTGCGTTTAACTGACATTCCTCAACCTGCGATGTTAAGGTTTTTGCAATTATTGATTTCAGATTTACTGAAAAATGTAGGAATAACCTTAACTCGGTTAGTTCAACATAAATTTGCACTGGCTCGGGCTATTTCAGATTTGATTAATCGTTATCGGGCATTAGCTCAAAAAAATTGCTATCAACAAGCACTATTTGGGGGTAATGAAGAAGTAGAAATCTGCCTAAATAAGCAATATCAGTTTAGTTTTAACCTGGAAAAATTCGTGCCTCAACCCCCTTTTTATACAGGACGTTATAAATTCAACAAACACTATTTTGCTCAAATTGAGGAGTTGAAAGCAAGTGGAGAAGAATTTGACTGTGCCGTTGCGATTGATTCATTGCCTCAAGTGAAATATTGGGTAAGAAATCCTGTAAAAAGAGGGTTTGCTTTACCATTAGCTCATCAGAATTTTTACCCTGATTTTATTGTAGAACTTATTGATGGTCGGATTTTAATTGTAGAATATAAAGGGGAGCAATTAAAAAGTAATGAGGACTCCAAAGAAAAAGCATTAATTGGCAATCTTTGGGAGAAGTTAAGTCAAGGAAAAGGTTTATTTATGATAGCGGTAAAATGCGATGAAAATGGTCAAGATGTTAGAACGCAACTGCTCAATAAATTAGCCTGATTTGCAAATTTTATAGAAAATTAAACCGCTTGTTTTCATAAGCGGTTTAATTTTTTGCAAATCCTATGATTTATCCATTGCTTCAAAATCACGTTTGGTTTCGCCTGTGTAGATTTGGCGAGGGCGGACGATTTTGATGTTACCTTGTAGGTACATCTCTTTCCAGTGTGCAATCCAACCAACGGTTCTGGCTAAAGCGAACATAACTGTAAACATTGAAGTTGGAATACCAATCGCTTTAAGCACGATACCGGAGTAGAAGTCTACATTTGGGTAAAGTTTATGCTCAATGAAATAAGGATCACTTAACGCAATACGTTCTAATTCCAATGCAACTTCAAATAATGGGTTGTCAATGTTGAGTTCTTTCAATACTTCATGGCAGGTTTCACGCATGACTTTAGCACGAGGATCGTAATTTTTATAGACTCGGTGTCCGAAGCCCATTAAACGGAAAGGATCATTTTTATCTTTTGCTCGGGCAATAAATTCCGGAATGCGATCAACAGTTCCGATTTCTTCTAACATATTGATACAAGCTTCATTCGCCCCACCATGTGCCGGCCCCCACAATGAAGCAATACCTGCTGCAATACAAGCAAATGGGTTTGCACCAGAAGAGGCTGCGGTACGGACCGTTGAGGTAGAAGCGTTTTGTTCGTGGTCTGCGTGTAAAATAAAGATTCTATCTAATGCGCGCTCTAATACAGGATTGACTTCATAAGGCTCACAAGGTGTGGCAAACATCATATATAAGAAATTGCCGGCATAAGATAAATGATTTTGTGGGAACATAAACGGCTGACCGATAGAGTATTTATAACACATCGCAGCAAGGGTTGGTATTTTAGCTAAAAGACGAATGGCGGTAAGTTCACGGTGGGCTTGATTATTAACGTCAATTGAATCGTGGTAGAAAGCGGCTAGTGCACCACTTACCCCACACATGACCGCCATCGGGTGGGAGTCTCGGCGGAACCCGGAGAAGAATTTAGTGAGTTGTTCATGCACAAGGGTATGTTTTTTGATTAGTTGCACAAAATCTTTATATTCTTCTTTAGTTGGACGTTCGCCGAATAGAAGAGTATATCCAACTTCTAAGTAATCAGCATTATTCGCAAGCTGGTCGATAGGGTAGCCACGATGCAGCAGAATACCTTCATCCCCATCCACATAAGTGATAGCAGATTCACAGACTGCAGTCGAAACCAAACCGGGATCATAAGAAAAAAGTTTGTGCTTCATAAAAGGCTGTATATCAATATTTTGATAACCTAAACTGCCTTTTTTTATATTGAGATCGAGTTGTTCACCGTTCTCGAGAGTTAATGTTGCTTTTGACATAGGTCACTCCTTTTATTTTGATGTTTGCTCATTAAACTTAAATTATTTTTAGACTAAGAACAACCCCTTTTTAGATGAAATTTAAAAAAAATGTTAATCAAATTTAAATATTTTTTCTCTTTGTTTACATTTCTTAATTTACTGTTTATAGTTAATTGATTTTATCTATTTTTTCGTCAATACAGGAGCAAAAAATGCAAACACAAGTCCAAATTCCCCAAGGCGAAACCATTCAACTTAATCAAGACGGTTCGTTACAAGTACCAAACAATCCAATTATTCCCTTTATTGAAGGTGATGGTATCGGTGTTGATGTTACGCCAGCCATGCAAGCGGTTTTAGATGCCGCGGTTGAAAAAGCCTACCAAGGAAAACGCAAAATTGCTTGGATGGAAATCTATGCAGGCGAAAAAGCTAACGAAATTTATGGCGAAAATACTTGGCTGCCTGATGAAACCTTAGAGCTGATTCGTCAATACCACGTGGCAATTAAAGGTCCATTAATGACACCGGTCGGCGGTGGGATTCGTTCGCTAAATGTAGCAATGCGTCAAGGTTTAGATTTATACAACTGCTTACGTCCGATTCGCTATTATGACGGTACACCAAGTCCGGTAAAACATCCGGAATTAGTCGATATGGTGATTTTCCGTGAAAACTCGGAAGATATTTATGCAGGTGTGGAGTGGGTTGCCGGCTCGCCTGAAGCAAATAAAGTGATTCAATTCCTACAACAAGAAATGGGCGTGAAAAAAATCCGCTTTACCGAAGATTGCGGTATCGGCATCAAGCCAGTTTCCAAACAAGGAACTCAACGTTTAGTACGTGCAGCCTTACAATATGTGATTGATAACAACCGCAAATCGCTCACTTTGGTGCATAAAGGTAATATTATGAAATTTACCGAAGGGGCATTTAAAGAATGGGGCTACCAAGTCGCTCAAGAGTTTGGTGCAGAGCTGATTGATAAAGGCCCTTGGATGCGTTTAACCAATCCAAAAACAGGCGAAGAGATCGTTATTAAAGATTGTATCGCTGATGCTTTCTTACAAGAAATTTTATTGCACCCAACCGAATATGATGTGATCGCCACGCTTAACCTAAACGGTGATTACATTTCCGATGCACTTGCAGCTCAAGTGGGGGGGATTGGGATTTCACCGGGTGCAAATATTGGTTTTGATGCGGCAATTTTTGAAGCAACTCATGGTACAGCCCCTAAAATTGCAGGTCAAAATAAGGGCAATCCGGGTTCTTTAATTTTAAGTGGGGAAATGATGTTACGTCATTTAGGCTGGACGGAAGCCGCAGATTTAGTGGTAAAAGCAGTGTCTAAAACAATTGCGAATAAAACAGTTACTTTTGACTTCGCTGAAATGTTAGAAGGGGCAACTTTGCGTTCAACCTCAGAATTTGCACAAGACATCATTGCAAATATGTAATTACAAAAGAGAGTGAATTATGGCAAATTTTATCGAAAACTATCAACAACATGTTGATGAGCGTGCGAAACTTGGAGTCGTACCTCAGCCATTAAACGCGGAACAAACCGCTCAGCTGGTCGAATTATTAAAAAATCCTCCTGCCGAACAAGCGGTCTTTTTATTAGATCTTTTTACAAATCGCATTCCAGCCGGCGTAGATGAAGCTGCCTATGTCAAAGCCGCCTTCTTAGCCGACATTACCAAAGGTGCTGCAACATCTCCATTAATTTCACCTACTCATGCGGTGCAATTACTCGGCACGATGCAGGGTGGTTATAATATTGAAACGCTACTATCTGCATTAGATAACGAAGAACTTGCTCCTATTGCAGTGGAAGCTTTATCCAAAACCTTATTAATGTTTGATAACTTTCACGATGTGAAAGAGCGTGCCGAAAAAGGTAATCCATTCGCTAAACAAGTTTTAGAATCTTGGGCAAATGCCGATTGGTTTACCTCTCGCCCGAAATTGGCTGAAAAAATTACGGTCACCGTTTTCAAAGTAACCGGTGAAACCAACACCGATGACCTTTCTCCGGCACAAGATGCATGGTCACGCCCTGATATTCCGCTTCATGCTTTAGCAATGCTGAAAAATGAGCGTGATGGCATTTTCCCTGATGACAATGGCCACACCGGCCCGATTAAACAGTTAGAAGCCTTAAAAGAGAAAGGTTTCCCGCTGGCTTATGTGGGCGATGTAGTGGGAACGGGCTCTTCTCGTAAATCCGCAACCAACTCGGTGCTTTGGTTTATGGGGGAAGATATTCCTTATATCCCGAACAAACGAGCAGGGGGGATTGTGCTTGGTGGTAAAATCGCACCAATTTTCTTTAATACACTTGAAGATGCAGGCTCGTTACCGATTGAAGTGGATGTTACGAATCTCAATATGAGCGATGTGATTGATATTTACCCTTATCAGGGCAAAATTTGTAAACACAATTCCGATGAAGTTTTAGCAGAATTTAGCCTAAAAACCGAAGTGCTATTAGACGAAGTGCGTGCCGGTGGACGTATTCCACTGATTATCGGTCGAGGTTTAACTCATAAAGCACGAGTGGCATTAGGCTTGCCGGAAAGCGATATTTTTGTAAAACCGCAATCGGTGTCAAACAGCAACAAAGGCTACACACTTGCCCAAAAAATGGTTGGGCGTGCTTGTGGCGTAGAGGGTGTTCGGCCGGGGCAATATTGCGAGCCTCGAATGACTTCTGTCGGCTCACAAGACACTACAGGTCCAATGACGAGAGACGAACTAAAAGATTTAGCTTGTTTAGGCTTCTCAGCAGATCTTGTTATGCAGTCTTTCTGCCATACTGCCGCTTATCCCAAACCGGTGGATGTAGTTACACACCATACCTTACCTGACTTTATTATGAACCGTGGCGGTATTTCGCTACGCCCAGGTGATGGAGTAATTCACTCTTGGTTAAACCGTATGTTGTTGCCTGATACAGTCGGTACAGGTGGTGATTCACACACCCGTTTCCCAATCGGTATCTCTTTCCCCGCAGGTTCGGGCTTAGTGGCGTTTGCTGCTGCAACAGGTGTTATGCCGTTGGATATGCCGGAGTCCGTGTTAGTGCGTTTTTCAGGCACAATGCAGCCGGGCATTACGCTACGCGATTTAGTGCACGCCATTCCTTACTATGCGATTCAACAAGGCTTGCTCACCGTTGAGAAAAAAGGCAAGAAAAATATTTTCTCCGGTCGTATTTTAGAAATTGAGGGTTTGGAAAATCTGAAAATCGAACAAGCTTTTGAGCTTTCAGACGCTTCAGCAGAACGTTCAGCGGCAGCTTGTACCATCAAGCTTAACAAAGAGCCGATTATGGAATATCTGAACTCTAACATTACGCTTTTAAAATGGATGATTGCCGAAGGTTATGACGACAAACGCACTCTTGAACGCCGTATTGCCAATATGCAAGCATGGTTGGATAATCCAGAGCTATTAGAGGCTGACGAAAATGCGGAATATGCGGCGATTATTGAGATCAACCTAGATGAAATCAAAGAGCCGATTGTTTGTGTGCCGAATGACCCTGATGATGCACGTCTACTTTCGCAAGTGCAAGGCGATAAAATTGATGAAGTCTTTATCGGTTCTTGTATGACGAATATCGGGCATTTCCGTGCGGCAGGAAAATTATTAAGCCAAGCACAGGGGGAATTACCGACAAAACTTTGGATTGCTCCACCGACAAAAATGGATGCAGGCTTGTTGACTGAAGAAGGCTATTACAGCATTTACGGTAAAAGCGGGGCTCGAGTTGAAATGCCGGGTTGCTCACTTTGTATGGGCAACCAAGCACGAGTGGCGAATAATGCTAATGTGGTTTCAACTTCAACCCGAAACTTTCCGAACCGTTTAGGGCAAGGGGCGAATGTTTATTTAGCCTCTGCGGAGCTGGCTGCAGTTTCTGCTCTGTTAGGTAAATTACCAACACCGGAAGAGTATCTTGGCTATGTGAATGACCTACAAAAAGACAAAGATGACATTTACCGCTATATGAATTTTGACCAAATCAATAGTTATGTGAAAAAAGCGGATAATGTGATTGTTCAAGTAGCATTATAATCATCAATCTTAACCCACCGTTTGGTGGGTTTTGTTTTGCAAAATTCCCATAAAAAACGACCGCTTGTATTGCAACTTCGAGTTCATTGAAGTAAATTCTCTCGCAAATTTCAATACAACAAACAGAAAAGCAGCAGACAGAAAATATGGCAAATCAATTAGAAAATGGGCAGTTTATCGCCTTAGACAAACCCGCAAACACCATTACTACAGCAGCTCATTGGGGAGCATTAAATGTCACCGTTGAAAACGGCAGAGTAGTGAAATCAGAAGGTTATTTACCTAAAAATCATCAGAATGAATTACAAGATGTTGTAGCAGATCAGCTCTATAGTCCTGTTCGGGTGAGATACCCGATGGTGCGTAAAGGCTATTTGGAAGATAACAAAGACACCACATTGCGTGGGCGTGATGAATGGGTACGTGTGTCTTGGGATAAAGCCTTTGAGCTAGTGTCGGGAGAAATAGAGCGTGTTCGCCAACAATATGGCAGCGAATCGATTTTTGGTGGCTCTTACGGTTGGTATAGTTGTGGTTCTCTACACGCCTCTCGCACACTTTTACAACGTTATTTGAATGTAACAGGTGGATTTGTAAACAGTCGTGGCGATTATTCCACTGGTGCTGTACAAGTGATTATGCCGCATGTTTTAGGTAATATTGAAGTTTATGCTCAGCAAACGAGTTGGCACACTATTGTCGAAAGCACCGAATTATTGGTAATTTGGTCGTCTAATCCACTCAACACCTTACGCATTGCTTGGACATCTGCTGAGCCGGAAGGCATTGATTATCTAGCTAAAATCAAAGCTAGTGGGAAACGAGTGATTTGTATCGACCCAGTCCGTAGCGAAACCTGTCAATTTTTAGAGGCAGAGTGGTTGCCAATCAACACAGGAACCGATGTGGCATTAATGTTGGGTATCGCCCATACGCTAATTAGCGAAAACCTGCACGATCACGTATTTTTAGCGAAATATACCGTTGGTTTCGAGCAATTTAGCGACTATGTGTTAGGTAAAACCGATAATCAACCGAAAACTGCAGAATGGGCAAGCCAGATTTGTGGCATTTCTGCCGAAACCATTCAAGCATTAGCTCGCGCCTTTGTGGCAAATCGCACCATGTTAATGTCCGGCTGGGGCTTGCAACGCCTACAACACGGCGAGCAAAGCCATTGGATGCTAGTTACTCTTGCTTCAATGCTCGGGCAAATCGGCTTACTGGGCGGTGGGTTTGGCTTAAATTATCGCTATTCAACCAATGGTTTAAGTAATGATTCGGGTATCCGCCTAGGGGCAATTAACGCAGGCAAGCCGAATCCGCAAATGCCGTTTTTCCCGGTTGCCCGCATTGCCGATGCTTTGCTAAATCCAAATCAACCTTTTGATTTTAATGGGAAAACCTTCACTTATCCGAACATTAAATTAGTCTATTGGGCGGGCGGGAATCCGTTTGCACATCACCCAGACACCAACTATTTAGTGAAAGCGTGGCAGCAGCCGGAAACCGTCATCGTCAATGAATGTTTTTGGACTCCAACTGCTCGAATGGCAGATATTGTTCTGCCTGCAACCACAAGCTATGAGCGTAATGATTTAACGGTGGCAGGGGATTATGTGGTAAAACATATCATCCCAATGAAACAAGTAGTTCCGCCTCAATTTGAAGCAAAAAATGATTATGATATCTTTGCTGAACTTGCTAAACGAGCCGGCAAAGGGCTGGAATTTACTGAAGGTAAAAGCGAAATGCAATGGTTGTCGGAATTTTACCAAGTCGCTTTTGATGCAGCACAAAAAGCGGAAAGACCGTTGCCGGATTTTGATATATTTTGGTCGGAAAATAAGGTGTTCTCATTTGAATCTGAGCAAAATAGCAACAATTTTGTTCGTTATCAAGATTATCGAGAAGATCCGATTACCCATAAACTAGCTACACCATCAGGCAAAATTGAGATTTTCTCACAAACAGTGGCGAATATGGGCTATGAAGATTGCCAAGGTCATCCAATGTGGTTGGAACACGAGGAATATTCGGGAAAAACGACAGAAAGTGAGCCGTTAGCATTAGTTACGCCACATATTAAATACCGCTTGCACAGCCAATTGGCTTATTCTTCACTTCGCCAATATTATGAAGTAAATGGCAGAGAGCCTGTGCTAATTCATACGGAGGATGCTGCCGAGCGAGGTATTACAAGCGGTGATATTGTGCGAGTTTTTAACAAACGCGGACAAGTATTGGCGGGAGCGGTGGTAACAGATGGTATTATCAAAGGCACAGTTGCTCTTTACGAAGGTGGTTGGTACGATCCTGAGGATTTAACCCAACCAAACGCGTTATGTCGAAGCGGTAATCCGAACGTCCTGACTTGTAATGAAGGCTCTTCAAAGCTTGGGCAGGGCAATGCCCCGAATACCACCACAGTTCAGGTGGAAAAATTTATCGGCGAAGCTCCAAAAGTGAAGGTGTTTGAAGCACCTGAATTTAGAGAGTAATCATCATACAAGCGGTCATTTTATAAGAATTTTTTGCAAAATTTTTCGTGAAATTGACCGCTTATCTATCGCTCTAGTATGTTATAGTAAGGCATTTTTATTATTAACGAGTCTGTTATGAAAAACAAATTTCTTACCATTGCCGCCCTTAGCGGCTTTTTTACCGTGGCGTTTGGGGCATTCGCCAGCCATGGATTATCGCCACATTTAGAGCCTAAAGCTTTAGGCTGGATTGATACAGGCATTAAATATCAAATGTTTCATACCGTGGCAATTCTAGCTTTGGGCTTATTCCAAATTGCAAATTTTTCGCAAAATCCGCCCGCTTGTAGAGAGAAAGCCATCAATATTATTGGCGGTAGCTGGACATTAGGGATTTTACTTTTCAGCGGAAATCTCTATCTACGAGCATTAGATATTCCAACTATTCATTGGCTAACGCCGATTGGTGGTCTGTGCTTTATGCTTGGCTGGGCTGCATTAATTTATGTGAGTGTGAGAAGTTATGCTAAATAAATCAGGGTTTAACAAATTAGCACTTTATTGCCGTTCAGGTTTTGAAAAAGAGGTGGCAGGGGAGATCAGCGACAAAGCGGCTCAGCTGGGTGTTTTTGGCTTCGCTAACCTTAAAGAAAACAGTGGTTATGTGATCTTTGAGTGCTATCAAACAGGAGATGCGGATCGGTTAGCTCGCGAGCTGAAGTTTGAACAGCTTATTTTCGTTCGCCAAATGATTGTAGTGGGTGATTTGCTGCAAAATTTACCTGAAAATGACCGAATTTCGCCGATTTTAAGCCAATATGCCGAGATGAACCCTAGTAACAGTTCAGATGTTTTTGTGGAAACACCGGACACCAATGAGGCCAAAGAGTTATTAACTTTTTGCCGTAAATTTACTGTACCGCTGCGTTCTGCATTGAAAAAACAAGGCTGGCTAACCAAATCAGATAACGCGAAGGGGAGTATCAGTCTGCATATTCTGTTTATCCGGTCAGGGGCATGCTATGTAGGCTATGCTTATAATCATAATAAATCGCCGTTTTTTATGGGAATCCCTCGCTTAAAATTCCCGGCTGAGGCGCCAAGCCGTTCTACTTTAAAATTAGAAGAGGCGATTTTAACTTTTATTCCGCAAGCGGAAGAGAAAAAACGCTTTAACGATACGATGATTGGCGTGGATTTAGGTGCTTGCCCGGGCGGTTGGACTTACCAATTAGTCAAACGTGGCGTGTTTGTTTATGCGGTCGATCACGGCAAAATGGCTGCCAGTTTACATGAAACGGGACGAATTGAGCATTGCCCGGAAGATGGCTTTAAGTTTCAACCTCCAAAACGTAAGCAAATTGATTGGTTGGTGTGTGATATGGTTGAACAACCAATGCGTATCGCCAAATTAATGGCGAAATGGCTGATTAACGGTTGGTGTCGTGAAACGATTTTCAACCTAAAATTACCGATGAAAAAACGCTATCAAGAGGTGCAACTTTGCTTACAATTTTTGGAAGATGAACTGGTAAAACAAGGATTTTGGTTCAAAATTCAAGCAAAACATCTTTACCATGATCGTGAGGAAATTACCGTACATATTATGGTAATGGGGAAATCGGAAAAATAGCCAACAAGCGGTAAAAATTTCACAAAATTTTGCAAAATTCTTGTAAAATCAAACCGCTTGTAACACAACAAAAAGGAAAGAATATGACATTAAAAATCGGAATTGTCGGTGCCGGCGGGCGAATGGGGCGTAATCTAATTACGGCAGTGCAAAATACCGAAGGGGTAGAGTTAGGTGCTGCATTTGAGCGTAAAGGTTCATCATTAGTCGGTGCAGATGCAGGGGAGTTAGTTGGTATTGGTACTTTAGGCGTTGCGGTGTCCGATAATGTGGCTGAAAATGCCGATAAATTTGATTTATTAATTGATTTCACCCGCCCGGAAGGTACCTTAGAGCATATCGCCATTTGTATAGAAAATAATAAAAAAATGGTTATTGGTACAACCGGTTTTGATGATGCAGGCAAAGCCGCAATTCAATCCGCAGCGGAAAAAATCGGTATTGTATTTGCGTCAAACTACAGCGTGGGCGTGAATTTAGTATTCAAACTGTTAGAAAAAGCCGCAAAAGTAATGGGCGATTATTGTGATATTGAAGTGATTGAAGCTCATCATCGCCACAAAGTTGATGCACCATCAGGAACAGCATTATCAATGGGCGAACATATTGCGAAAACGCTTGGGCGTGATTTAAAAACACACGGCGTATTTGAGCGTAATGGCATTACAGGCGAACGCAAACGTGATGAAATCGGATTTGCGACCATTCGTGCCGGAGATGTTATCGGTGAACATTCTGTGTGGTTTGCCGATGAAGGCGAACGTGTAGAAATCGCCCATAAAGCCTCCAGCCGAATGACCTTCGCTAATGGGGCTGTGCGTGCAGCGAAATGGTTAAACACAAAACAAAATGGACTGTTTGATATGACAGATGTGTTAGATTTAAATAACCTATAAAATTGAAGGAATAATAACAATGACAAAATTCAACAACATCGAAACCACTTTAGTTCAAATCGGAAATCGAACCGATCCTCGCACCGGTGCAGTGGCAATGCCGATTATTCTTTCTACCGCTTATGGCCGCGATGGCTTAGGCGAATCAACAGGCTGGGATTACACCCGTACTAAAAACCCAACCCGTGCGGTGTTAGAGCAGGGGATTGCTGATTTAGAAGGCGGTGATGCAGGCTTTGCTATGGCTTCAGGTATGGCTGCAATTCAGTTGGTGATGTCGCTGTTTAAATCCCCAGATGAATGGATTATTTCTAGCGATGTTTACGGTGGTTCTTACCGTTTATTTGATTTCAGCCACAAAAATCACGGCACATTAAAGCCTATTTATGTGAATACAGCCGATTTAACTGCAATTGAAGCAGCTATCACACCTAATACCAAAGCAATTTTTGTCGAAACCCCTTCGAATCCGTTAATGGAGGAGTGTGATGTAGCTGCAATCTCTAAGATTGCTAAAAAGCATAATTTGATGCTGATTGTAGATAATACTTTCTTAACACCAGCCTTATTCCGTCCGATTGAACACGGTGCAGATATTGTGATTCATAGTGCTACCAAATATCTATCTGGGCATAATGATGTATTAGCCGGCTTAATTGTGGCTAAAGATTCAGAAGCTACGAAAGTAAACGGACAAAATTTAAGCGAGCGTTTATTCTATTTCCAAAACTGTGCCGGGGCGGTGCTTTCACCATTTGATTCTTATCTTGCAGTTCGTGGCATGAAAACCTTAGCATTGCGTATGGAACGTCATCAACACAATGCAACAGAAATTGCTAAATTTTTAGCAGAGCAGCCTGAAATTGACAGCGTACTTTATTCAGGTAAAAGCGGTATGGTGTCGTTCCGCTTACAAAAAGAAGAATGGGTGCCTAAATTCCTCAAAGCGATCAACTTAATTACCTTCGCTGAAAGTTTAGGTGGTGCAGAAAGTTTTATTACTTACCCGGCAACACAAACGCATATGGATATTCCGGAAGCAGAACGTATCGCACGTGGTATTACGAATAATTTACTTCGTTTTTCTGTAGGCTTAGAGCATCTGGAAGATATTAAAGCAGACTTATTGCAAGCTTTTAAACAGTTGAAGTAATCTTTTTATAATTCACTTACAAGCGGTCAGATTTTTTGTATTTTTTGCAAAAAAATGATCGCTTGTTTTTTTACATATAAGAAATGAAAATTGAGAGGGAAATTGTGATTAAATTTATAGAATTTACTGTCTCAATATTTTATTTAACATAACATACGTTATGCGAATTTTTGTCATTGTAAGATTTATCTATAAATTCATTATTTTGTAATAAATACTTTTCATTTTTTATTTATCATGTTAGTCTGATATAAATATTCATTGTAAAGGATTTCAATAAATTGTATATTTCAGACTTTAAAAAAATAAATGCAACCTCAATTCCGTTATTGTTATGTGACTTCTATAAGACATCTCATCGTATTCAATATCCGGAAGGTTCTCAAGTGCTGTATAGCACATTTACTCCAAGAAGTAATGTTTACGCTCCATTTTTGACAAGGGCGGTTTCGTTTGGATTCCAAGCTTTCATTGTTAAATATCTGATACATTATTTTGAAGATAATTTTTTTGCACGCCCTCAATCTGAGGTCGTTTTAGAATATACACAGTTTATCAAAAATACTTTAAATATGGATGATACCGGCGAACATATCGCTCAATTGCATAGCTTAGGCTATTTGCCTATCAGAATTAAAGCAATTCCTGAAGGGCAATCCGTGTCCATAAAAGTGCCGATGATGACGATTGAAAATACACATCCAGACTTCTTTTGGTTGACTAATTATCTGGAAACTCTAATTAACCTTTCATTGTGGCAGCCGATAACCTCAGCATCTATTGCGTTTGCATATCGGTTAGAATTAACGAAATTTGCTCATCAAACTTGTGATAACAACGCTCACCTGCTCTATCAGTCTCATGATTTTTCAATGCGAGGAATGAGTTCTTTAGAGTCAGCCGAGAGTTCGGGAGCAGGTCATTTAACCTCCTTTTTAGGTACAGATACGATTCCTGCGATCACCTTTATAGAGTGTTATTATGGTTCTAAAAATTTAATTGGTACCTCTATTCCAGCCTCAGAGCATTCAGTAATGAGCTCGCACGGTATAGATGAGCTACCAACATTTCGTTATTTAATGCAAAAATATCCAAATAATATGTTGTCTATTGTGGCAGATACCACTGACTTTTGGTACAACATTACGGTGAATCTTCCTATACTTAAAGAAGAAATTTTAGCTCGCCCTGAGAATGCTAAGATTGTTATTCGTCCTGATAGCGGTGATTTTTTTGCAATTATTTGCGGAGATCTGACTTTAAATACAGAACATGAACGCAAAGGGCTAATTGAATGTTTGTGGGATATTTTTGGAGGAACCATTAACAAAAAAGGATATAAGGTACTTAATCCATGTATTGGTGCGATTTATGGGGATGGTGTTACTTACGAGAAAATGGTTAAAATTCTTGAAGGATTAAAAGCCAAAGGGTTCGCCTCTAGTAATATTGTGTTTGGTGTTGGTGCCCAAACATACCAAAACAATACTCGGGATACTCTAGGTTTTGCAACTAAGGCGACATCTATCACGATTAACGGCATTGAAAAAGCGATTTTTAAAGCACCTAAAACAGATAACGGATTGAAAAAATCGCAAAAAGGTAGAGTTAAAGTCATCACTTTTGAGCATTATATTGATAATTTAAAAGCGCAGGATGATTTCTCTGACGATCTTTTAGAGGTGATTTTTGAAAATGGGAAGTTAGTGAAACAGACCAATTTTGATGAAATCCGCCAAAACATCAGCAATCAAATCAATGCTATGCTTTAAAAGCAGCTACTCTATCAAAAACAAGCGGTCAAATTTGTAAAATTTTTTGCAAATTCGACCGCTTTCAATGAGTTATATGCCAAGGATTATTTGCTTAAATCCACTCGATAGACGGCAAAACCGGTTTCATCATTTTCAATATATTCCATTGGATATTGAGCATTAGACTGAATGAAAGCTTTTGCCTTTTCGGTCGGTGAAGTTTCAAAACGAATATCTAACTTAACCTGAGATGAAATAGGTGCAATTCGCCAGTTATTATCCGCTTTCGGGCTAACTTGCCCATGTGCTTTACTTTCCGTTGAAATGTAATTCGCTAAAATTTGACGGTTTTCATCCGGTGCTGCAAAGACAATATGGCTATCGCCTGTACCCGGGAATTTTCCGCCATAAGCTCTGTAATTGTTGGTCGCAATCAAGAATTCTTGTTTGTCGTCTACAGGTTTACCATTAAAGCTTAAATTAATAACGCGATGAGCATTTTCATTGATTAATTTACATTCACTGTCATAACGAGCAGGCTGAGTTAAATCAAATTGGTAATTGACCCCATCAATCACATCATAATTATAGGTTCTAAAGCCTGTCCAATCTAGTAAAGACTGCGGTTTATCGCTAGATACATCAATTTGTTTAAACATTCCTGCACTACATTCTAACCACTCTTTTAATTCTGCCCCTGTTGCTTTAACCACCACTAACGTGTTTGGATATAAATATAAATCAGCAGCATTTCGGAAGGTTAATTCCCCTTTATCTACTTCTGTATAGCCTGTTGGATCGTTTTTACGTCCACCTACTTTAAATGGTGCCCCCGCACTTAAAATAGGAAGTCCGGCAAGTTCCGGTAGGCCTTTGACTACATTCTCAACATAAGCTTTTTGTGCTTGGTTTACAATTTGAATGGTTGGATCATCTTGAACTAAAGCAAGATAACTGTACATATTGTCAGTTGCCCTACCAATCGGTTGGGATACGAATTTACGAGTTTCTTCGTGGGTGTCTTTTAATAATGCCACAATTTCAGGATGATTTTCTACAGTTGCTTTTTTCTTTTCAGCATCATAAATTGGACGCAGCGCTGCTCTACCATCTACAACAACCCATTTACCGTTCTTTTCAGCTAATGTTAAGTCAATCACACTAATGTGATTACCCCAATAACCGGCCATACTTTCTGGAACCCCTTTCATGGTTCCTTTTTCAATATCAGCGTTTGGTGAAGAGGCAAATTCTTTATTTGGGAATAATCTATGCGAATGACCAAAAATCACGGCATCAATACCTTTTATATCAGCAAGGTAGAATGCTGCGTTTTCAGCACCTTCTTGATATGGTTCATCAGATGGTCCTGTGTGTGCCAATGCAACAATAATATCTGCCCCGGCTTTTTTAATGATAGGAATATATTTTTCAGCTGTTTTTACAATATCACGAGCCTCAACTTTGCCTTCTAAATTGGCTTTGTCCCAAATCATGACTTGTGGTGGCACAAAACCGATATAGCCAATTTTGACTTTCGATTTTTTGCCTTTTTCATCTACAATTTCTTTTTCTTGAATAAAATAAGGTTTGAAAACCGGCTCGTCAGATTTCGGTTTTACAATATTGGCATTAATA
Source organism: Mannheimia granulomatis (assembly GCF_011455695.1). Classification (NCBI taxonomy): domain Bacteria; kingdom Pseudomonadati; phylum Pseudomonadota; class Gammaproteobacteria; order Pasteurellales; family Pasteurellaceae; genus Mannheimia; species Mannheimia granulomatis. Next base: position 912,325 of record NZ_CP015030.1, on the reverse strand, counting down.
ATCGGGAATTTAGCTTGTTTAATAGCATTATCTAAATAGGTTAATCCATAGTTGAATTCGTGATTACCTAAAGTGCCTACATCATATTGCATTGCATTTAATGCCATAATGGATGGATCGGCTTTTCCTTCTTTCGCACCTTTGGTTGATTGATAATCTGAAATAGGGTTACCTTGAATTAAATCCCCGTTATCTACAAGTACACTGTTTTTAGCTTCTGCCCTTGCCTGCTTGATAAGCGTTGCTGTGCGGGTAAAACCAAATTTTTCGGTCGGTGCATCTTTATAGTAGTCAAAGTCTGTTAAAAAGCCGTGAATATCGGTCGTGGCGATTACCCGTAATTTTGCTTTTTTTGCATTTTGCGCGAATGCCAGAGGTTGAGTACCTAATACAAGCATTGCGCTTGCTCCGATTTGGATGAATTTTCTTCGATTTAGCATGAGGCCACTCCTTTTTATTATGAATAAATTGCAAAATATTCTAAAAAAATAACCGCTTGATATCTAGACTTTTTTGCTTTTATTGCCGCTTATATCAAATTTTAGTTACATTTTTACGTTTTTTTATTTCAAGCATTTATTTTAGTGTCTGAAAGGTGTATCCTTTACAGCTATAAACGCACTGAAAAAAGTGGGTTTTATTCATACTTTTTCTAAAAAATAAGGTAATTTGACAATGTCTAACAACTTAATCTTAATCCTTAACTGTGGTAGTTCATCTTTAAAATTTGCTATTTTAGATCCTGTAACAGGTGCTGAAAAATTATCAGGCCTTGCAGAAGCATTTAATTTAGAGGATGCTCGTATTAAATGGAAATTAAATGGTGAGAAAGGTAACGCAGATTTAGGTGCAGGTGCTGCTCATAGCGAAGCACTGACTTTTATCGCTGAAAAATTATTATCTGATGAATTAAAAGCAGGTATTGGTGCAATTGGACACCGTATTGTTCACGGAGGTGAGAAATTTACCTCATCTGTTGTGATTACAGATGAAGTTATTAAAGGTATTGAAGATGCAATTCAATTTGCTCCATTACACAATCCGGCACACTTAATTGGTATTAAAGAAGCATTCCGTATTTTCCCTGAATTAAAAGAAAAAAACGTTGCAGTATTTGATACAGCATTCCATCAAACTATGCCGGAGCATGCATACTTATATGCTCTTCCATATAAATTCTACAAAGAACATGGTATTCGTCGCTATGGTTTCCACGGTACAAGCCATTTCTATCTCACATCACAAATTGCCGAATTGGCTGGCAAATCGCTTGAGCAAACTAATGCAATTATCTGTCACTTAGGCAATGGTGGCTCAGTTTCTGTAGTTCGCAATGGCAAATGTATTGATACTTCAATGGGCTTAACGCCATTAGAAGGTTTAGTCATGGGTACACGTTGTGGTGATATTGATCCTGCTATCATCTCTTTCTTATATAATAACTTAGGCATGTCAATGGATGAAATTGACGCTACCCTTGTTAAAAAATCGGGCCTTATGGGGTTAACTGAAGTGACTAGCGATTGCCGTTATGCAGAAGATAACTACAATGATGCCTCTAAACCTGAAGCAAAACGTGCTTTAGATGTTTATAGCTATCGTTTAGCAAAATATATTGGTTCTTATATGGCAATTTTAGGTACAGATCATTTAGACGCAATTGCATTTACCGGCGGTATTGGCGAAAACTCTGGACTTGTTCGCGAATTAACCTTAAATCACTTAAAATTATTTGGTATTAAAGTTGACCACGAACGTAACTTAGCTGCTCGTTTTGGTAAAGAAGGCGTTATTACAAGTGATGACTCAGCATTCAAAGCAGTGGTCATCCCAACCAACGAAGAACTTGTGATTGCACAAGATACAGCTAAATTAGCATTATAATAATAGGGGCAGATATTCTGCCCTTTCACTTTCTTAAAATTGGAAATTATCATGTCTAGAACAATTATTCTTATTCCTATTTCAACCGGTGTGGGTTTAACCAGTGTGAGTTTAGGTTTAGTTCATGCATTAGAACAAAAAGGTTCCAAAGTTGGTTTTTTAAAACCAATTTCTCAACCTATTAGCGGTGAAGATACTTTAGACCGCTCTACTACGATTATCCGAGCAGATCAAACCACAGAGGTGGGTGAACCATTTATGCTAAGTGAGGCTGAGACCTTGATCGGTCAAAACCAAACTGATGTATTGTTGGAAAAAATTGTAGAACGTCATCAAAAACTTTCCAAAAATAATGAAATTGTCATTATTGAAGGTTTAATTCCAACCCGTAAAAATTCTTATGCAAACAGCATTAACTATGAGATGGCACAAGCGCTTGATGCTGAATTGGTATTAGTTGCAGCTCCTGCATCAGATACACCTGCTCAATTAAAAGAACGAATTGAAGCAGCAGCATCAGAGTTCGGTGGACGTAGCAACCCTAATTTGCTCGGTGTTATTATTAATAAATTTAATGCCCCGGTTGATGAGTCAGGCCGTACCCGTCCGGATTTAACTGAAATTTTTGATTCTTTCCAACACTCTAGTAATAAGATTTCCGAAGTTGAAAATTTATTTGCTAAAAGTCCGATTAAACTACTCGGTTGTATTGAGTGGAAAGCCGAATTAATTGCAACTCGTGCAATTGATGTAGCAAAACATTTAGGTGCATCAATTTTACATGAAGGGGAAATTAGAACTCGTCGTATTCGCGGTGTTACTTTTTGTGCTCGCAGTTTAACTCACATGGTTGACCATTTCAAAGCAGGCAGTTTATTAGTGACTTCTGCTGACAGACCGGAAGTGTTAGTTGCAGCATCATTGGCTGTTATGAATGGTGTTGAAATCGGTGCTATTTTATTAACTGGTGGCTATAAAATCGAGACTTCTATCTCTAAACTTTGCCAACAAGCATTTGAAACCGGCGTTCCGGTATTCCGTATTGAAGGAAATACATGGCAAACCGCACTGAGCTTACAGAGTTTTAGTTTAGAAGTACCGGTTGATGATAAAGAACGTATTGCCGAAATTAAAGAATATATGGCAAGTCAATTTAATGCCGGCTTTGTGGATGAAGTATCTAAAGCTGCAACACGTGCTCGTCGTTTATCGCCTGCGGCATTCCGTTATCAGTTAACTGAATATGCACGCCAAGCGAAAAAACGCATTGTATTACCAGAAGGTGATGAGCCTCGTACTGTAAAAGCGGCTGCACTTTGTGCTGAGAGAGGCATTGCAGAATGCGTATTACTTGCTAAACCGACAGATGTGCAGCGTGTAGCTGAAGCACAAGGTGTTAAATTAGGTGCAGGTATCACGATTATTGATCCTGAAAGCGTAAGCGAAAACTATGTTGCACGTTTAGTTGAGTTACGTAAAGCGAAAGGTATGACAGAAGTTGTTGCTCGTGAGCAATTATTGGATACTGTCGTATTAGGTACGATGATGCTAGAAGCCGGAGAAGTAGATGGTTTAGTATCTGGTGCAGTTCATACTACAGCAAATACTATTCGCCCACCGATGCAAATTATTAAAACTGCACCGGGAAGCTCAATTGTATCGTCAATCTTCTTTATGCTGTTACCTGACCAAGTACTTGTTTACGGCGACTGTGCGGTAAATCCGGATCCAACAGCGGAGCAATTAGCAGAAATCGCAATTCAATCTGCAGAATCTGCTAAAGCATTTGGTATTGAGCCACGTGTTGCGATGATCTCCTACTCTACCGGAACATCCGGTTCCGGAGCTGATGTTGAGAAAGTTAAAGAAGCAACTCGTATCGCACAAGAAAAACGTCCGGATTTAATCATTGACGGCCCATTACAATACGATGCAGCAGTAATGGAAGATGTTGCACGTTCTAAAGCGCCGAATTCACCGGTAGCCGGTAAAGCAACAGTCTTTGTATTCCCGGATTTAAATACTGGTAATACCACATACAAAGCTGTACAGCGTTCAGCAGATTTAGTTTCTATCGGACCAATGCTACAAGGTATGCGTAAACCGGTAAATGACTTGTCGCGTGGGGCATTAGTTGATGATATTGTTTATACAATTGCATTAACAGCTATCCAAGCAACACAATAATCGCATATAAAATAAGTTGAAAAATGCCCTTAAACTTCTAAGGGCATTTTTATTTTTACTACCCTAGTCCTGCATTTAATCATATAATCAATAGCTACTTTTCGTTAAAAGGAGAATTTATGGAAAGAATTGAGCGTTTGTTTGCTAACAATCATGCTTGGGCAACTAAGATGAAGGATGAACAATCAGACTATTTTAAAGAGTTAGCTGAGCATCAAAAACCTACTTACTTATGGATTGGTTGTTCTGATAGTCGCGTACCTGCAGAAAAGCTAACAGGGCTAGGCCCCGGCGAACTGTTTGTACACCGTAATGTAGCAAATATGGTTATTCATACGGATCTGAATTGTTTATCGGTTGTGCAATATGCAGTAGATGTTCTTGAAATTGAACATATCATTATTTGTGGCCATACTAATTGTGGCGGTATTAATGCTGCTATTGCTCAAAAAGAGCTAGGTTTAATTAATAACTGGCTATTACATATTCACGATATTTGGTTTAAACATAGTTATTTATTGGGCAAACTACCTTACGAAGAACGCTCAAATGTACTTACCCGCCTTAATGTTGCGGAACAAGTTTATAATTTAGGTCGCTCCTCTATTGTAAAAGCAGCTTGGGAACAAGGTAAAAAACTCTCTTTACATGGCTGGGTATATGATGTGAAAGATGGCTTCTTAATTGATCAAGGTGTGATAGCAACCAGTCGAGAAACTTTAGAAATCACTTATCGCAATGCAATAGCTAAAATTACAACAGATGCAAATGATTTGATAGAGTCAAAGGCAGACGAATAATTTTAGTACTTTTCGCAAGCGGTTAAATTTGATTATTTTTTTGCAAAAAATGAGAAAAATTTAACCGCTTTTCTTTTCTGTTTTTCTTAGTAAATCAAAAAAAAAGTTTTAAATTTTGTTAAAAGAATAAAATATAGAACTTTAAATCAAAAAAGCTTAAATAAGCCGAATTAATTTTATTTAAAACTTTTATTTTTGGTTTTTGTAGTTTTAAAAACCAATATTATGACTATCATTTCATAAAAATGACACTAGACAGCTAATCTGTTTTACTGCACAATTCAAACATATCAAAAAGCAAACATAACATTTTATTTTGTTGGAGGATTCAATGAAAAAACTTTCCGGTGCAGAAATGATCGTACAGTCCCTAAAGGACGAAGGCGTAGAATACGTTTTCGGCTATCCGGGCGGTTCGGTGCTTGATATTTATGATGCTATTCATACTCATGGTTTAAACCACGTTTTAGTTCGCCATGAGCAAGGTGCTGTACACATGGCAGATGGTTATGCTCGCTCTACAGGTAAGGTTGGTTGCGTATTAGTTACTTCCGGCCCTGGGGCAACTAATACGATTACCGGGATTTTGACCGCATACACAGACTCTGTACCACTTGTGATTTTATCCGGTCAGGTACCTTCAAGCCTTATTGGAAGCGATGCTTTCCAAGAGTGCGATATGATTGGTATTTCCCGTCCAGTAGTTAAACACAGTTTCTTAGTAAAAAATCCTGAAGAAATTCCGCATATCATCAAAAAAGCGTTTTATATTGCCTCAACAGGACGCCCGGGACCGGTAGTGATTGATATTCCTAAAGATGTAGTCAACCCTCTTAATAAATATCCGTATGAGTACCCGAAAGCGATTTCAATGCGTTCATACAGCCCAACAGTTCAAGGTCATAAAGGTCAGATCAAAAAAGCATTAAAAGCCTTATTAGTGGCAAAACGCCCTGTTCTTTATGTGGGTGGAGGTGTAATTAGTGCGGAATGTTCTGCGGAAGTGACTGAATTTGCACAAAAATTAAATCTTCCGGTAACAACCTCGTTAATGGGCTTAGGTGCCTACCCTGCTTCCGATAAGCAATTTTTAGGTATGTTAGGGATGCACGGTACTTTTGAAGCGAATAACGCGATGCACGAAAGCGACTTGATTCTAGGAGTTGGTGTGCGTTTTGATGATCGTACCACCAATAATTTAGCGAAATATTGCCCCAATGCAAAAGTGATTCATGTGGATATTGATCCGGCCTCTATTTCTAAAACAGTCCAAGCTTATATTCCGATTGTAGGCAGTGCGAAAAATGTAATGGATGAATTTCTTTCCTTATTAGAAGAAGAAAATCTTGCAAAAAGTCAGGCAGATTTGACCGCTTGGTGGAGCCAAATTGATGCATGGAAAGCACGTAACTGCCTTGCATTTGAAGAAAGTACAGAGGTAATCAAACCACAGCAAGTGATTAAGATGATTCATAAATTAACAAATGGAGAAGCTTACGTTGCTTCAGATGTAGGGCAACACCAAATGTTTGCGGCATTACACTATGGTTTTGACAAGCCTCGCCGTTGGATTAACTCTGGTGGTGCGGGCACCATGGGTTTTGGTTTGCCAGCAGCAATGGGGGTAAAATTTGCCCATCCAAACGCAACGGTAGTGTGTGTAACCGGTGATGGCAGTATTCAGATGAATATCCAAGAGCTTTCAACGGCTAAACAATATGATACGCCAATTGTGATTGTTAGCCTCAATAACCGTTTCTTAGGTATGGTGAAACAATGGCAAGATATTATCTACTCTGGCCGCCACTCTCAGGTGTATATGAACTCGCTACCAAACTTTGCGAAACTAGCCGAAGCTTACGGACATGTCGGAATTCAAATTGACCACCCTTCTGAGCTGGAAGCAAAATTAACAGAAGCATTTTCAATTAAAGATAAATTAGTATTCGTTGATGTACGTGTTGATGAAACAGAACATGTTTACCCGATGCAAGTTCGTGGTGGTGCAATGAATGAAATGATGTTAAGTAAAACGGAGAGAACAGATGCGTAGAACATTAGCGGTATTATTAGAGAATGAATCAGGTGCCTTATCTCGAGTAGTAGCACTTTTCTCACAACGTGGTTTTAACATTGAAAGTTTAACGGTAGCACCTACTGATGATCCGAGTCTTTCTCGTATGACAATTGTTGCTCAAGGCGATGAGCATGTGTTAGAGCAAATTGAAAAACAATTACACAAGTTAGTTGATGTGTTTAAAGTGAGCAATTTAAGTGCTTATGAACACGTTGAGCGTGAAGTATTATTGGTAAAAGTGCGTGCAACAGGTTCATCTCGTGATGAATTAAAGCGTATGGTAGATATTTATCGTGGGCAAATCGTCGATTTAACACCGAAACTCTATACCATTCAATTATCAGGTACCACAGAAAAACTTAACGCCTTTGTGGAGGCGGTAAAAGAAGAAACTTCGATTGTGGAAATCGTACGCTCAGGGGTGATTAGCTTATCTCGTGGTGATAAAAATGCCCTGTAAGCGGTCAAATTTAGGCTAAAATATGCAAATCCCTTTATCAAATTGATAAAGGGATTTTTTATGCAATTGACTGATTTATAAGTGACGGCTTTACTTTTTGCTTTGTTGGCTTTCTGCATGGGTAATGTAAATTGTCGCTGCAATAATAATGGCAGCTCCAAGCCATAATTTACCGGGTGGAACCCAGTTAAATACGAGCCAGCCGGCTAATACATTTAACGGTAATTTAATAAAATCAAAAGGTTGGATGTAAGACGCATCTGCTATGCTATAAGCCTTGGCAACAGCTAATTGGGCTAATGCAGTAAAAAAGCCGAGTAAAATCAAAAAGCCAAAATCGCTCCACGAAGGCAAGCTAAATCCGCTTGGACTAAGATTGGTAAGTGCAATTAGCAGATTAAACGGGGTAATCAGAATAAACAAATAAGCCACCATTGTAGTTGGGCTGTCGTAATGAGAGAGCTTTTTTACCATTAACGAATAACCTGCCCAGAAAAATGCTGCTGCAAGGGGTAATAACGTAATAAGATTAAAATTATCACCCCAAGGTTCTAAAATAATCATTGCGCCAATAAAGCCCATTGCAGTGGCAAACCAGCGTTTTTTATCCACATTTTCTTTTAAAAACAGTCCCGAACCGATAGTTACAAATAATGGTGAAGTCATCAGTAAAGCGATTCCCTGCCAAATCGGTAATTGATTAGCAAGAGCAAGTGTCCAGCATTGAATACCAATTGCTGACAAAAAAATACGGAAGCAATGTTGCCCAAAATGAGCAGTTTTGAGTGAGGAGAAGAAGCCGATATTACTCATACTTGGCAAAAGAAAAACAAATGCCACGAGATATTGCACCAAAGCAATTACGCTGGAATCAATAGGCGAAATAGAGGTTAATTTAGGGATTAAGGTATTAATGCAAGCAAATAGTACCCCTGCGGTAATGATAGCTATCGCCCCTTTAATTGGTTGATGTTTTTTCATAGTTTTTGCTAAACAAGCGGTTTGATTTTCGGAAAAATTTGCAACTCCCTTTATCAAAGGCAAGATGATAAAGGGAGTTTCTCAGAGTGGTAATATTAACACTTTAGAACGGCGTTGGTAATTGTAATTTTCTCGTTTATAACGTGGTAAATCTTGTGCATCTGCTAATCTAAAACCACGTTCTTGAAACCATTGGGTTGTACGGGTGGTTAGTACAAAGAGCTTCTCCATTCCCATTTGCTCCGCCCGCTTGCGAATGTTGGCGAGTAACACATCGCCTCTGGAGGAATCACGATAATCAGGATGTACCGCCACACACGCCATTTCTGCCATTTTTTCTTCCGGATAAGGATTGAGTGCGGCACAGGCTATCACTACGCCATCACGCTCAATAATAGTATAGTTGGCAATCTCCATTTCAAGCTGCTCACGAGACCGTTTTACCAAAATGCCTTGTTGTTCAAGTGGACGAATTAAATCCAATAATCCCGGAATATCACTTGAATTGGCAATACGGATATTTTCCGAACTTTCCATAGAAAATTGCGTTCCGATACCATCACGGGAGAAAAGCTCTTGGAGTAATGAGCCATCTTCTTTATAACTTAATAAATGTGAGCGTTTCACGCCTTCTCTGCAAACACTAATCGCTGCTTGCAAAAAACGAGCTTTTGCTGTGTGATATTTGCCTTCTTCAACCAAACGATTCAAGTGCTTTTCTGCGTCTTGCGGCAGAATATCAGGAATGACCTGCCCTGCTTCATTTAAAATCCCTTGTTCTTCACAAAAACCGATTAATTTATCTGCATGAAGTTTGATGGCCACTTGAGTGGCAATATCCTCAAAGGGTAAATTAAACATTTCGCCTGTTACTGAAGGTGCTATAGGCCCAAGTAATACAATAGAATTTTGTGAAAGCTGCTGCTTAATGCTATCGATATTAATACGGCGTATTCTGCCACTTAAAGCGTAATCTACACCATCAACTACACCAAGAGGCTGAGCCAAAATCATATTACCGCTAACCACATTAATGACTTCCGAATGCGGTAAACGCAATGATAGGCGGGCAAATAAATCATAATGCACTTTACCTACGGCTTGCTTAACATACTCTAGCGATTGAGCATTAGTCACCCGAATATTATGGTAGTATTCAGGCTCAATTTGGTGTTCGGTTAATAATCTATTGATCTGTGGTCTGGCACCAAAAACAATCACCAGCTTAATATTTAAGCTGTGCAATAAGCTGATATCGTTGATAATATTGACAAAATTTGGGCTTTCAATCACATCTCCGTCAAGCATAATTACAAAGGTTTTACCTCTGTGCATATTGACATAGGGTGTGGATTGTCTAAACCACTGGGCTAAAGCCAATTCGGTGTTATGCATACATTTCCTCTTTATAATATATCGCTATATTATCTTTTTTAGAAAAATCTGCAATCCTTAAATTGAATAATTAAGCATATTTTCTGCATAATTAATAAAATAAGCCCCAGTACAAAACACTAGGGCTTAATAAATTATGCTTCTGCTTTAGTTAAATCTTTTACTACTGTTTCAGCGGTGACTTTTTTAACCGCATCAATGCCTTTTTGGCAGCCTTGCTTAGTTGTATATGCTTGGCTGGTTGCGATAACTTCGTGGTTACCGGCTTTTAAACGCCAGCGGAATTCTTCTTTTGCATCTTTATAAATTTCAAAATACATATTTACACTCCTTACATGTATACCCCAAACAGAATGTTTGGCTGAATAAGATTACGCCAAATTAATGTATATTTCAAAGCAAGCGGTTATTTTTTACAAAAAATTTACGCTGGCGAGTGTTAAGCAGATTGCATTAATTGCTCAATATCTGCAATCTCTTTTGGACAACCGCTGGTTAAATTTTTATTGCCGTATTCTGTAATCAATAAATTATCTTCAATTCGAATACCAATGCCCTTATATTGTTCGGGTACATCTGCCTCTTTGCTGATATAAATACCTGGTTCAACAGTTAACACCATACCGATTTGGAGCGGACGATCACGCTCACTACCATAATCGCCGACATCGTGTACATCCAGCCCTAACCAATGCCCTAAGCCGTGCATATAAAATTGACGATAAGCCTTTTCGGCGATTAAGGTTTCTACCTCCCCTTTTAAAATTCCTAAATGCACCAAACCTTCGGTGAGAATTTGCACCGCTTTATCGTTTGCTGCTTTTATTGAACTATTTGGTATCAGTAGCTGTGTTGCCTCTTTTAACATTGTTAGTGTTAATTCATACAGCGCTTTTTGTGGTTCAGAAAACTTACCGTTAATCGGAAATGTGCGGGTAATATCACCAGCGTAGTAGGCAAATTCAGCACCGGCATCAATGAGCAATAAATCGCCATCTTTTAATGCTTGATCGTTTTCATTGTAATGAAGAATACAGGCATTCTCGCCCCCTGCTACAATAGAGTTATAAGCAGGAAATCTTGCTCCAAAACGGGTAAATTCGTGCTGAATTTCCCCCTCAATTTCCATTTCATAACGATTCGGACGGGTTTGTTTCATTGCTCTAATATGTGCCATAGAGGAGATATGGCAAGCTTGCTGTATTAAAGCAATTTCTAATTCGGATTTAATTAATCGCATCTCAGACAACATCGGTTTCCAATCAATCAGATCGCAAGGTTTGTCCATTTTCTTACGTGCGGAAAAAATCAGCTTATCTCCCCATTCTTGTAGTCCTTCTGCATAATAACAAGCGGTCAAATTTTCCAATTTTTCTGCAAGTATATTTTCGATATCTTCAATATCAAAAGCAGCGTTAAACTGTAACGCACTTGGGGCATTTTCAATACCTAAACGCCTGCCATTCCAGGTTTCCATCAACGGGTCTTTTTTACGAACAAAAATAATGCTATCTGTTTGACCTGCTCTTTTAATCAGCAATGCTGCTGATTTAGGTTCGGCGAAACCGGTTAAATACCAAAAGTAGCTATCCGGTCTGAATAAATACTCAGAATCATTATTACGGCGTTTTTCCGTTTCTGTAAAAATCAACAGTGCTGAATTCTCTTGCATTTGTGCAGAGACTCTTTCGCGACGAGCAGTAAATTCTTGCTGAGGCATTTTAGCTAAATAGGTGAGATCCATAAGGTCTTATCCTCTCAATGTTCAATATCAATGAGACTAGTTTATCACAAACTTTCTCTTGTTTTTAGTTAAGTCTGTTTTTGTAAAAGGCTATATCTGAGCCGTTGATTTGTTTTTTAAAATGAAATAAGATTAAATTTAATCTTTTTGTGGTCATGTGTTTCATATTTGAAATACAAAATACAAAAATAGAATTAAAGAGCTCAAATATAAATTAGGTGGAGTGATGAGAATTTCCATAGAACTACAAAATCAGATAAATCAGTTGAATCAACTAAGAAAGCTAGCCTTAAAGCAAGAGCAGGAAGAACAGAAATTATTTGAAAAAAACAAGCTGGATAATTTAGAAAAATTTGGGCAGCAGCTAAATGCACAACGAAAAGCATTAGGTATTGAGCTTGCCACATTAGAAATGCAAACCGGGATTTCGATTTCTACCCTCAAGCGTTTGTTTAAAGATCCAAGCCAAGTGAAATTTCAAACTATTTGTACGGTGGCGGAAACATTGGGTTTTAACTTATGTGCCGTTAATACACAAAGTGAAGAATAATCGTAACAATGTCACGAAAAGTGAGTCAAAAAAATCGGGCAAATGCCCGATTTAATTTAGGAATGATTCATTATAAATCCATTAGCGACAAGAGTTCGTTATCTTTACGATCAACATAGTGGTAGGATTGAATTTTACGAATAGTACGGGAACGCCCGCGAATTAACAAGGTTTCTGTACTGGCAATACTTCCCTTACGGCTGATACCTTTTAATAAATCGCCGGAAGTAATGCCTGTTGCAACAAATACAATATTATCATCTCGCACTAAATCTTCTAATTTTAGCACGGTGCTTACCGGTACATTCATTTCATGACAGCGAGAAAGTTCTTTTTCCGTTGCAGTTAAATGCTCAGGACTATTACCTTTGACTTGATTGCGTGGAATTAAACGTGCATTCATATCGCCGCCTAATGCACGTACTGCTGCTCCAGCCACAACACCCTCAGGTGCACCGCCAAGGCCGTACAATAAATCTAGCTCGGCATCAGGTAAGCAGCATTGCACTGCCGCGGCCACATCACCATCTGGAATTGCAATAACTCTTACTCCTAATTTTTGCACATCGGCAATAATCTGTTCGTGACGAGGCTTCGCTAAAATGGCAATGGTGAGTTGTGAAAGTAATTTACCTTTTTTTGAAGCGACTCGGCGAAGATTCTGTTCAAGAGGAAGATTTAAATCAATCATCCCCTTCCCTTCAGGGCCGACTACTAATTTTTCCATATACATATCAGGTGCTTTTAAGAAAGTTTCCTTGCCGCCCGCAGCAAGTACTGATAATGCATTTGCTTGCCCCATTGCCGTCATTCGAGTCCCGTCAATCGGGTCTACCGCAATAGAAATTTCATCATCTTCAGGACGAGATAAACCAACTTTTTCACCGATATATAACATTGGTGCCTCATCAATTTCACCTTCGCCAATTACTACTTCACCACGTATCTCCATTTGATTTAGCATAAAACGCATTGCTTTCACAGCAGCTTCATCAGCGGCATTTTTATTACCACGACCAAGCCAAGAATAAGCAGCAAGTGCCGCAGCTTCAGTGACACGGGAAAATCCAAAAGAGAGAGTTCGTTTCATTTTTATTCCTTAGTTTCTTGAAAGAAAAACTTTAAAAGAAGAGAGCCTTTATTTTATCAATATCTGAACGAGTTCGTTACTAAAAAATCACCATTTGAATAAAAATATCGGAATAACCAAACTTTTTTATGAAAAGCGAGTCAGATTTAGAGTATAATCCTTACAACATTCATACTTATTTTTAGAGGTAATTAACTATGTCTTTATCCGTATTAGACCAATTAGAAGAAAAAATTAAACAAGCTGTTGAAACTATCCAATTACTTCAATTAGAAGTTGAAGAGTTAAAAGGCAAAAACGATGCAGCAAAACAAGAAAATGAATCACTTCGTGCAGAACACGAACAGTTAAAAGTAGAACAACAAAATTTCCAAGATCGTTTACGTTCACTTTTAGGTCAAATCGACAACGTTTAATTTTTCAACGCAAACGGCTAACTCTTAGCCGTTTTTTTATTGACTTTTAATATGGCAAAGCTCTATTTTTACTACTCATCAATGAATGCAGGAAAATCAACTACTCTGCTTCAATCCTCCTATAACTATCAAGAACGTGGAATGAATACCCTTGTTTATACTGCTGCGATTGATGATCGCTTTGGTGTCGGCAAAGTAAGTTCACGCATAGGGATTTCTCAAGTCGCAAGTTTGTTTAATGCTGAGACCGATTTATTTGCAGAGATCGAAATTAAACATGCTGAAAATATATTACATTGTATTTTAATTGATGAAGCCCAATTTCTGACGAAAGATCAGGTCTATCAATTAACTGATGTAGTTGATAAACTGAAAATTCCTGTGCTGTGTTATGGGTTGAGAACCGACTTTCAAGCTGAGTTATTTGAAGGCAGCCAATACCTTCTCGCCTGGGCAGATGAGTTGGAAGAATTAAAAACGATCTGTGACTGTGGTAGAAAAGCACATTTTGTAGTGCGATTAAACGAGAACGGAGAAGCCATTAAAGAAGGGGCGCAGATTCAAATCGGAGGTAACGACAAGTATCTCTCCGTTTGCCGTTACCATTACAAGCAGAAACTCGGTAAGTTATAAATACAAGCGGTTAAGTTTCCTTTGATATTTACAAATGCTTAGAAAAACGTAACCGCTTGTTTTATCTTTTATTCGGCAGTTTTTCCCAAGTCACTTCGTTACGCAAATAAACAGGTTCTATCTCATAAGCAGAAGTAGTATTGCCTTTTTTAATTTCAATCTTAGCAATTGAAAGCATATATTCTGCAGATGGCAAGGAAATATCACTGATTACAAGCGGTAGATTTTGTTCGGAAAATTGCGAATAAGCAGCCCAGCCAGTACCGACAACCACTGTTTTTTCATCTACCTGCATTTGACTGAGCGCTTTTTCCGGTGAGCAAACTTGTTCCGGTACGATTTCTACCCACTCATCTCCATTTTTGGCAAATTGAGCAAAATAGACCTCATTCATTCTCGCATCAATTAACGCAATTACCTTATCTGCGTTTAGCTTTTGGTAGGCTTCTTCTGCCATTGCTTTTAAATTAGAAACGGCAACTACAGGCAAATTTGCCCCCATTGCCAAACCTTGAGCAACGCTTACTCCGACTCTAACACCGGTAAAGCTGCCCGGTCCCCGTCCGAAAACTAAAAAATCCACATCATTGATTTGAATATCTGATTTTTTCAGTAGTTCATCTACCATCGGTAAAATGCGTTGTGTGTGGGTTCTTGGGCTGATTTCATTTAAAGTAGAAACAGCCTCATTATGTAATAAAGCCACGGAGCAGGCCTCAGTGGCAGTATCTAAAGCAAGAATTGTTTGATTCATATTGTATATAAAAAGGTAAAGGCATACATGTTAACGTATGCCATTTAATATTTTAAATCTTATTATGGGCGATTTTTTCTGCGTTGCTCAACTGCATCAGCTAAATCGAATAACGCTTTTTCACTATCTGCCCAACCTATACAAGCATCGGTAATACTTTGTCCGTACACCAATGCTTCTAAGCCTTTACCATCAATTAAATCTTGGCGACCTTCAACCAAATGGCTTTCAATCATTACCCCTGAAATAAAATCAGAACCACTGGCAATTTGGCTGCATACATCAGCACATACATCCATTTGGCGTTTAAATTGTTTTTGGCTGTTAGCATGGCTGAAGTCAACCATCACGTGAGGGCGATTGCCGGCTTTTTCAATTGCTGCACAAGCTTCGGCAACTGACGCTGCATCGTAGTTAGTCCCCTTATCACCACCGCGTAAAATAATATGGCAGTCTGGATTACCTGCGGTAGAAACAATCGCTGAATGACCAAATTTAGTTACCGATAAGAAATGATGTGGTGCTTTTGCTGAAGAAATCGCATCTAATGCAATTTTTACCCCGCCATTTGTACCATTTTTAAAACCAACTGCACAAGATAAACCCGAGGCTAATTCACGATGAACTTGCGATTCGGTTGTTCTTGCCCCAATTGCTCCCCAGCTCATAAAATCTGCCATATATTGCGGTGTAATCATATCTAAAAATTCACCGGCCGCAGGAACAGTTAAGTCATTGATATCAGATAATACTTTACGTGCTATGCGTAATCCGTCATTTAATGCATAACTTTCATTTAAGTATGGATCGTTAATTAACCCTTTCCAGCCAACAGTTGTACGAGGTTTTTCAAAATAAACCCGCATAACGACTTCTAAGTTTTGGTTAATTTTAGGGTTAGCTCGCATTGCTTTAATTTTTTCTGCATATTCCAAAGCCGCTTTTGGATCGTGAATTGAGCAAGGCCCGATAACGACCAATAAGCGATCATCTGCACCATGTAAAATTTTATGAATCGCTTGACGTGTTTTTTCAACGGTTTCAGCTGCAATATCACTTGCCGGAAAACGCTCTAATAAAGCAACAGGCGGTAATAATTCTTCTATATTTGTAATTCTAACATCATCATTTTTTGTATAAGACATTTGCTTTCACTCTCTGAAAAAATAAGTATAAATAAATTAGTCCAATCTAGGTAAGTTGTCAATAAAAACGTACTATCTTAATAGTACGTTAGTATATTTATTTTTTGTTTGCTTAAAAAAGATACTAAGCGAGCATCAAAAAGTATGACAAACCGCCGGATTTCCAGAGGATAATCCTTTTCTAAACCAAGCTAAACGTTCTGCAGATGAACCATGTGTAAAACTATCCGGTACAACATAGCCACGACTTTTTTGTTGTAATCGGTCATCACCTACTGCTTGTGCTGCAGTAAAAGCTTCTTCAACATCACCTTGTTCTAATCTGCCAGCTTGAGCAAATTGGTAACCCCAAACACCAGCAAAACAGTCGGCTTGTAATTCTACATTAACTGAAATCTTATTTGCCTCAGCTTGTGAAGCTGCTTTCATTTGTGCTCGTTGGGTTTTTGCGGTAATCCCTAACAAATTTTGTACATGATGTCCTACTTCATGAGCGATCACATAAGAAAATGCGAAATCACCAGAGGCTTTTAACTGTTTACGCATATCCTCATAAAAGGATAAATCTAAATAGACTTTTTGGTCGACTGGACAGTAGAACGGCCCCATTGCCGATTGTCCGGTGCCACAGGCAGTTGAAGTCATATTGTGGTATAACACTAAAGTCGGTTGTTTGTAAGTCATCCCATTTTGTTTGAAATAAGCACCCCAAATATCTTCTGTACTAGCTAATACCTTGGAAGATAATTCTTCTAATTGGGCTTCTTCGGCATTATTTAAGCTAGAAGTTTGTTGATAGCCTTGGGAGCCACCACCCATTAATCCACTTAAATCAACACCGTAATATGCTCCAACAAAGACAATAATAAATGTTAGAATACCGCCTTTACTACGCCCAACAGAAGGTCTGCCTCCGCTGGCTCTTCTGTCTTCCACATTTTTGCTTCTTCTTAAGTCATCTAAACGCATTTTCCCTACCTTTTTAAATATAAAAATTAAGCTAATTCTAGCCCAAAGATGATTATTCTACTATGATTTATTTCATTTAAATAAAAACAAGCGGTAAGATTTTTATCAAAATTTGCAAAACTTCAATAAAATCTTACCGCTTGTAAAGGCCGCTCATTATCGGGCCAGAACTTCTCTTTTGCCACCTTTGCCCGGCTCAGAGACAATGCCATGTGCTTCCATTTGGTCCACGATTCGGCCAGCTCGATTAAAGCCGAGTGAGAATCGACGCTGAATATTACTGATGGATACCGAGCCTGCTTCAATCGTATATTCTACTACTTCATCAAATAAGGGGTCTAAATCTCCGGATGAGCCTTCATTTTTACCCTCTGACTCCTCTACTCGAGATTCGACAATGCTGTCTAAATAGTTCGGTTTTCCTCTTGCACGCCAGTTATCTGCCACACGTTGTACTTCATCATCTTTCATAAAAGCACCATGGATTCGTAGAATATCCGGGCTGCCCGAAGCAGAATAAAGCATATCACCCCGTCCTAATAAAGCTTCAGCCCCGCCTGCATCCAAAATAGTTCTTGAGTCAATTTGGCTCGCGACAGTAAAGGCAATTCGGCTCGGAATATTTGCTTTAATTACGCCGGTAATTACATCAGTTGATGGTCGTTGTGTCGCAAGAATCAAGTGAATTCCTACCGCTCGGGCTTTTTGCGCAATTCGCATAATATACTCTTCCACCTCTTTGCCTGCTGACATCATCAGATCGGCAAATTCATCCACAATTAGCACAATGTAGCTGAGCTTTTGTAGCGGTGGTGGAAGCTTATCCATTGAATCGCCTGGGCGCCAAGTTGGGTCAGGAATCGGCAAATTCATTGCCGCTGCTTGGTCAATTTTAGCATTGTAGCCTTCAATATTACGCACTTGCAAATGGCTCACCAATAAATAGCGACGCTCCATTTCTTCTACCGCCCAACGTAGCGCATTTGCTGCTTTTTTCATATCGGTAACCACTGGCGTTAAAAGGTGCGGAATATCATTATAAATTGAAAGTTCCACTACTTTGGGGTCGATCATAATAAAGCGAACTTGTTCCGGTGATAGCTTGAACAATAAGCTTAAAATCATCGTATTTACCCCAACCGATTTACCACCTCCTGTTTGCCCAGCTACCAATAGATGTGGCATTTTTGCCATATCCACCACAATAGGCTCACCGCTGATATCTTTACCCAATGCCATAGGCAAAATAGCATCTGTATATCGGAATGCATCGCTATCTAATACATCTCGAAGCCATACGGTTTCACGATGTTTATTGGGTGTTTCAATTCCCATATAAGGTTTGTTGGGGATCACTTCAGTAATACGGATAGCTTTAAACATTAAACCACGAGCAATATCACTGGCTAAATTAGTAATTTTAGATGCTTTAACTCCCGCTGCCGGTTGAATTTCATAACGGGTAACCACTGGACCCACCAATACATCTTCCACTGTTGCTTTCACACCGAAGTTAGCTAATTCAGCCTCCAAACGTACCGAAGTTTCGCGAATTTCCTGTTCGGTAATTTGTTGTGTTTGTGCCGGAGCCTTATCTAGTAAGTCTAAAGTTGGCAATGGTGTAGTTGGTTTCTCTGTTGTAACTTTCCGTTGTAATAGCGGATGAATTAAAGTATCTCCATATCCTTTCGGGTAGCTTGGAGATTGCTCTTTTACATCCTCCATCACTTTAGGCGGTATTACCATAAACTCCGGTGCAATTTCCCGTCTGTCATTAATTTGTGCATCAATGCCGCCTTTATCTTCTGCTTCAAGGTCTTCTAAATGAATTCGAGTAGCCGGGTTTTCCGGTATTGCATTCAATTCAGAACTAAGTGAAGGGGGGGCAAATGCTATTTCTTGCTCTGCTGCTGAATTTAAGCGAATAGTTGGCAATGGCAATTCATGATGTTCAACAGAAGGATGATATTCAGGTCGTTCTATAGCAATTTCAGCCATACCTTGAACCGACTCTTCAAATTGAGAGGTAATATTTACCTTTGGTAGCGGTAAATTCGGCTCAATATTGTACATTTCTGCACTGGTGGTGTCAGTGAGTTTTTCTGCCTCAACAGTTTGTTTTAATCCACTAATATTAGGGCGTTTAAAGGCTGAGATGTCTGTTAGTTTTGGGGATTGAGCTAATTCATTATTTTCTTTAGCCTCTTCATCTTCTACAAGCGGTTGATTTTCCGTTAAATTTTGCACATTTACAGTCGGTGTAGATGCTTCTTTAGGCTCTTCTGTTTTTGCCATGACCCATTCATAAAATTGCGCTAATATCGGCCACAGAGAGTGGACTGAGCAAAAATATAAGCCTACTACGGTAAAAATCATTGCAATCAGCAATGCACCGAATTGCCCTAAACTGTCTGCTAAAACAGTTTGCCAAACTCCACCGATAAAACCACCGGAGAGGTAATACGCTGAATTAGAGAGAAGTACACTAAATAGACCTGCCAAACCTAACATCAAGAATAAAAAGCTAGCAAATCTAAGTAGAAATATCTTCCATGTTATTTCATTACTTAGCCCCATGCCTAGCATATAAATTGAAGAAATAATAAGGGAAAACGGAATAACAACTGCCGCTTTACCAAACATGGCATAGAGCATGTCAATACTCCATGCCCCAAAACTGCCAGCCTTATTCAGTACATTTGTAGTTACACTGCTTGCGCTACTCCAGCTATTATCTAGCGGGCTGTAACTTGCCCAAGCAATAAGTAAATAAATGCCAAAACAACAGGTTAGTATTAGTACAAGTTTGATCAGATTTTCTTTGCCTTTTAGGTGTGGTTTAAGTTGTTCGATCACCTAATTCTCCTTACTTCAGCAATAAATAGTTGGTTTGTTTGACTTCTTCCATCACCACATAGGTTCGAGTATCATTCACTCCTGGCAATCTTAATAAAGTGGTACCAAGTAGTTTTCGATAAGCTGCCATGTCGGCCACACGTGTTTTCAGTAAATAGTCAAAATCCCCAGAGACCAAGTGACATTCTTGAATCTCTTCTAGTTGTTGAATTGCTTTATTAAACTCCTCAAATACATCCGGTTTGCCACGAACCAATGTAATTTCAACAATCACTAATAATGGTGCTTCTAGCAATTCTGGGTTAAGTAGTGCCTTGTACCCCATAATCACGTTGTTTTTTTCAAGACGTTTAACTCTTTCTAAGCAGGGGGTTGGGGAAAGCCCAACCCGCTTAGATAATTCAATATTAGAAATTTTTCCGTTACGTTGTAGTTCGTTTAAAATTTTTAAATCAATCGCATCTAATGCTTTAGGTAGTTTTTTATTTTCCATATAAGCTCCTTTTTAGACAATTATACTGTGTATAATGCTCTCATCCTAATAAATTTTTTAAGATAACACGGTTAATAAGGCTTGACCAAAGGGTTTACGCCAGCCTGCAAGTAGTTCTGGTGTTTTTTCTTTTGGTTTTCCATCAATAAACCATTTAAAAAGTTGGTTTAATTGCCGCTTGCTGGCAATAAGCTCAGCGTTAAGATCAAGCGGTTGAATTTCAGTTAATTTTTGCAACATTGCCTGTAAATTATATTTATACCCCTTTTCATCTACCAAGCGGGTAATTGGTTTTGGATAATTTTCTGGGAGAATTGCCCTGCCCTGTTCTACCAGCCAGAGCAATTTTTTGCCATGGATTCTGACTTCATTCGGGTGCATAAACTCCAGAAGTTGCGAAGTATGTTTGGGCTGAAGCTTGGCAATTTGAAATAAGCTGGCTTCTTTAATTACAAAATTAAGAGCTAAATTTCGTTTTTGGGCTTCTTCAATACGCCATTTAGCTAATATTTGTAATACAGCCAACTCTTGACGACTCAAACGCCAGGCATTAGTTATATTTTTATAAGCAGTATTTTTATCTTCAATGATTTTTCGCTTTGCTAAGAGCGTCATACACTCTTCTTGAACTGCTTGATACCAACGGCTATTGGCCAACTCTGCAGACAATTTTGTGTAAATGGGTAATAAAAACCAGACATCTGCCGCTGCATATTGTAGCTGTTGATCATTTAATGGACGTGCGAGCCAATCTGTTCGTGATGCACCTTTATCTAATTCAACGCCTAAATAATGAGAAACTAATTTTGCAAATCCTACTGAGGTTCCTAGCCCAGCGAAACTTGCCATAACCTGTGTATCTAACATTGGTTCCGGTAGCTGGTTAAATTGATGCTCAAATACTTCTAAATCTTCACTACAAGCGTGTAATACTTTAATGATGTCACTATCTGCTAATAATGCAACAAAAGGTGAAAAATCAGTAATAGTTGTAGGATCAATTAAGCTTACTTGCTTTCCATCAAAGAGCTGAATTAACCCTAATATTGGGTAATAAGTTCGAGTACGAATAAATTCAGTATCTAATGCGACTGCTTTAGCTTTTTTAGCTTGAGCACATATTATTGCCAATTGCTCGTTAGTTTCTATCCATTGATAATTAATTAAAGATTGCACACTCGTTTTCCTAATTTTTTTAAAAAATAAAATAATTATGTGATCTATTTCGCATTATAAACAAAAAAAGATTGTTATTTTTTTCATATCACAAAATAATTATCAGAAAAATTCAAGTCAAAAGGGATCTTAAATGTTTTCAGATAACAAAGCCCAACATTTGGGGAAGATTTACCGCTTAATTGAGCAATTTGAGCTAATTTCTCGCACTGATTTAGCTAAGCTCTCAGGCTTAGCCCCTGCTTCAGTTACTAACTTGACTAAAATACTTATCGATAACCACTTTATTTTAGAGCGAACCGTTCAAAATAATTTATCCCGAGGTCGGCCTGCTGTTGGGTTGTCGGTGTCAAATTTTTTTTGGCAATTATTGTGTGTGACTATTTCACCCCAAAAAATTGAAATTTCTCTCTGCAAATTAGATAGTACACAGATTTACAAGCAAGATTATACAATTTCTTCAGAGAATTATGCCAACCTAAGCGAACAGATTTTAAAGATAGTTGAACTCTTTTGCCAGCATTATGCTGTAGATAACCGTCATTTACTTGCTGTATCTGTCAGTGTGATTGGAAAAGTGAATGTTGAAAAAAAGAGCATTATTCAATTAGGTCATCACACTATTTCTTGTAACATAAAAAAACTACAAGATTTATTTTCATGTCCGATTCTATTGGGTGAACATTTCCAATTATGGTTATTGGCAGAATCTACAATAGGATCGTTAATCAGCCATAGCAATGTTATCTTTCTTCAATTAGATGATACGGTTAACCTTAGCGTTTTATTAAGTGGTACTTTATTACACCAGCATTCAAAGATGAATGTTGATAATATGCTAATGCCTAGATTTAGCGAGTTAAGCGATAGAATATATCCTGAATTAGATAAAATTCATCGTTATAAACTTGTTAACCAGGTTACGTTTCCTGCTATTGCAAAATTAATTGATGCCTCTTTTCCGAACCAGCTAAGTTCTCAAGAACAAAAAATGGCATTGCTTTATCAAAAAATTAAAGAAAATCAACCGCTTGCATTGGATATTTTAGAGCATATTACCGATAATCTTGCCTATGTATTGATGAATTTAGTGAATATTTTCTCAAGCGAACGCATTATGATCAATTCTCCTTTAATGGAAGTCAAAGAGTTATTGTTCAACCAAATTTCAGAAAAGTTACATAAAAATCTTTTGCAAGAGAACTTAAAAATCGATTTAGTCACCAGCCAATTTGATTGGAATAGTTCATTAATTGCATGTTCTGCAATAAAACAGGGAGTTTATGACGGAAATTTGATCAAGGACAGTATAAATTAATCTATTCTTGGTTAAACTACATGGTGTCGATTTTATAAAAGGAACCACTTATGCCCTCATTATTTATTACCGGAACGGACACCAACGTGGGGAAAACCGTGGTAACTCGTGCAATTATACAGAAACTTGCTGAACACAATTTTCCCGTGGTTGGTTATAAACCTATTGCTTGTGGTGGGGATGATTCGTTACCTACCGAGCCAAACCAGTACGATTATGCTGCTGAAGATAATTCTGATGTGTTAACTATTTTAGATAGCTGTCCTAATGCTGTGCGTTATCGAGATATTAATAGTTATACCTTTACTCATTCAAGTACTCCCGTGTTTGCAGCTTTAGATGCAGTGCATCATATTCAAGTAGAAAAGTTAAATGCTGATTTAAAAAGGCTTGAAACTGAGTATCCTAATGTGGTGGTTGAAGGCACCTATGGCTGGTTAACCCCTATTAATAAAGATTACTGTTTTGCTGACTGGGTCGAGCAAAATAATATGCCGGTGGTTTTAGTTGTTGGCATAAAAGAAGGGTGCGTTAACCATGCATTGTTGACCGCAAATGAAATTTTGCACCGAGGTGTGAATCTTGTAGGTTGGGTAGCTAATAGGGTTAACCCTGGTCTACGGCACTATCATGAATTGATTGAACTATTAACACAAAAAATTAATGCTCCGTTATTGGGGCAGCTGCCCTATATGGGACATCCTGAACGTAAACAATTATCGGGATATCTGCAAAATCCTACTCCATTATTTGAATACTTCTATAAATAGCAAGCGGTTAAAAAACACTTGTTTTTTGCAAATGCAAAGAGAGTTTCTTTTTCACCGGAAACTCTCTTTGTGTTTTTAACTCTATCTAGAACTTCATTTCTAAACCTAATATGAAATTACGTCCCGGCTGAGAAACAAACTGATGATAAGAGGTATGGATATAAACTGCTTGATTCAATAAGTTTGTTCCATTTAAGCTGATTTTATACTCTGCATTTTTGAATTTATTGCTGTAGCTTAAGCCTAAATTCAGCATTGAATGTCCACGAGTTGGGTATTCTAATTGACTTAAACGACGTTGGCTAAACATCCGATAGAATTCTGCCTCCCCTGCCCAATTCTCATTAAACTGAGCATTTAAACGTAAGCCTAAACGTACTGGTGGCGTTCTTGGTGTGTTCATATCCGCACGATAAAGCAGATAAGTTTCTCCTGGTTTAGCATCTTTCGGTAGATGTTCTTTATGGATACCACCGACTTTTACTGGCGGTAAATTAGTCAGCCAACCACGAACCATATCACCAAATAGTGTTGCTTGGTATTTATCGTTAAAACGGTAACTCATCTCTGCTTCTAAGCCGTAAAAACGAGCTTTTGCTTGACTATAACGACGCATAAACAGCTGGTTTTCACGATAGAGATTTTCGTTAAAAATATAGTTTTTAAAGTGGTTGTAATAAACTGTAGTTTTATAGCCAAATTTCTCACCTTGATAGCTTAAGCCTAATTCTACATTGTTCGATTGCTCTTTTTTCAGATCTTTATTGCCGTATTCAAATGAACTAGTCGCCAAATGCTGTCCGTGGTAATAAAGCTCCATCGGTGTTGGATGGCGTTCATTGTGCGAAGCCGTAAACGAGAGCTGATAATTCGGGTGGAAGAACCAGTTCAACGTACCAGAATAAGCATAAGCCGTTTTATTATACGGTGATAAATCCGGTTCAACTTGTGCGCCGCCCGAAATACGATAGAAATCTTGTAACCGTTTGATTTCATTAAGGTCGTAGTCGATCTCAATTTTCTGCTTTTCTATCCGCCCGGCAAGCTCAACAGCAAAATTGTCCCACATATATTGTTCAATACCAAACAGACTTAGCTGTTTGTTGTTATTCTCAATCAGTGGGAAACGAACTTCGCGGTCTTTCGGTGCGTTCATACTGCTTCTTTGCGTTTGGTACTACAAGCCCCAGACACCACTCAAACCGCCAACTGGCACATGATAAAACTCCAAGCGGCTGTTTTTACCACGATTTTTGTAAATATTGACAGGCTTACCATAGTCCTGATCTTTTTTAAGCTGTTTGTGCAAAGATGTAATTAAAACGCCCGCATCTTTTTCATCATGATAGTAATTCACATCAGTATGACTTAAACGTAACTTCTCTACTCCACTAAAGGGTTGTTTTAGTTCCATTTTTATATCAAGACGCTTGGAGCGAAGATCAACCCAAGGACCTTTATGTGTATGATCGTGCTTATGCCCATAAGGATTATCATGGCTATGATTATGATCCAATCCATGATCTGAACCACAATGGAAATGTGGATTCTCACTGATTAATTCATTAGTTAACAAATGTGGATAGAGATAAGTATGAGCATGTTTATCCCTATCGACACCATAAATGTGCCCTGTACAAGAATCAAATTTATGGTTATGCCCAGGTAAACCGTAGGTGTCTTTGCGATGACTATATGCTGCACCTATATACCCTCTCTCGCCAATAAATGAGATTCCCATAGTACCAACACGAGAACGGTTATAAGTATCCGGTACATAATTTAAGCGCTCACCGAGTTGTAAGCTTTTTACTCGATAATTATCGCTGTGACGATTCAGTCCCTCAACCCGCAAAGCAACATGCTGACCTAAACCTACTGTTGCACCGATTACCCCTAAACGCTCTTTACTTACAGTATCAAAACGGCTGTTAAGTTCTACTTCATAGCCTTTTTCTGGTATTGACGTTGGAATACGTTTATCGACGACATTCACTACACCTGCCGGTGAGCTGCTGGTATAAAGTAAGGTACTTGAACCCCTTAATACTTCTACTTTGCTGGCAAGTAAAGAGTCCGCAACTACTGCATGGTCAGGCGAAAGGCTGGACATATCTACAACTTCAGCCCCGTTTTGTAAAATTTTAATTCTCGCTCCTTCTTGTCCACGAATAATCGGCTTACTTGCTCCGCCTCCGAATGGATTACTATGTACCCCCAATTCTGCTGCTAAAGCATTTCCTAGAGTTGCTGAACGCTTCTTAAATTCCTTTCCATCAATAATTTTATCACTGACCTTTAAAATAGTAACTTCACTACCTTGCGCAACTACAGGTGTATCGCTATTACCAATAACAGATACTTCTTCTAATACTGCAATATCTTCTTTTGTTTGAGCCAAGGCAAGACTACTTAAATGAGCGGAAATCAGTAATGCTAAAATAGTTTTGTTTGTCGTTGTCATTTTATTTTTCCCATAAATAAATTGAGGGTAATAAATTACGCTAAATTTCAATACCTTGCAATAATACCCATAGAAAAATTATTATTTTTTTTCGTTTAGCTCTTGCCAAAACCAAAATTTATCCATTAAAATTTTGTGGCTTTAAACCTAGGAGACTTACTTATGCGTTCTACACTCAAACTTACTTTAGCAGCTGTTGCTGTATCTCTAGCCTTAACAGGCTGTAAATCTACTGACGGAGCTCATGTTGTACAAACAAAAAAAGAGCTGACACCATCAACCCAAACATCCAAATCAGAAGATAATTTGGAAAAAAATAAGCCTTCAACATCGAGCGAAACCTCAAGTAAAAAGGCATCATCTGATGAAGAAGTAGGTAAAGATAAAACTACTAAATCAGAAGAAAATAGCACAGAAAAAGTGAAACCATCTACACCAAATGAAGAAACACCCAAACCAGCTCAACCAAAGCCTGATACCCCTGTAGAAGCTACCAAGCCGGTAAATACGGATAATGCAGGCAAATATTGGCGTGTTATTCCGTTAGCAAATGGCGGCAATCTTAGTGATGCAGGCGATACTCGCCGTGAAAGTCGTGAACACTTTGTTTCAGAGGGAGATGAAGCAGAAAATTCGCCATTCAAAGCGGATGAATTTGGTAAACCACATAACTATTATTTAGTACTAGATTTAGGTACGAACGAGAGTCCAGCATCGAATGTCAAAAGTTTACAAAGTGGTGAAAACTATCTCGGTAAACACAATGGTCAGTTCACAGATCCCAAATTAGAGGGAGGAAATGGCAAAACTGTTCATTATCTATTTGTAAATCAGCCTTATTCTAGCTATGGTACCTTTTACACCGATGCAAATGACAGCAACTTATTTCATCTTCATTTAAGTACCGGTCGAGACGGTAAAAAGCAACTTGAAGAAGGTAGTGGTTCTAACTATTCTGAATATGGAGTATGGGATTTTGCTAATGGTAAAGCAAAATGGAATGACGGCTTAGTTGGTGAAGCGACCTATAAAGGTGAAGTTATTGCTCGTGTTGTTGAGAATAAAGATGGTGTGGCAGTTGCATCAGCGCCGAAATTTGATGGTGATGTTGCAATTAAGCTAAATCTCAATAATGACTGGGAGAAAAATAAGCTAAGTGGAACTATTAATAGTCAAACGCTCGGTACGATTACATTAAATGAAAGCAAATTACCTGAAGCTCGCTATCTACAAGACTTCGTTAGTTTTAACGGAGAAACCCGAGTTGAAAACAAGAGCGAACTCTCTGGTTACTACTATACCCAGTTTGCCGGTGAAAAGCTTAACGATGTAGTCGGAAAAATCGAAATTGAAAATGACGAACAACCTGAAAACGGACTGTTAAAATACGATGCTGTGTTTGGTGCAACTAAACAATAAGTAATACATTAAAATAATAAAACCCCATATAAGAAGACTCTAAGCGAATATTTTTAAATGGGGTTTCACCTTTTATATAACCGGCATTTTTATGCTTTTCATGTCGACGATAACTGCCTTTCCCTTTACGATTTTTCTCTACTCGACTTTTAAATAGTGGGTCGGTCACTAGTGCTTTTACTGCACTCTCTTTAATTTCACCACGCTGATGAGCATAGTGGCTATTTTCTTTTACCATATATTTTCCTCATTGTTAAAAAATGAGTTTATTCTGTCAAAATCAGTGGCCGTTGTATATAAGAAAACAAAAAAATTGGGTATAATCAGCTAAAATTTGGAGTACAAGCGGTCAAAAAAGGACACTTTTTTGCTAAATTATCTTTAGAAGGTAAACATACTCTTGTTGAATCATTCTTAAATATTAAGGATAAATCCTTTTACAACTTGACAGCCTCAGAGGTTTTTATGAAAAAAGAAGAAGTTGGTCATAACTTTTTGGCGCGTCTAGGCAAAACGCGTTTACGTCCGGGTGGTAAATTAGCAACTGACTGGCTAATTGCAAACGGCGATTTTAATAAAGAAAAGAAAGTGCTTGAGGTCGCCTGCAATATGGGGACAACAGCTATTCAGATAGCTAAGCAATTTGAGTGCCAAATTATAGGCGTTGATTTGGATGAAGAGGCGCTTGAAAAAGCGGATCAAAACATCAAAGAAAATAAAGTTGAGCATTTGGTGCAAGTACAACGTGCAAATGCGACTAAATTACCATTTGATGATGAAAGCTTTGATATCGTTATCAATGAAGCAATGTTAACTATGCTTCCAATTGAAGCAAAAGAAAAGGCTATTCGTGAATATTTTCGAGTTTTAAAGCCAAACGGCTTTTTGTTAACTCATGATTTGCTTTTAGATGCAGAGGATGCAGAATCTGTCTTGACAGAATTACGTGAGGCGATTAGCTTGACAGTCACGCCTCTCAGTAAAGCAGATTGGAAACAATTATTCCATCATTGTGGCTTCCGTAATGTAGAAACATTTTCCGGAGAAATGTCTTTACTATCACCTAAGGGCTTGATTCATGATGAAGGCGTTTTAGGTGCAATGAAAATTGTAGGTAATGCATTAAAGCCGGAAAACAGAGAAATTTTTAATAGAATGTATAAAACATTTAACGATCCTGATAAACATCTTGGATTTGTTGCAATTTGTAGTCAAAAATAATCTCTTTTCGCCTAGTTCACTAGGCGAATATTATCTTCGTTAATAAAAGGCAATACTATGTTTCAAATGTTACAAGATTGGTATCAAAAAAGGTTTACTGACCCACAAATTGTAGTGTTGCTTGGTATTCTATTCATTGGCTTTGGTATCATCTATTTTTTTAGTGATTTATTAATGCCGCTGTTGGTTGCTCTTGTATTTGCTTACTTGCTTGAATGGCCGATCCGTTTTTTAACGGTTAGGTTAAAACTCCCAAGAACGCTTAGTGTAACTTTAATTTTAGGGGGGTTTATTGCCCTACTCTCCTTTTTAGGCGTAGTGCTATTGCCTAGCCTATGGAATCAAGCTGTTACCTTCATTCAAGATCTTCCTTCAATGTTTAATTTACTGAATGCTTGGTTACAAGCCTTACCGGAACACTACCCGGAACTTGTAGATTATGCGACATTAGATTCTATCGTAAGCAAATTTAAAAGCCATATTCTAGGTATTGCAGAATCACTTTTAACCTTTTCAATTAATTCTATCATCAGTTTGGTCGGTTTAGGGATTTATGCATTTTTAGTGCCGTTAATGGTATTTTTCTTATTAAAAGATAAATTGGTTTTAATGCGCTCATTTAGCCGCATCCTACCGGAAAATCGCCGTTTAGCGACACGAGTCTGGTTTGAAATGCAGCAGCAAATCGCTAACTATATTCGTGGGAAGTTTTTGGAAATTATTATTGTGGGTGTTATAACCTACATTATTTTTCTCTTCTTTGGATTGCGTTATCCACTGCTGCTTTCTGTTGCTGTAGGGATTTCAGTTTTAGTACCTTATATTGGAGCAGTTTTAGTCAGCATCCCGGTTTTTCTTGTTGCTTTATTCCAATTTGGTTTATCACCTGATTTTTACTATGTTATGTTGGCCTTTATTATCAGCCAATTATTAGATGGAAATTTACTTGTGCCGTTTTTATTCTCTGAAGCGGTCAATGTTCATCCTCTCACTATCATTATTGCTGTACTTATTTTCGGTGGATTATGGGGATTTTGGGGGGTATTTTTTGCCATTCCTTTAGCGACATTAGTTAAAGCTGTTATCCAAGCTTTGCCATCTAATGATACAGAGGTAACTTCAGTTTAAGAAATCAGTTCAATGGAAAATACGAAATTAGATTCTACTCAATATAAACCTCCCCGACACTCAAAACTAAATCAGCTTAGTGCTGTAGTTGCCCTCGGGGGCGGACACGGTCTTGGGCGTTTATTATCAGCGCTATCTTTCTTAAAAGAAAGACTTACCGGCATTGTTGCAACTACGGATAACGGTGGTTCAACAGGACGTATTCGCTCACAACAAGGCGGTATTGCTTGGGGAGATTTACGTAATTGCCTTAATCAAATTATTGTCAAACCGACTGTTGCTTCTAATCTGTTTGAATATCGCTTTGGAGGCAGCGGAGAGTTAAACGGGCATAATCTAGGCAATTTAATTTTGACTGCACTTGAAAATATGCAGATTAGACCGCTTGAAGGTATCAATTTAGTTCGAGATCTACTGCATGTGCGTTCTCAGCTTATTCCAATGTCTGAAATTCCCGTCCATATAATCGCAAAGCTCCACTCCGGCGAGTCAATCTTTGGTGAAGTAGAAATAGATGCCTTAGAAGAAACCCCTTGCAGTTTACATTTAGATAAGGTCGTTTTAGCTACCCCTGAAGCAGTATCTGCAATTTATGCTTCTGAATTAATCTTACTCGGACCCGGGAGCTTTTTTACCAGCATTATGCCAAACTTGCTAGTGCCCGAAATAGCCCAAACTATTTCCGAAAGTGAAGCTCAAGTTATTTTTATTGATAATATTGGACAGGAGCATGGCCCAGCGGGTGCATTATCTCTTAAGCAGCGAATTGAATGGATTGAGAGCTGTATCGGTAAGCAGCGAATTAATGCTGTTATCACAACCGATGATGAACAATCTCAGTTACCCCCTCATATTTGTGTACTTCGGGAGAATCTATCAGCGGATGACATTACCTATCGCCATGACCGTAATAAATTAAGTAAAGCGATTGATAAGCTAATAGAATGATTCTTATGTCCATAACACAGAAACAAGCGGTTAAATTCCTCGTATTTTTTGCAAAATAATGATGAAATTTAACCGCTTGTTAATTATGGATTATTTAGTCCGCTCTACCCATTTTCCATCAAGGTAATCCATAATCCATTTAGTTGCTTTACCGTTTTTCTCTGAAGTAACATATTGACGCTTCTCTTTACGACTAAAGCGGATAATAGCCTCATTTCCTTCCGGATCTTGTTGCGGAGCATCAGCAAGATACTGCAATTTTTCTGGCAGACGATCACGATATAATGCTAATTCTGCCACTTTAGGCGCTCGGCTCTCGCGCACTTTCGGGAAATTATGTGCTGACATAAAAACACCACTTGCTCCATCGCGTAAAACAAAATATGCATCCGCTTTTTCACATTTAAGTTCAGGAAAGGCGATAGGATCTTCCTTAGGTGGTGCAACCTCCCCGTTTTTGAGTATTTTGCGGGTGTTATCACAACTTGTACAACCCATATATTTTCCGAAACGACCTAATTTTAGGTGCATATCTGCTCCGCATTTGTCGCATTCCACTACAGGACCTTCATAACCTTTAATTTTAAAGGTGCCTTGTTCAACAATATAGCCATCACAATTTGGGTTGTTACCGCAAATATGTAATTTTCGCTCAGCATCAATGACATAGCTATCCATCGCTGAATCACACTTCGGACAACGTTTACGAGCCATTAAAGCTTTTGTTTCAGACTCTGAATCCAGTACATTTAAAAGCTCCGCTTCAGGGATCAGATTCATTGTGGTCTTACAACGCTCTTTTGGCGGCAATGCATAGCCGGTACAGCCTAAAAAGACACCGGTTGATGCAGTTCGAATAGCCATTTTTCTTCCACAAGTTGGGCAATCAATCTCTGTCGGTACAATGCTGTTTGGCTTCATTCCACCTTCAAGTTCATCAAGCTCTGCTTGGGTCAATTCCTGCGAGAAATCTTTGAAGAAAGCATTTAATTCCTCCTTCCAGTTTTTATGTCCTCCTGCAATTTGGTCAAGCACTTCTTCCATATTAGCGGTGAAGTCATAATTCATTAAATCTTTGAAGGATTCATTTAGGCGATCGGTCACCACTTCACCAATTTTTTCTACATAGAAGCGCTTATTTTCCGTTCTTACGTAACCGCGTTCTTGAATAGTAGAAATAATAGAGGCGTAGGTAGATGGACGACCAATTTTTCGTTCTTCTAATTCTGCAACTAAAGAGGCTTCATTAAAACGTGCCGGTGGCTTGGTAAAATGCTGGCTCGGAATAACTTCATCTAATTTCAATTTCTGATGTAACTCTACCTGTGGTAATTCCTGATCTTCCGGATTTTTGCCTTGTACTGGCAATACACGAGTCCAACCATCAAAACGCATTACCTGTCCACTGGCTTTTAACTCATAATTCCCCGCAATCACGGTTAAAGAGGTTGAATCATAACGTGCCGGCAACATTTGACAAGCTAAGAAGCGACGCCAAATTAAATCGTATAAACGCTCGGCATCTTTATCCATTCCTTTTAAATCTGACATTTTTACGTTCACATCAGATGGGCGAATCGCCTCGTGAGCCTCTTGAGCATTATCTTTACTACGATACATATTTGGTTTTTCTGGCAAATAATTCGCCCCGAATTCGCTTTCAACATAACCACGAGCCATCGCTAATGCTTCACGGCTTAGATTAGTTGAATCGGTACGCATATAGGTAATATAACCTGCCTCATACAAGCGTTGTGCCAACATCATAGTTTTCTTTACACCAAAGCCTAAACGTGTACTTGCAGTACGCTGTAACGTTGATGTAATGAATGGTGCGGAAGCACGAGAACTGGTTTCTTTCGCTTCAATATTAGAAACAATAAATTCACTTTGCTCTAAATCGCGAACAGCAATCTTAGCTTCATCCTCGTTTTTAGCAGCAAACTTTTTGCCTTTATAAGATGTTAATTCAAGCGGTAATTTTTTTCGATTAATTTGCGTATTGGCAGCAATCGTCCAAAATTCTTCACTTTGGAAGGCTTTAATTTCACGCTCACGTTCAACTAATAATTTAACTGCAACGGATTGAACTCGCCCTGCAGATAGACCTCTTGCTACTTTTTTCCACAATAATGGTGAGACCATAAAGCCGACGACTCTGTCTAAAAAACGACGGGTTTGCTGTGAATTGACGCGGTCGATATTAAGTGGCTGTGGATCTTCAAATGCTTTTTTTATCGCGTCTTTAGTAATTTCGTTAAACACCACGCGACTAAAGCGACTATCATCACCTCCAATAATTTCACGTAAATGCCAAGCAATCGCTTCCCCTTCTCTATCCAAGTCGGTTGCTAAATAGATATGATCTGCTTTTTTAGCTAAAGATTTGAGTTCTGAGACGACTTTTTCCTTGTCTGGCATAATTTGGTAATTAGCTTTCCAACCGTTATAGGGATCGATCCCCATACGTTTAACCAAAGCAGTGCGTTCTTTTTCTGCTTTAACTTTAGCCTTTTCTTCTACGCTCATCCCTTTAGTTGAAATCGATTTCGCTTTTTCTGCTTTTTCATCAGTACCGCTTTTCGGTAGATCGCGAATATGCCCCACACTCGATTTTACAACATAGTTACTGCCTAGATATTGATTAATTTTTTTTGCCTTAGCCGGAGACTCCACAATAACAAGTGATTTTCCCATGTTTTTTTACCTGATTTTTAATAATTATTTAAAATAATATGAAATTATTTCTTTTAAAGTTGATTTTTTCATATACTATTTTTACGATAGCAAGCCTTAGAAAAAATTACAATATAAAGAAGCGAGAAAATGGATAAACTAAACGCAATCAGTTTATTTTGCAAAGTCATTGAGACCCAAAGTTTTACACAAGCTGCTCAACAAGAGCAGATATCACTACCAATGGCAAGTAAGTTAGTCTCACAACTGGAAGAATACCTTAATGTTCGTTTGCTCCAGCGAACAACGAGAAAAATTACCCCAACGGAAGCCGGCTTGCTCTATTATCAGCATTGTTTACCTATTTTAAATGAACTTAAAGAAGCAGAGGCAAATGTAAGTAATATTAGCTCTACCCTTCAAGGGAAAATCACTATGTCTGTGCCAATGGATTTTGGCTCTCGCTTTATTGCTCCTTACCTAGGCAAATTTATGGAAGATTATCCAAATTTAGAGCTTCATATTGAATTTAGTGATCGTCGAGTAGATGTGATTGCTGAAGGTTTCGATTTGGTATTGCGTATCGGTAGTTTGTCTGACAGCTCTATTGTAGCAAAAAAAATTGCAGATTCTCATTTGATGTTAGTTGCCTCTCCCGATTATCTAGCTCAATATGGCGAGCCTCAATCTCTGGAAGAACTCACTGAAAGAGACTGTTTACTTTATGAATATCACCAACAATGGCATTTTACTCAGCAAGGGCAAAAAATAAATATTAAACCCAAAGGCAAAATTTATAGTAACAATGGTCATGCTTTAGTACAAATGGCAAAGGCGGGATTGGGTATTATTAATATTCCTAAATTTTTAATAAAAGAAGAGCTTAAAAATGCAGAATTAATACCGATTATGTTATTTTTAGAGCAAGACTCTTTACAAATCAGCTTACTTTATCCAAACCGTCGTTATCTTTCACCAAAAGTACGAGTGTTGATCGATTTCTTCTCTCAACTTATGCAAGAACAAAAAGAGTATATATAAATAAAAAAATAAGCAGTTATATTCATAACTGCTTATTTTAAGATTCTTTAATTAGTCAAAAATTTTTAATTTTCTCAAAATAAAAATTAAAAGTGCGGCTCCTAATACACCAAAGAAGATACCAACAATATTAAACTCACCAGCACGGTATGCAGAACCGATTCCTAATAAATCGCCGAATAACCAACGACCTAAAGATGATCCAACAATACCAACGATAATATTTTTGCAAAGCCCACCGTCACTTTTCATTACAATTGATGCTAACCAACCAATAATAGCACCTACAATAATTGCTGCTATCCATTCCATAATATACCCCTTAGAATTGAAAGTGAGAAATAACTTTACAACATTTGTTTATATAAAACAAACTATTTATGCTTATATTTAGAACTTTTCCTTTGCCTCTTTTAATAAAGTTTCAGATACCATAATCCCTAATTCTTTTGCTGTTTTAGTATTAATTGAAAGTTCTAGCTGACTCACTTCTTGCGTTGGAATTGTACCTGCTTTTTCTCCTCTTAATACACGGGCAGCACTTTTCCCTGTTGCAACACCAATATCATACTGGTTTACTGCATAAGCAGCAATTGCACCACGCTGTACAGTATCACGATCTGCTGCAATCACAGGAATTTTGGCTTCTAAAGCTGCTTTATGTAATGCTTCATAAGCAGAAACTACGGCATTATCTTCAGAAATATAAATTGCTTGTACTTTGCCGTTTAAGCTACGTGCCGCTGTACCAATATCTGCACTACGTTGAACAGCTACAGGTACTACGTTGATTCCTTGTTTTTTAGCTTCTTCTTTTAACTCTTCTAATACAATAGCAGAATTAACCTCACCTGCACTATAAACATACCCAACTGCTTTTAATTGAGGTACCAATGTTTTAATTAACTTAACTTGTGGTTCGATAGGCTTATGGTCTGAAATACCGGTTACGTTAGTGCCGCTTGGTTCCCAGGATTTCACTAATTTTGCCGTTACAGGATCTGTCACGCCTGAGAATACAATTGGAATAGAGCGTGTTGCTGCGACAACCGGTTGGGCTGAAGGGGTGGTAATTGGAATAATGATATCCGCTTTATCGCCAACAAATTTTCTCGCAATTTGTGCTGCTGTTGCAGTACTGCCTTGAGCAGATTGATAGTCTATTTTAATATTTTTGCCATCAACAAAGCCTTCGCGAGCCAGCTCCTCAACAACACCTTTGCGAATTGAATCTAACGCGGGGTGCTCAACAATAGCAGTAATCGCAACATTGTGAATTTTATCTTGGCTAAAAGCAGCCACTGAAAGGGTACTTAATAGTGTAATCAATAAAGTTTTACGAAATTTCATAGCATTCTCCTAAATTTGACTTATCGTACTATTGTGATAGTACAAATTAAAATCAAGATAAGCAATTTCAAGCAATAGTGCAAGAGGAATTTCAGAAAATTTGCTTTAAAAACAAACAAGCGGTTAAATTTTGAATGAGTTTTGCAAAAAAACATGTAAATTTAACCGCTTGTATGAATTATATTTATTAAATTATTTAACTAATTTTAATGTCGATTTCTTTGTTTTGACTTTCTGTTGCTGCTCTGTACGTGTCTGATGCGCTTCTTTAACGTAATATTCTTCATCTTGAAACATTACACCATCACCTGTTTCTTGAGCATAAATTGCTTCCATGGCGCCAAACGGAATATAAATATCGCGCAACATTCCCTGAAAACGAGCCCCAAAACTAATATACTCCTCTGCTACAATGTATTGACCAATTGAACGTGGTGAAATATTTAAAATAATTTTACCGTCTTTGATAAATTCAGTTGGCACATCTACATCCGGATATTCGGTATTAACTAAAAGATAAGGCGTGTTATCGTTATCAATAATCCAGTTATAGTAGGCATTATAAAGATAAGGTCTTAACGGTTTCATTAATCTTTATCGTCCATTAAATGTTTAGGTGCTTCACCACCCACAGATTGAATAAAGCTATCACGTTGGAAAACACGAGTCATATAAGCATTAATCGGTTTGGCTGTTGCACCGCTAAATTTCACGCCTAATATCTGCATACGCCACAATAATGGGGCGATATAGCAATCTACAAGGCTGAAATCATCACTCATAAAATAAGGTTTTGCGGCAAAAATAGGTGAAAGTGCTAAAATATCTTCTTTTAATTGAGCTAAGGCTTTTTTGCCTTCTGCCGATTCAGGAGCTTTATTTACAATATCAATTTGTGCATACCAATCTTGCTCAATACGGTACATATTTAAGCGACATTGCCCGCGGGAAACCGGGTAAACAGGCATTAATGGCGGATGTGGAAAACGCTCATCTAAATATTCCATAATGATACGTGGATTAAATAAGACTAATTCACGATCCACTAATGTTGGAATATTACCATAAGGATTTAACTCTAAGAGATCTTCAGAAATACTACCTAGCATAACGTTCTCAATTTCATAAGGAACTCCTTTTTCTGCCAATACAATACGCACTTGGTGGCTATAAATATCCTGTTTATCTGAAAAAAGAGTCATTACTGAACGTTTGTTTATACTACTCGTCATTTATATCTCCGATGATTAAGTTAAAAAAGTAAAATGGTTGTCGATTATATCATATTTTAACCAACAGATAACAGCCCTAAAATTTGCCTTATTTCTACAAATGCTAAAGCAAACGTTTGCTTTATGTGTTATTATTATGTTGTTTTACATTAGCAAGATAAGGATTTAAAATGCCAAAGAAAGCTGAAATTGCAATCGTGATGGGATCTAAAAGTGATTGGACAACCATGTCTGAAGCAACACAAATTTTAGACCAATTCGGTTTAGCCTACCATGTTGAAGTGGTATCTGCTCACCGTACCCCTGATAAACTATTTTCTTTCTCAGAAACGGCACAGTCTAATGGATATAAAGTGATCATTGCAGGTGCAGGAGGGGCAGCCCACTTACCCGGTATGATTGCAGCGAAAACGATTGTGCCTGTATTGGGGGTGCCAGTAAAAAGCTCGATGCTAAGTGGTATAGATAGCCTCTACTCTATTGTGCAAATGCCCAAAGGCATTCCGGTTGGAACTCTCGCAATTGGTCCTTCCGGTGCGGCAAATGCGGCTTTATTGGCTGCGCAAATTTTAGCAATGTTTAACCCAGAAATTGCAGAAAAATTAAATATGTTTCGCAAAACACAAACACAGCTTATATTAGATAATCCAGATCCTCGTGTTAAATAAATAGAAATGTCCAAAAAATTATTAATAATCCACACCGGTGGAACAATCTCAATGCAAGAAGGAAAAGATGGA
Organism: Mannheimia granulomatis; assembly: GCF_011455695.1. Classification (NCBI taxonomy): domain Bacteria; kingdom Pseudomonadati; phylum Pseudomonadota; class Gammaproteobacteria; order Pasteurellales; family Pasteurellaceae; genus Mannheimia; species Mannheimia granulomatis. The sequence goes on along the minus strand of NZ_CP015030.1, from coordinate 874,408 downwards.
AAAGTCGCTCCTTCTACAGAAAATCCTTTATTAGCCTCGCTAGAACGTTTAAATCATCCGGCAAAATTAAGCCAAGAATCCTTATTTAATGTGCCCTCTCCGCACATAAATATTAAACATTGGCAGCTTTTAAAACAGCGTATTGAAGAAGCTGTTTTAAAAGAAAATATGGATGCTATTGTCATTACGCACGGAACCGACACCTTAGAAGAAACTTCTTATTTTCTAGATTTAGCCTTAAGTGTAAATGTTCCTATTGTCATTACCGGAGCCATGCGTTCAAGTAACGAGCTAGGCTCAGATGGTTTAATCAACCTACAAAGTGCAATTTTGGTTGCATTAAATGAAGAAAGCAAGGACAAAGGGGTTTTAGTTGTGATGAATGATGAAATCCATCATGCTAAATTTGTCACCAAAACTCATACGACCAATGTAGCGACATTCCAAACACCAACATTTGGACCTTGCGGTTTAGTCAGCAAAAATTCAGTCATTTTTTTCCAAAAATTGACCGCTTACGAGCGCTTCCCAATTGAAACGCTAACTAAAAATAACGTACAGCTACTTAAAGCATACGCAGGTATGGATAGCTTTTTACTTGAACAACTCGCAAAAAGCTGTTGCGATGGTGTGGTTATCGAAGCCTTAGGCGCAGGTAATCTTCCTCCAAGCTGCTTAGATGGTCTTGAGGCGCTATTACAAGCTAAAATTCCTATCGTGATAGTTTCCCGCGCGTTCAATGGTATTACCCAAGATGTGTATGATTATGTCGGTGGTGGAAAGCAGCTAAAACCAAAAGGCGTAATTTTTACCAAAGGATTAAGCGGACAAAAAGCCCGTATCAAGTTAATGGTATTACTGAATCAAAAACTAGACAAACCATTACCTGACTACTTTTAATTTTTCGAGAACAATAAATATGCAAAAAAGTACCATTTACCCCCCAATTTATGTGTTAGGTAACGGTCAACTTGGCAGAATGTTACGCTACGCCGGCGCGCCATTGGATATTGAAGTCAAACCGCTTGCTTTTGATACGCCGGTGTTTGACATTGAACCTAACAGCATTATTACCGCTGAAATTGAGCGTTGGGCAGATACGCCATTAACTCAACTGCTCGGCAATCACAAAAATTTCGTGAATTTAGCTGTATTTGGTTGCTTGGCAGACCGCTTCACACAAAAATCGCTACTCGACCGACTTGGTTTAGCTACTTCCCCGTGGCAATTAGTAGAAAGTGCCGAACAATGGCAACAGATTTTCCAAAATATCGGTGAAAAGGTGGTAGTAAAACGCCGTTCTGGCGGTTATGACGGACGTGGACAATGGATTGTGACAGAAACATCCGTTAATCAAATTACTGAAGATTTATTCGGCGAAGTGATTGCAGAAAAATTTATCCCTTTTGATGGTGAAATTTCAGTAGTTGGGGCAAGGTTCCGTGATGGTTCAACTCGCTTCTACCCGATTTCTCACAACTTACAGCAAAACGGTATTTTGCGTTATTCCGTTTCTGATGTAAATTTACCAAATCAAGCCATTTACCAACAACAAGCCGAACAGATGCTCAGTTCAGTCATGCAAGAGCTAGATTATATCGGTGTAATGGCAATGGAATGCTTTGTTGTAGGCGATCAATTGCTGATTAACGAGCTAGCTCCTCGTGTTCATAATAGTGGCCATTGGACCCAACTCGGATGTTCTATCAGCCAATTTGAGCTGCATTTGCGTGCATTACTTGATTTACCAACCCCGCAATTGCAACAAATTGCCCCAAGCGTGATGGTAAACCTCATTGGCATTGAACATTCTAACCAATGGTTAAACCTGCCTTTTGCACAACTGCATTGGTATGGTAAAGAAGTCCGAGCCGGCAGAAAAGTGGGGCACATCAACCTCACCCACCCCGATAAAAAGGTACTGATTGACTTACTCGAACAACTCCGCCCAAATTTAACTGAAGATTTTAATTCAGGACTTGATTGGGCGATTAAAAAGCTAAAAACAAGCGGTCAAAATTAAGCGAAACTTTGCAAATCCTCTTTTATGAATGGCATAGATTCCTGACCTATGCTGTTTTTTATGCTATCATCACCGCCATTTTTATGATTTTAAAGAGATAGGATAACCGTGTTAGTTTCAGACTTTCATTTTGATTTGCCCGATGAGCTGATTGCTCGCTACCCGACAGCTGAACGTTCTGCCAGCCGTTTGCTGCATTTAAACGGAGAAACGGGAAAATTTGCCGATCAGCAATTTACTGATTTATTTGGTCATATCAACGCTGGCGATTTATTAATTTTTAATAACACTCGTGTGATTCCAGCTCGCCTGTATGGGCGTAAACCGAGTGGAGGTAAAGTAGAGGCCTTAGTAGAACGCGTGTTAGATGAACATCGTTGTTTAGCTCACGTTAAAGCCTCAAAAGCCCCGAAAGAAGGAGCTGAGCTGATTTTTGGTGAAGACAAATTAGGCGAAGGAAACGGCTTTATTGCCAAAATGGTTGCCCGCCACGATACGCTATTTGAGCTGGAATTTAATGCGAACACCCCGTTGTTTGATTTATTACAGCAAGCAGGACACATGCCTCTGCCACCTTATATCGACCGTCCTGATGAAGATGCCGACCAAGAACGTTATCAAACTGTTTATAGTAAAGTGTTAGGTGCGGTCGCAGCTCCAACTGCCGGCTTGCATTTTGATAATGCGATGTTGGAAAAACTAAAAGCGAAAGGCGTGGATATTGCCTTTGTGACCTTACACGTAGGAGCAGGAACTTTCCAGCCGGTGCGTGTTGATACTATTGAGGCACATAAAATGCACGCAGAATATGCGGAGGTAAGCCAAGAGGTAGTCGATAAAATTCTGGCAACCAAAGCTAGCGGTAAACGTGTGATTGCAGTAGGAACCACCTCTGTTCGATCAGTGGAAAGTGCAGCTCAAGCAGCTGAATCCGAGGGTAAATTAATCGCTCCATTTTTCTCTGATACTGCCATTTTCCTTTATCCGGGTAAAACGTTTAAAGTGGTTGATGCATTAGTGACCAATTTCCATTTACCTGAATCTACTCTGATAATGTTGGTTTCTGCTTTTGCCGGCTATAAAAACACGATGAATGCTTATGCTCACGCCGTTGAAAAACAGTACCGTTTTTTCAGTTATGGTGATGCTATGTTCATCAATAAAAACCCAAATGCATTAAATGATATACCGTAACTAAAAATTCCCTTTGAATTTAATTCAAAGGGTTTTTTAATAATACTGCTTATACCATGGTGAAGATGGCTGTCTGCCCTGCTCAATCTCAATACTGTTTGAGTAAAATTTTATTCTTACCATTCCCGTTTCCGCTGTATTTAGTACCCGAATACCTTTTGAGGTCAATCGTTCTACAATTTGGTTATTGGGTAATTTCCACGGATTCCATCTTCCCGCAGAGATGATGGCAATTTTCGGCTGGGTAATAGCCAGTAACGTTTCACTTGTACTACTTTTACTGCCGTGATGCCCAACTTGTAGAAAATCTACTTTGCCAACATCTGGCGCAAATTGCCGCTCTTGTTCCGTGCCAGAATCCCCTGTAAATAATATTTGCAAGCGGTCATTTTTCGCTAAAATAATGCAAGAGTCTCTATTTTTCGCCTGTTTAACAATTTGTGAAGGATAAACTGCCGTCAGATGCCATTGCCCAAATTGCCACGTTTTTCCTTTAATACAAGGCTCAGATTGAATATTACGATAAAGGATTTGGCTTGAGCTGATAAACCGGGCGTTTGGATAGACTTGTAACAATTCGGATATGCCTCCGGAATGATCGTTATCATCGTGGCTTAGGAAAATAGCTTCGACAGAAATGCCTCGGCGTTTCAAATAAGGCAATAATTCATTTTTTGCCATTGAATTCACACTCCCATCTGCAGATTGCCAACTTGCTCCGCTATCATAAAGCACTGCCTTATTACCTTCATAAACCAATGCCATGGCTAAACCTTGTCCAACATCAAAAGTGATCCACTCTGTTTTTGCTTGCGGTAATAGCTTTGGAAAATAAAAGCTTAAATTAAGCGACAAAGCCACTGTAAATGCTTGTAACCATTTTAGATATCGCAAGTTATAAGATTTGCAGTAGACCAGCAATAAAATCAATAGATTAACGGAAAGTAAATGCCATTGTTGCCTATAGCTTAAATCCCACCAAAAATCGGTGAGCGGAGCTAACAAAGCTAAACTGCTACGACTTAATAAATCGGCAAGTTGCCAAGTAGAAAAAAGGTCATCACTCAGCAAGCTAAATAGAATAAGAGGCACAAGGAAAAAGCTGTATAAAGGCACAATAATTAAGTTAGCAATTAAAGCAAAAGGCGAGATACCTTGGAAAAAATAGAGTTGAACCGGTGAAAATATCAACCAAATACCGATTTGTAGATGAAATAAAGAGAGCAACAAGCGGCTAAATTGAGGCAAAAATTTGCTGATTTCTTTTCTATTTTCAAAGTGAATAAAACGAGAAAGTGGGAAGAATTGATACCATACAATCAGACTGGCAACGGCCAAAATTGAGAGCCAAAAACTATCTGACAGTAATGTGCGTGGATCAAGCACTATTAATAAAGCCACTACCCGCCACCAAAATTGCCACGCGGTGTAATGGCGGCGGCAAAATTGGCACAGTAAGACAAAGCTAATTGCCAGCAATGCCCTTACTGTCGGTATCGCAAAGCCCGCTAAATAACTATAACTAAAGGCAAAAAGGAAACCACATATTCTGGTAAATAAATAAGAAAATCCGACCGCCTGTAATAGTGGAATACGAGAGCTCAACAATAACCATTGTATGCCTTTAGCAAGATAAAAACCAAATGCCATTGCAAGTGCAATATGCAAGCCTGAAATCGCAATTAAATGGGCAGTTGCGGTTTTTTGAAAAGCTTCCCAATGGAAGGAACTAAGCCAAGCCCGCTCTCCAAATGCCAAAGCTAATAATAGCCCTTGAGTAACTAAATCTTCTGTCTGTTTTTTTGCTCTATTAAGCCACTTTGTCCGAAAAGAACTGACGCGTATATTTAATTTTTCTGCTTTTTTCACCGTTGCTGTTTTTGTGATATTTTGAGCAAAATACCATTTTTGACGATCAAAATTACCGAGATTACTACGAGCTGAAATAGGACGGATAGTCAATTCAGCACGGTAATGTTGGTTTAATTCCAAGGATTGTTCAGCTTGCCAGCTTAGATAAATTTTATCTCCTGATTCCAATTTGGCTATCGCAGTTTGATAATCGGTTTGTTTTAAAATTTGAGTAATTTCAAACGATTTAAGAGCTTTAATAGCGGTTATATTTTCTGCATTTTTTGCAATTTGGTCTACTTGAGCATAGCTAATACACAGTAAAAAACCAAGTAAAAAAATCAGCGTATCTCGATAAAAAACACCCACACACCCAATTAAAATTCCCGATAGAACGCCACAAAACAGGAATTCTTTCGGCAGAAACAGAATTGGCAAATGAAGTAAGGTTAGGAAAATGCAAAAACGGTCTAAATTCATACCAGCTACTCAATTTTTGTTTGAGTATGCCGTTTTATACCAAGATTTTCAGAAAGGATTTTAAATTTTTCGAGCAAGCTCACAAAAATAGTTGCAAAAAGAAAGGCAGACCGAAGTCTGCCCTTGTTTCAAATCTGATTATTTTTGATCTTCTGCATAGCTTACTGCTGCAGTAAATAATACGTCAGTTGAGGAGTTTAATGCTGTTTCAACAGAATCTTGAATAACACCGATAACAAAACCTACACCAATTACTTGTGCTGCAATATCATTTGGAATGCTAAATAAGCTACAAGCTAATGGAATTAATAATAGTGAACCACCTGCAACACCAGATGCACCACATGCACAAATTGAAGCAACTACGCTTAATAACAATGCAGTTGCAAAATCAGGCTGAATACCCTGAGTATAAGCTGCAGCTAAAGTTAACACGGTAACGGTAATTGCCGCACCTGCCATATTAATAGTTGCACCCAATGGGATAGCAACTGAAGCGATTTCATCGCGAATACCCAAGCGTTTTGCAAGATTCATATTTACCGGAATATTTGCAGCTGAACTACGTGTAAAGAATGCCGTCACGCCACTTTCACGCAAGCAAGTGAACGTGAGTGGATATGGATTGCGACGAATTTTCCAAAATACTAATAAAGGGTTGAGTACGAGTGCAACAAATAACATTGCGCCTACTAATACAAACAATAATCGGGCATAACCCTCAAATGCATCTAAACCGTTAACAGCAACAGTTTCAGCAACTAAGCCAAATACCCCGATTGGTGCAAAGGCAATAACCACTTTCACTACAAAAGAAACCGCATTTGCCAAATCATTTAAGAAAGCTTTTGAGCTTGCAGAGCCATGACGGAATGCAATACCTAAGCCGATAGACCAAGCAAGAATGCCGATGAAATTAGCATTGCTTAATGCGGCAAGTGGGTTATCTACTAGGTTGAAAATGACAGTTTTTAAAATTTCACCGATACCTTGTGGAGGAGTTAAACCATCCGGGCTTGCAGCTAATTCTAGAGTCGTTGGGAATAGATAACTTAATACAACTGCTGTTAATGCAGCGAAAAATGTACCTAAGACATATAGTACTAAAATTGGTTTTAATTTACTGTCAGTACCGACTTCTTTGTTTGCAATTGCAGATAAAACTAAAACGAAAACAAGAATTGGTGCAATAGCACGTAATGATTTAACAAAGAATTGTCCTAAAACACCTACGCTGGTAGCCCATTCCTTATTGATTAAGGCCAATACGATACCTAACACTAAGCCAATAGCGATACGTAAAACCAAATTACCGCCAAGAATTTTTGATGATAATGAATTACTCATAAATTTCACTTCTGTAAGACATAAAAAAATAAGGGTAAATTACTTTACCCACCTAAAAATGAGTTAGCCAGATTAGCGGAAAAAATAGTATTATGGAATAGACAAGCGGTCATTTTTTTAAAATTTTTTGCAAAAACCACAAAAATTTTCCATTTTTTATAAATTTCAATTTATTCTTAATAAGTTTCTTTGAACAACCTCATTCTTTCAGTACAATAGTAATCATTTTTCACTACTTATCTTTTTACTATGAAACCAGCCAACAAAGCAGATTTTCAACGCGTTATCAATGCAACGCATTATTCTATGAAAGGGTTAAAAGCCGCTTATATTCATGAAGCCGCATTTCGTCAAGAAGTATGGTGTGCGATAATTTTATTCCCTCTCGCCTTCTTTTTGGGCGATACTAATATTGAAAAAGTATTGTTAGCCGGCACGGTACTTTTGGTATTGATTACCGAATTATTAAATAGCGCCGTTGAATCTGTGGTAGACAGAATCGGGGCTGAATTCCATGAGTTGTCAGGCAGAGCAAAAGATCTTGGCTCTGCTGCAGTATTTATGTCGATGGTTTTATTAGCTGTTACTTGGATATTAGTTTTATTCTGCTAATACCTTTTTCTACATCTAAACGCTTATGAGGTATTCTATGAACTTGAAAAAAACATTACTTTCTGTCGCACTCTTAGGGGCAACGTCAGCTATGGCGTATGAAACAGATAAAACCTATCGTTTTACTGTTTTACACACTAACGATATACATGGACACTTCTGGCAAAGTGACAAAGGTGAATATGGGATGGCTGCACAGAAAACGTTAATTGACAATATTCGTAAGGAAGTAGAAGAAAAGGGAGGTTCTATAGTTCTTCTCAATGCAGGCGATGCAAATACCGGAGTACCGGAATCCGATATGCAAAATGCCCGCCCGGATATTGAGGGGATGAATGCAATCGGTTACGATGCTATGGTTCTAGGGAACCATGAGTTCGATTTTCCACTTCAAATCCTTTCTATGCAAGAAAAATGGGCAAACTTCCCTTTTATTTCAGCTAATGTTATTAATAAAAAAACAGATAAACCCATCGTAAAACCTTACGTTATTCTAGAACGAGGTGGACTAAAAATTGCAGTTGTTGGATTAACAACAGAGGATACTGCAAAATTAGGTAATCCTGATGTAACAGAAAATGCATTTTTCAAAAATCCGATTGATACTGCTAGAACCACATTAGCCGAAATTAATAAGACAGAAAAACCTGATGTCCGTATTGCATTAACCCATATGGGCTATTACTTTGATGGCAAACATGGCACTAACGCGCCGGGTGATGTCACGATGGCGCGTACTTTAGACAAAGGTGCTTTCGATTTAATCATTGGTGGGCATACTCACGATACCGTTTGTATCGATGAAAAAGGACAATTCAAAGCAAAATATACACCAGGGGAAGAATGTAAACCAGACTTCCAAAACGGCACTTGGATTGTGCAAGCCGGCGAATGGGGAAAATTTGTTGGCCGTGCAGATTTTGAATTCAAAAACGGAGAAACCAAGTTAGTTAAATATGAGCTGATTCCGGTGAATTTGAAAAAAACAATTAAAAAAGAGGATGGCACAAAAGAGTATCAGCTTTACCAAGCGGAAATTAAAGCTGATGAAGCTACTTATGCGTTGTTAAAAAAATATCAAGATGAAGGTGATCAAAAACTTAATATTGAAGTTGGTCATGTGAAGGGGTTGTTAGACGGAAAACGTGAGCATATTCGCTTCCACCAAACAAATCTAGGTCGCCTTATTGCACAATCACAAATGGAACGAGTGAAAGCTGATATCGGCATTATGAATTCCGGTGGTATCCGCACCTCAATTGAAGAAGGTGTCGTGACTTATAAAAATATTTTAACAGTACAGCCTTTCGGCAATATGATTGCAACAGTAGATTTAAAAGGCCAAGAGTTATTGGATACGTTAACAACAATTGCTTTAAAAGAAGTAGATACGGGCGCTTATCCTCAATTCGCTGGAGTTTCTATGACAGTAGATCGTGCTGCAAAAACTATCTCCGAAGTCAAAATTGGTGGAAAACCTTTTGACGCGAATAAGACCTATAAAGTTTCTCTTCCAGACTATGTTGCAGCCGGCGGTGATGGTTATCCTTTATTGAAAAAACATCCAACTTATGTGAATACCGGCTTTATTGATGCTGAAATGCTGAAAAAATTCTTCGAAGAAAATAAAGTCATTGAAGCAAATAAATTCGATCCGAAAAATGATATCATCTTTAAATAAGCCAAAGGGGAATCTATAGATTCCCCTTGTTTTTTCTCTTTTTTAACCGCCGGACAGTTTTACTGTAAAACCTTTCTGCTCTAAAATTTGTTTAATTAAATCACGGTTATCACCTTGAATTTCAATTATTCCGTCTTTAAATGAACCGCCACAGCCTAATTTTCGCTTAAGTTCCGAGGCTAGGGAGTTTAGACCTTTATCATCTAAATCAAGACCGGTAATTACACAAACACCTTTCCCTTTTCGGCCACTGGTTTGGCGTTGAATACGCACAATGCCATCTCCTTTAGGGCGTTCTTCTTTTACTGTTTCAGGCTTAATTCTGCCTGTTTCTGTGGAATAGACTAATGTCATTTGCAAATTTTCCTTAAAATATTACCGCTTGTAATAGACAAAAAGGCGAAAATTTCCGCCTTAATTAAAAATTCAATTTAATTTAGCTGTTAATAGATTGGTTAATTGATTTTAGAACAGATAACGGGTCTTGTGCTTGAGTAATAGGACGGCCAATCACCAAATAATCAGCACCGGTTTCAACCGCTTGTTTAGGCGTCATTACTCGACGTTGATCACCAAAATCTGCACCTTCAGGTCGAATACCCGGAGTAATGAGTTTGAAATCTTTACCACAATGGGTTCGTAACATATCCACTTCTTGTGGTGAACAGACAACGCCATCTAAGCCTGCACGTTGAGCTAAATGCGCTAAACGAATCACCTGCTCCATTGGTGAAGCATTAATACCAATTTGTAATAAATCCAGGTCTTCCATGCTGGTTAATACAGTTACCGCAATCAATAATGGCGCATCCTTACCATAAGGCTCTAGGATTTTTTTTGCCTCTTCCATCATGGTTAAGCCACCGGAAGCATGTAAATCTACCATCCACACGCCTAAATCCGCCGCTGAGCGTACTGCTCTGGCAACAGTATTTGGAATATCGTGGTATTTTAAATCAAGGAATACATCAAATTTACGTTCATGCAATTGTTTCACAAAATTTATGCCTAGTGTAGTAAACATCTCTTTGCCGACTTTTAAACGGCATAGTGATGGATCAACTAAATCAACAAATTCAAGAGCTTCGCGTTCTGTTTCATAATCTAAAGCTACAATGACTTTATTGTTCATTCTGAACTCCTTAACTTAATAAATTAAATAATTCCCTCGATACTTTGTATCGGCTTAATTTTTTCCCATTGACGGCAAGAGGGGCAATACCACATTAAACGATACCCTTGATAGCCACAATTTAAACAACGGTACTGAAAACTCCGTTTAATTTGGTTACCTACCATGTTGTGCAATAATAATAAACTCTCTTTACCATTTCCAGCTTCTGCACAATCTGCCTGATAGCGAATAAACCGGTGGAAGGTAATTAAATTTGGATAAGCACTTAATTGCTGATATAACTTAGCGTGTGCTGCATGTACCCCATCTTTTTCTTCAATAAATTCAGTTAGTGCAAGATCTACGCTGCTATTATGTTTAACTTGGTTTGCTTTAATCAGAAACAATTCATAACTATTTGGATCGTTCAGTGCCAAATAAGCCTGACGCACTCTACCAAGTACTTCGCTGATATAATCAGGGTCTTGTTGCAATATTTTTTCAAAATACTCCAAAGCTTGGTAGTAGTCTTTTTGTTCCAAATAGAAATCGCCTAGCATCATTGAGGCACGAGTCGATTGTGGGTAATATTCTAACGATTTATTTAGTGATTCAATAAATGCATTTTTATCTTCTAATTTAATCGCTTGAGCATATTCACAGTAGTAGTGAGAAAGTGGTATTTTGTCTGTTTCAGGTATAATTTTTAGTAGCTTCTCAGAAACATTGATCGCTTTTTTCCATTCTCGTGTTTTTTGGTAAATAACAGCCAGCTGCGATAATGAGTGAGGAGCAAATTCAGGTTCATCAACTAAAGCAATATAGTAATTTTCAGCCCGATCATAAAAACCTGCCATCATAAAATCTTTTGCCAGTTGCTGTTTGGCAAGTAATTTTTGTTCAAATGAATAATCCGGACTATTTACTAAAGCTTGATGAATACGTAATGCTCTATCAACTTCTCCCCTTGAACGAAAAAGATTACCTAATGTTAATTCGGCTTCAAATTGGGATTCAGTTAAAATTTGATTTTCAGACTCATGTTTTTGTAACATAGAGAGGAAAAGATCAACTGCCTTTTCCTGTTGATTAGAAAGAAGAAAGTTTAACCCCGTAACATATTCACGAGAAAACTTATTATTGAGGTTTTCTTGATCCTTTTTTGCACTACGCTGCCCCATATACCAACCATATAGCGCGGCAATAGGCAATAAAAGGAACAATAATTCAAGCATTGGTTATTCAACCTTAGGAGTAGTAATTTCAGCAATTTGCTGTGCTTGACGTTTTACACGGCGAGTAAGTGCGATATTTTGCAACTTAACTTTTAAGTAGAAAATGCCTGTAACTAACCAGCCTAAAATCAATCCTAGTCCAAATAAGACAGCCACTAATGTAGATAAACGCAATTCACTTTGTGCCACAATATAATTAAAGGTGATAAGTTGATCATTATTAGCACCAATTGTAATTGCTACAATAATAACTGCAATCACAATTAAAACACCTAGAATATACTTAACCATATAATCTCCCTACTATAATTTGAACGGTTTAGATGAGACTTAAATTAAGTCTACTCTCTCTTTTAGATCTTTACCTGCTTTAAAGTGGGGAACATATTTTGCAGATAATGGCACACTATCCCCTGTTTTGGGATTACGCCCTAAACGCGGCTGGCGATAGTGTAATGAGAAGCTACCGAATCCTCTAACCTCGACTCTCCCACCCTCTTCTAAAGTCAGCGAAAGATGCTCTAAAATTTCTTTTACACAATCTTCTACCATTTTATTCTGCAAAGTAGGATTTTTAGATACTAAACTCTCAATTAATTCAGATTTAGTCATATTTTCCTCATTAAAACTCAAATTCAATTTTGAATAACTACTGACCCAATAAATATTCAAAATTGCTTCTAAGTTTAATGGGTATGCTAACACATACCCATTTTTTAGTTAATTGCGACTAATTATTCGCCTTTAGCTGCTTTGAAAGCTTCAGCAAACGCATTAGGTACCGCAACTTCTTCTTTGTTCACTTGAGCAATTGCAGCTGATTCTTCAGCTTCATTTTTCGCACGAACAGATAAGTTTACTACACGAGACTTACGATCAACGCCTGTGTATTTTGCTTCGATTTCATCCCCAACAGAGATTACTGATGTGATGTCTTCTACACGCTCAGCTGTTGCTTCATTTGCACGGATGAATGCTTCAACACCACCGTCTAATTCCACTTTAACGCCTTTCGCATCAACTTCAACAACTTTACCTGTTAAGATTGCACCTTTTTTCGTGCTGTCAACAAAGTTTGTGAACGGATCAGATTCTAGTTGTTTGATACCTAAAGAGATACGCTCTTTTACTGCATCAACTTGTAGAACTACTGCTTCAACTTCATCACCTTTTTTGTAGTTACGAACAGCTTCTTCACCAGAAACATTCCAAGAAATGTCTGATAAGTGAACTAAACCATCAATACCACCTTCTAAACCGATGAAGATACCGAAATCAGTGATTGATTTGATTTTACCTGATACTTTATCGTTTTTGTTGTGAGTTGAAGCGAATTGTTCCCAAGGGTTTGCTTTACATTGTTTTAAACCTAATGAAATACGACGACGCTCTTCATCAACTTCAAGTACCATTACTTCAACAACATCACCTACATTAACCACTTTAGATGGGTGAATGTTTTTGTTTGTCCAATCCATTTCTGAAACGTGAACTAAACCTTCAACGCCGTCTAAAATTTCAACGAAGCAGCCATAATCTGTTAAGTTAGTTACTTTACCGCTTAATTTGCTGTTTACTGGGTGGTTTTGTGCGATTACAGCCCATGGATCTTGACCTAATTGTTTTAAGCCTAATGATACACGAGTTTTATCTTTGTCAAATTTTAATACTTTAACAGTAACTTCATCACCAACATTAACTACTTCGCTTGGGTGTTTAACACGTTTCCAAGCCATGTCAGTGATGTGTAATAAACCGTCAACACCACCTAAATCTACGAATGCACCGTAGTCAGTTAAGTTTTTAACTGTACCTTTAACTTCAGAACCTTCAACTAAGTTAGCTAATACAGCATCACGATCTTGGTTGCTTTCTGTTTCGATTACAGCACGACGAGAAACAACCACGTTGTTACGTTTTTGGTCTAATTTGATTACTTTGAATTCGTACTCTTTACCTTCTAAGTTTAAAGAATCACGAACCGGACGAGTATCAACTAATGAACCTGGTAAGAATGCACGCACACCGTTTAATTCAACAGTGAAACCACCTTTAACTTTACCATTAACAAAACCGATAACTGTAGCTTGTTCTTCAAATGCTTTCTCTAAAGCAATCCAAGCTTCGTTACGTTTTGCATCACCACGAGAAACAACTGTTTCACCGAAGCCATCTTCTACTGCTTTAAGAACAACATCAACTTCATCACCAACTTGAACTTCAAGTTCGCCTTGAGCATTTGTAAATTCTTCAGCAGGAATTGATGATTCAGATTTAAAACCTGTATCAACAATAACATAACCTTTTTGGATAGCAACAACAGTACCTTTAACAACATCACCTAAACGAGGTGTAGCTGCAAATGATTCTTCAAGTAGTTGAGCAAACGATAATTCTGACATAATAAATCTTCTTAAAAATAAACATCCATCTAGCATCCTGCTAAACGGGGTTGGTAATAAAAGCCAAACAAATCCTATGTAAGGCCGACAAAACTAATATTTAATATATTGAGAAATATAATCTAAAGCCTGTTTGATCACATCATCAATAGATAAATGCGTTGAATCTAACAATAACGCATCTTTAGCCGGAACTAAGGGAGCAACTTCACGATTTCTATCTCGAAAATCACGCTCTTTAATCTCGGCTAAAATCTCGTCAAAGTTAGCATTAAATCCCTTTTCTTGCAACTGTTTTACACGTCTTTTTGCTCGTTCTTGTGCACTTGCGTCCAAAAACAGTTTGATTTTTGCATCTGGAAAGACAACCGTTCCCATATCTCTACCATCAGCAATTAGACCTCTCTCAGTGCTAAATGCCCGCTGACGCGCTAATAATGCCTCTCTTACTTTAGGGAAAGCTGCAACTTTTGAGGCATTTTGACCCGCTTGTGCAGTACGAATTTGGTCGCCCACATTTTCCCCATCAAGAATTACACTAATTTCGCCATTTTGGGGCAAAAATTGAATATTAAGATTACGCCCAACATCAGCAAGACCCTCTTCATCCTCTAAGGAAATACCTTTATTGACTGCATTTAATGCCGTAATACGATATAAAGCTCCTGAATCTAAAAAATCAAACCCTAATTTTTCAGCCAGTGCGTGACATAATGTTCCTTTCCCGGCCCCGCTTGGACCATCTACCGTAATAACAATCTTTTCCATTTTATTTTTTACCTATTGGGCTTGTAACTCACTAATAGTAACATCAAAATTCAATAATTGATTTCCACGCTGAACGATCACTTTCACTGTACTATAAGGTTTCATTTCTGCTAAAGCCTCCATCATTTGCGATGGAGACAGCGCTTCAACATCACCAATTTTAAGTACTAAATCGCCAGACTGAATACCGGCTTTCGCAGCAGGCCCATTCTCACTTACTCCGGCAATGATAACTCCTTTTTCATAACCCTGTATTTTAGCCGCATCAATTAAATCAGTACTTACGCCAAAATAGCCACGAATTACACGACCATCTTTAATAATTTTTTGCATAATCTGATTAGCTAAATTAATTGGAATGGCAAAATTTAACCCTTCAGAAAGTTCATTGGTATTTTTACCTAAACGTAATGTATTAATACCAATGAGCTCCCCTGCACTATTAATCAAAGCACCGCCTGAATTGCCCTGATTAATAGAAACATCCGTTTGAATAAAATTCTGTCTACCACTCTCGGTTAGAGTATTTCGACCAATCGCACTCACAATACCTTGAGTAATACTTTGCCCTAAATTTAAGGGATTACCAATCGCTAAGACAACATCGCCAACTTCTACTTTACGTTCAGCATTTTGAGGAATTGTTGGTAAATTTTCAGCATCTATCTTTAATACCGCTAAATCAGTTAATGAATCATCCCCCACTAACCTAGCTTCTGTAGAGATTAATCCATTTTGTAAGGCTACCACAATTTGATCGGCATCTTGAATCACATGTTTATTAGTCAATATATAACCATTGCTACTCATAATAACCCCTGAGCCTAAATTTTTAATCTCAAAGGACGAGTTTTCAGAACTAAAATTACGGTTATAAACATTAACTACAGCAGGTGAAGCAATTTTAACTGCAGAACTATAACTTGTGATACCAGATTGTTTTAACGCTGAAAATGAGAAAAAACTCCCTTTATGCTGAACCAAAGGAGCAACAAACAAAATTAAAATTGCACAAAAAAGTCCAAAAATAACCGCTTGTCCGATTTTTTTCAGCATTATTTCTCCTTATAACATCATAAACGGCGAGCTTGCCAGAATGCTTTTGACCAATAAGGCGACTCCATATCCGAATAAATTACACCACCTCTCGTTGAAGCATGTAGGAATTGCCCATTTTTAACATAAACACCAACATGTTTTCCATTTGGCCCACGACCTGTATTAAAAAAGACAAGATCACCTGTTCGTAACTCACTTTTCGAAATTCGTTCGCCTTCTTTTGCTTGTGCAGTAGTTGTCCTTGGTAAATCAATACCGAATAAATCTCTGAACGTCACCTGCATGAACCCCGAGCAATCTATACCGGATTTACTATTGCCACCCAAGCGATAACGCGTTCCTTTCCATTCATGTTGATGTTCACTTAATCGACTGATCGCCATGATTGGATCAGATAAATCCGAGTGATAGTTTGAATGAGAAACCCGACTTCCCGATCTTGTTTTATTTACCGTATCTGAACTGGAACAGGCAGATAAAATAGACACAGAGGTGAGCAAAATTCCCAAGGAAAGCCATTTTTTAGTTAATTTCATATATACTCCGTTACAATCACTTTATATGAAAGAAATAACACTCGAATGATTGCTAATAAATTAAGCCTCTGACTTAGTTTGCGTGTTTGCATTTTCAACACGCTCACGCAATTTTTGGCCGGCTTTAAAAACAACCACTCGACGAGCAGAAACCGCAACATTTTCTCCGGTTTTAGGATTTCGTCCCGGACGGGATTTTTTTTCTCGAAGTAAAAAATTACCGAAACCTGATAATTTCACGCTGTCTCCACGCTCAAGCGATGATCGGATTTCTTCAAAAAATGACTCAACAAATTGCTTCGCTATACGTTTTTCCAAACCATATTTCGCAATAAGATTTTCTGCAATCTCAATCTTAGTCAGTGTCATAATTTATCCTTTATTCACTATCAATCTTGCGGTTGAAAAGCCTTCAACCGCATTTATTTTTTGATTAATCACGAAGTACAGCATTAAAGCGTTTTGCCAATTCATCTAGCACAGATTGAACAACAGCGTTAATTTCATCTTCTTCCAATGTTTTCTCGGTATTTTGTACCGTTAAGCTGATAGCTAAACTCTTCTTATCGGCATCTAAGTTGGCGCCACGGTAAACATCAAATAAATTTAATGCAACCAATTGGCTACCTGCTGCCTTACGGCAAGCATTTAACACCTCACCGGCAGGCGTTGATTCATCTACTACAACCGCAATATCACGATTATTTGCAGGGAAGCGGGAAATTTCGCCCGCTTGTGCAACAGGACGTTCAGAAATAGCACTTGCTAAGATTTCACATACAATCGGCTTACCTTTAATACCTAATTTCTGCACAATTGATGGATGAACCGTACCGATAAAACCAATTTCTTTGCCGTCTAGCATAATAGCGGCTGATTGCCCCGGATGTAGCGCAGAGAACTGCTTTGCAACAAATTCTAAGTCATGACGAACAGATGTTAGCGATAAAATGCGCTCAATATCACCTTTTAAATCAAAGAAATCTGCTGCCTCAGATTTATTTTCCCAATGAACAGGACGTTTATCGCCTACAATAGCCGCTCCAAATACATATTCTTGTCGGACACCAGATTCGGCATCATTATCCGGAATAAAGCGTAAGCCCCCTTCAAAAATACGCACTCGATTTTGCTGACGACTTTGGTTATAAACGATAGTATCGAGTAAGCCGGTTAATAATGAAACACGCATTGCCGACATTTCGCTTGAAATTGGGTTCGGCAAAATTAATGCTTCTTGATTCGGGTGTAATAATGCCTGTTTTTTCGGATCAACAAAGCTATAAGTAATAACTTCTTGGTAATCACTATCCACCAACGCCATACGGATACGGTTTGCCTCTAATAATTTTTCCGGTGTGCCTTTCATTGTTAAATGCGCAAGCGGTGAATTATTTGGAATACTATTGTATCCATAGATGCGAGCCACTTCCTCGATTAAATCTTCTTCAATTTCAATATCAAAACGCCAGCTTGGAGCAATAGCAGTCCAGGCATTATCAACAAATGTTACATTTAAACCTAAGCGAGTTAGAATGTCGGTAACAGTCTTATCTTCAATATGATAACCAATTACTGAATCTAATTTACTACGGCGCAGCGTGACAGTATTACGTTTTGGTAAATTTGCTTCACTGACTGCTTCAACAATTTCACCAGCCTCACCGCCACAAATTTCTAATAATAATGCTGTTGCACGTTCCATTGCTTTACGTGTTAATTCCGGGTCAACCCCACGTTCGAACCGGTGAGAAGCATCGGTATGTAAACCGTATTGACGCGCACGACCTGTAATTGCTAATGGAGCAAAAAATGCGGCTTCTAAAACTACATCTTTCGTGTTTTCACTCACACCGCTAGCCTCGCCACCAAAAATTCCCGCCATGGCTAAAGCACCTTTATTATCTGCAATTACAAGCGTGTTACTTTGTAATTTAGCCGTGCTACCATCCAATAAAACTAATTCTTCGCCGTCTTTCGCCATACGCACTTGAATATTGCCATCAATTTTTGCAGCATCAAAGGCGTGCATCGGTTGACCGAGTTCTAATAAACTAAAGTTAGTAATATCTACGATAGGATCGATAGAACGAATACCACAACGGCGTAATTTTTCTTGTAACCATAATGGAGAAGCCGCTTTAACATTTACATTTTTCACCACACGAGATAAATAACGTGGGCAAGCTTCAGGTGCATGTAATTCTACTGACACTTTATCAGTAATGGTAGCCGCTATAGGATTAATCACAGGCGCGTTTACATCGATTTGATTAATCACACCTACTTCACGAGCAATACCAGAAATGCTTAAACAATCCGCTCTGTTTGGTGTTAAGCTGATTTCAATCGCAACATCGTTTAAATTCAAATAATCACGGAAATCTTGACCGATTGGTGCATCCGCAGGCAATTCAATAATGCCACTATGATCTTCTTTAATGCCCAACTCAGAGTAAGAACATAACATACCTTCTGACGGCTGTCCGCGTAACTTTGTTTTTTTGATTTTAAAATCGCCAGGTAAAATGGCACCATCTACTGCACAAGCAACTTTTAAACCTTGACGACAATTTGGCGCACCACACACAATGTCTAATAAACGTTCACCGCCCACATTCACTTTGGTAACACGTAATTTATCGGCATCCGGGTGCTGAGCGCACTCAACCACTTCGCCCACCACTACACCGGAAAATTGGCCTGCAACGGCTTCTACATCATCAACTTCTAAGCCTAACATTGTAATTTGGTCGCATAATTGTTCTGTGTTAATGGCTGGACTCACCCATTCACGCAACCAAGATTCATTAAATTTCATTATTTCTATCCTTTATTTGCAAAATTTTTCTTAAATATAACCGCTTGTATCTAATATACTTACACCACATTACTTAAATTGTTTTAAGAAACGTAAGTCATTTTCGAAGAATGAACGTAAATCCGTGACATTGTAGCGAAGCATAGTTAAACGCTCAACGCCCATCCCAACTGCAAAGCCGCTATATTCATCAGGATCGATTCCTACATTACGTAATACATTCGGATGAACCATACCACAGCCTAACACTTCTAACCATTTACCGTTTTGGCGCATTACATCCACTTCTGCTGAAGGCTCTGTGAACGGGAAGAACGATGGACGGAAACGCACTTGTAAATCTTCTTCAAAGAAAGCTTTTAAGAAATCGTGAATCAAACCTTTTAATTCGGTAAAGTTGGCTTTCTTATCCACATAAAGTAGTTCGATTTGATGGAACATCGGGGTGTGAGTTTGGTCATAATCGTTACGATATACACGGCCCGGAGCAACAATACGGATAGGTGGTTTAACATTTTCCATCGTACGAATTTGCACACCGGAAGTTTGGGTTCTAAGTAGACGTTTTGCATCAAACCAGAAAGTATCATGATCGGCACGAGCAGGGTGATGAGCAGGAATATTTAACGCATCAAAATTATAGTAATCGGTTTCAATTTCAGGGCCGTTTGCTACAGTAAAGCCTAGTTCAGAGAAGAATTTCACGACACGCTCAATGGTGATAGACACAGGGTGCAAGCCACCTAATTCTGTTTTACGCCCCGGAAGCGAGACATCAATACTTTCATTAGCTAATTTAGCATTTAACTCTGCTGTTTCTAATGCTTCTTTTTTGGCATTCAGTGCATCTTGTGCAATTTGTTTCGCATCATTAATTTTCTGACCAACTGCCGGACGCTCTTCTGCCGGTACATCACGCAAACCTTGCATTAATGCGGTAAAATGTCCTTTTTTGCCAAAATATTCTACTTTTACTGCTTCTAATGCGGCAACATCATTTGCTGCATTTACTGCCTCAACTGCCTGTGCTACTAAACTTTCTAAGTTGTGCATTCTATCCTCTAAAAATTTTACTGATTAAAATTGCTGGCATAATAATACGTTATCATAAAAAAGTAAATCAACAGATACGCTAAATTGTTGATTTGTAAGGTAAAGAAATTGTGAACAAGCGGTCATATTTCTCTATTTTTTGCAAAAAACATCACAACCCAACCAAATTCGCTTTATTATTCAAATCGGAGTATCATAACAATCACTTTTTGTTATTTATACGAAGGAAAAATCATGTTTAATATTACAAAGCAACAAGTTTTAGAAGCCTTTCATTTCCGTTCAGCGTGTCGTCATTACGACAAAGATAAAAAAATCAGTAAAGAAGATATGGATTATATTTTAGAGCTGGGTCGTCTTTCACCAAGTTCGGTTGGATCTGAGCCATGGAAATTTTTAGTTTTACAAAACTCGGCTATTCGTGAAAAAATCGCACCAGTTTCTTGGGGAATTAAACACCCGATGGAAGAAATGAGCCATTTAGTCATTATTCTAGCGAAAAAGAATGTCCGTTACGATTCTCAATATTTAAGAGATTCTCTTACTAAACGTGGTTTAACCCAAGAGCAGATTGACGGTTCAATTGCTCGCTATAAAAGCTTTCAATTAGAAGATATGAAAATTCTAGAAAGCGAACGGACTTTATTTGATTGGAGTAGCAAACAAACTTATATTGCATTGGGAAATATGATGACGGGAGCTGCCTTAATCGGCATCGACTCATGTCCAATAGAAGGCTTCCATTACGATACAGTCAATCAGATTCTAGCCGATGAAGGATTATTTGATCTTAACGAATACGGTATTTCTTGCATGGTTACCTTCGGCTATCGTGACAAAGACATTAAGAAAAAATCGCGTAAACCAGTCGAAGAAGTCATTGAATGGATTGAATAATTTTTGGCATTTTAAAATGCAAAATGGGCGAATCAATCGCCCATTTTTATCATAAGGTGTATTAAGATTTAACCCATTTATTGGTTAAAGTACCCGCCACCATTGCTCCATTCACATTTAAAGCTGTACGTCCCATATCAATGATCGGTTCTACAGAAATGAGCAAGCCTACTAATTCAATCGGTAAGTTTAATGTGGATAGTACCACAATGGCTGCAAAAGTCGCCCCGCCACCAACGCCAGCAATTCCAAAAGATGAAATAGCCACAACAAGAATTAGCGTGAAAATATAGTTTACACTAAATGGGTCAAACCCTACCGTTGGTGCGATCATTACCGCAAGCATTGCCGGATAGATCCCTGCACAACCATTCTGCCCGATGGTCGCCCCAAAAGTTGCTGAAAAATTAGCAATAACACTATTGTTACCCAGCTTGTTCGTTTGTGTTTCGATATTCAGAGGAATAGTCGCGGCACTAGAACGAGACGTAAAAGCAAAACTTAAAGTTGGTAATACCTTTTTATAATAATCAAAAGGATTTACTTTGGCAGTCAATAATAAAATACCGTGAACAATAAACATTAGGCCCATAGCAATATAAGATGCAACAATAAAGCTCCCTAAATTAACAATGTCGCTCCATTGAGAGGTTGCCGCCATTTTGATCATCAATGCAAACACACCATAAGGTGTTAAGCGAATTACAAAACGGACTAAACGCATAATTAGTTTATTTAATGTTTCTACACCTTGTGCAATGCGCTCACCTAAATCTTTATCTTCTTTACCCAAACTGAGGGCAGCCAAACCTAATAAAGCAGAGAAAATAACCGTGCTGATAATAGATGTTGGATTTGCTCCGGTTAACTCTAAGAATGGGTTTTTCGGAATAAAGGAGACTAACATGGTAGGAATAGATAAATTACTCACTTGCTCAGCACGTCCTATCACTTTCTCCTGTGCCGCAAGTTCACGACTACCTGCTACTAACCCTTCAGCAGATAAGTCAAACAGATATACCAAAGCGATACCAATTACTGCAGAAATCGCAGTCGTTACTAATAATACCGATAAAACGCTAAAGCTGATTTTTCCTAAAGCACCAACCGCTTTTAGCCTAGTGATCGCAGATAAAATTGAAATAAATACTAATGGCATTACAATCATTTGTAGCAAACGTACATAACCATTACCAACTAAATTCACCCAGTCTAATGTTGCCTCAATAGCAGATTTTTCGTAAAACGTTTGCAAAAAAACACCGCTTGCAAGACCTAGAATTAAGCCAATAAAAACTGTCTGCCCCAGTTTTTGAGTGGATTTATAAATTTTAGCCAGTAATAATAAAATGGCTGTAAAAACGATTAAATTAATAATAAGCATAGAGTCTCCAAAACACCCCAATAAAAAATGCTATAAGCTTATTACGCTTACAGCATACCTTCAAGATAATTTATTCCTTTGTTATAACTATAAATTATAATATTTCCCAACTTAAAT
This sequence comes from Mannheimia granulomatis, assembly GCF_011455695.1. Lineage (NCBI taxonomy): Bacteria > Pseudomonadati > Pseudomonadota > Gammaproteobacteria > Pasteurellales > Pasteurellaceae > Mannheimia > Mannheimia granulomatis. Next base: position 851,834 of record NZ_CP015030.1, on the reverse strand, counting down.
TTGAGATAAGCTTACATCTATCACACTTAAAATGGAAAATATCATGTAAGGGCTGAGCTAATTTCCAATCCCCTTTACAAGATGGACATTTTCTATGATGCTCTTCATATTCGTCCGAACCTAAGCGATACAAATAATAAAAGGTAGGAATAGCTGTTTTTTCCTCAATTTGTTTGCATAGATTTAAGCCTACCTGAGTCAGTTCACTTTTTTCATCACAAATCTGTTTTAGTGCTTGAGATTCCAGCACTCCACCGTTCATTTGTAGCTGATCGCACGCCTGCCAAGTTTGTTGCCAATTTAATAATGCCTCGCTCAACACTTGATCCTCTAAGCGATATAAAGGAATTGGCGCAAATTTTGCGCCATCATATAGCGGTGAACAGGTATCTAAATGTGTAGTATATAAAATCTGAAAAGCCGGATTGAGATTATCGCTTGTCTCATCTGCTTGATAATCTCGTCCGACAATTTCAAAACCCTCAAATTCTATGCCTACACCTTCTGCCTGTTTTAATGCTTCATTAACTTCCTTACTGTTATAAATTGGCATTAAACTCTCTTGCTCAGGTATGCAAACTCTAACTTGAAAGCTATGCTGATGAAAAGTAATCGGCATTTCTCTACCAATAACCTGCCCGTTATATAGCCATTGATTTAAAATTTGACTAATTAACGTTATCGGGTCTTGCTCAAAGTTTTTAAAGCTGAAATGGACAATCGCTTGATACATCAGATATTCTCCGCCATATCTGCAAGTTCTTGCTTAACTACTGTAGTTGGCTCTTGGTGGATAATCACTTTTGACATCGGAAATGCGTTCAATAATTTTTGTTCTAAGCTATCAGTAATTTCGTGAGCAACCAGTAAAGTCAGATGATCATCTAATTCCAAATGCAGTTGAATAAAACGCACCGCTCCTGCACGGCGAGTCAGAATATCGTGAATACCTAAAATATTAGGATGCTTTGAGGCAATGCTTTTAATTAACTCAATTTCCTCATCAGGCAAAGATTGATCTAATAAAGTTTGTACAGAAGACCAAAACATTTTTACCGCACTTAGGGCAATATAAAGCGCAATTCCGATGGCAAAAATAGCATCAGCATAAATAAAACCTGCGCCATTTAGCAGCATTGCCACTAAAATTGCCGCATTCATCAATAAATCTGTTTGATAATGTAGTGAATCCGCCTCAATTGCCGGACTTTGAGTCATTTTCACTACATAGCGTTGATAAAGCACCAAGCCCACAGTTACTACAATTGAGATAAGACTCACTATTACGCCAATATGAGACTGCTCTATTAATTCAGGATCTGTCAGTTTATGAAAACCTTGCAACAATAGAAAAACTGCAGAACCAGAAATAAAGGCACTTTGTGCAAGCGAAGCAAGTGATTCTGCTTTGCCGTGTCCGAAAGCGTGATTCTCGTCGGCTGGTTGTAGAGCAAAGCGTAACACTAAAATATTAGTAAGTGAGGCAAACAGATCCACAACAGAATCTGTCATCGCGGCTAAAATAGAAATTGAGCCGGTTTTCCACCAAGCAAAGGCTTTTATAATAATCAACGAAACTGCCACAATAATCGCTAAATTGGCAGCTCTTCTGACTAATTTATTATAATTTTCTCTCATATTATTTTTACATTTTAGGCTTTACACTGAATTTGCCACGCCATTTGCTTAAAAGCTAGGGCTAAATCGGCAATTTCTTTGGTGTAAGCGGTCAAATTTAGGGATTTTTTTGCAATTTGCGCTTTGGATAGTGCTCGTTTATCTGAAAACTGAATTTGTGCATAACCACAATCTAAATTACGACCACGGGTTACTTCCAGCATCACATTCTGATAACGCTCAGTGGGTGGATAAATCACACTACTTTGCAGTTCATTATGCTCAATGCTCAATTTTGTCAGCATATCAGACTGTTTAGCAAAGCTTGATTGGCGGAAAGCCATACGCTGTGCTAAGGTTTGTCGGGCCGTATTCTTATCCAGAAAGAATAAAATTCCTTTATCCCATTGTTCAGAATTTTTACTGCTGTTTTCCGGCAAATAAAGCAAATGCTGCATCTCATCAATTTGATTTGAGGTAACCTTCACATAGGTCTGTTGTCGGAAACTCACTTTTTCGGGTACAGCAAAATGTGAACGAGGAGCAACGCACCCTGCCAACAAAACAGCTAAAATTAAAGGGGCGTATTTAATACGCCCGACACATAAAATTTTACTCATTTTGTTCTTCCCGCTTAAAGACTAATTCTGTTGCCGTCGAACTGGTTTCATCAAACCAATAACCAGCATAGTTAAAGGCTTTAAGCTGTTCAATATTGGTAGGTTGTGTCTCTAACATAAAACGCACCATCATACCGCGGGCTTTCTTAGCATAAAAGCTAATTACCTTATATTTACCGTTTTTTTCATCTAAAAAAATAGGTTTAACGATTGTTGCATTCAAATTTTGAGGTTTTACCGCCCCATAATACTCATCTGAAGCAAGATTAACTAAAATAGAATCACCTTGTTCATCAATAGCTTGTTGCAAATGCTCGGTAATGGTATTTCCCCAAAAAGCATAAAGATCTTTTCCTTTCGGATTAGCTAATTTTGTCCCCATTTCCAAACGATACGGCTGCATGAGATCTAACGGTTTTAGTAAACCATATAAGCCTGAAAGCATTCTTAGATGAGATTGTGCATATTCCACTTGTGCTTTAGTTAGGCTCTCTGCTTCTAAACCGGTGTACACATCCCCTTTAAAAGCAAAAAGTGCTGCTTTAGCATTTTTCTCATTATGTACAAGTTGCCAATCAGCAAAACGTGCCACATTAAGGGCTGCCAGCTTATCGCTAATTGACATCAAACCGGCTACTTCTGCAGGTGAAAGTTTTTTACAAATATCAATTAACTCTTGGCTACAAGCGGTCAAATTTGGCTGAGAAAATGCAAATCCTTCAATTTTAGTTTCAAAATCAAGGGTTTTAGCGGGGGAAATAATAGCTAACATAATTATCCTTCTGTTAAAAAATGCTGATAATAAGAGTAAATCAATAAACTGTTATTCTCTTAGTTTCTCAATTTCCTTAGTAAATTCTTCAATATCGCTAAAGCTTAAATAAATAGAAGCAAAGCGAATATAGGCAACTTTATCCAACTGCTTTAACGCATTCATAGCTAAGGTACCAATGTAACGACTAGGCACTTCCCGCTCACCAAGTGCTTGTAATTGAATGATAATTTGGCTGATTGCTTTTTCAACATCATCTGCACTGACCGGACGTTTGTCTAAAGCTCGTCTTAAACCTGTTCTCAGTTTTTCTGCATCAAAAGGCTCTCGACTACCATTATTTTTAATTACATAAGGCACTACCAATTCTGCAGATTCAAAGGTAGTAAAACGCTCTTTACAGCTCACACACTCTCTGCGACGGCGAATTTGATAACCGTTAGCAGCCAAGCGAGAATCAATAACTTTTGTCTCTTCTGTTGAACAAAATGGGCAACGCATTAGGCTTCCTCTTTCTGTTTTGCAATGAATTCTTTGTACAAATTTTCAGGTGGCGGTGGCATTTGCAAATAAAAACCTTGCTCTTCTAATTTTTGTAAGACGTCTTCATTTTTAGCCCGAATAAGCGTTTTTTCACCATTTAAGTGGAACATCATTACAAATTCAGGTTTGCCAAATAATTGACGAAGCGATTCAGGCACTATATCAAACTGATCCCGTTTAGGAAGATATAGATACATTCCCTCTTTTTGCTTGCTTCTGTAAATGGCACATAGTATCGGTTTAGTATTCATCGTCATAAGCCCCACCGCTGTAATTATCAAATCTTGAATATTGTCCTTGGAAAGTTAAACGTACCCGCCCGATCGGACCGTTACGTTGTTTACCGATAATAATTTCGGCAATTCCTTTAAGTTCGGAATTATCGTTATATACTTCATCGCGATAAATAAACATAATCAAATCGGCATCTTGTTCAATAGAGCCTGACTCACGTAAATCAGAGTTTACAGGGCGTTTATCTGCTCGTTGTTCCAAACTACGGTTTAGCTGTGAAAGTGCAACTACAGGCACTTCTAACTCTTTGGCTAATGCTTTTAAAGAACGAGAAATTTCAGCAATTTCTAATGTCCTGTTATCCGCAAAACCCGGTGCACGCATAAGCTGCAAATAATCGACCATAATTAAGCTTAAACCACCATTTTCGCGGTAAATTCGTCTGGCCCTCGAACGCAATTCTGTAGGCGTTAAGCCTGAGCTGTCATCAATATAGATATTATTACGCTTTTGTAAAATTGCCATAGTGCTGGAAATTTTAGCAGTATCTTCATCATCTGAAATTTGTCCGGTTCGAATCTTAGTCTGGTCCACACGGGACAAGGAAGCTAACATTCGCATCATAATCTGATCGGCTGGCATCTCAAGGCTGAAAATCAGTACCGGTTTTGCCGGTTTTTTTATCGGATTGCCGTTTTCATCTAAATCATTTGGATCTTCAATATCCACTAACGAAGCATTTTCGCATAAATTCATGGCAAAAGTTGTTTTTCCCATAGATGGACGCGCTGCAACAATGATGAGGTCTGATGGCTGTAAACCCGCTGTTTTTTTATTAAGATCGGTAAATCCAGTTGAAACTCCTGTTACTCCACCATTGTGGCGATTTTTAGATAAGGTATCCATACGAGCAAGGGTTTTTAATAAAATGTCATCAATTCGTTGCGGTCCTTCATTAGCATTATTTCGTTTTTCAGCAATTTCAAATACGATACGTTCAGCTTCATCCAAAACTTCTTTTGAATTTCGACCTCTGGTTTTATAGCCCATTTCCGCAATCTGATTCCCCGCACTAATCACACTACGTAAGTCTGAACGATCCCTTACAATATCGGCATAAGCTAGAATATTCGCAGCGCTGGGGGTGTTTTTAGAAAGCTCAGCTAGATAAGCAAAACCTCCAACATCCTGCAGTACGCCTTTATCTTTAAGAGCTTGATCAAGAGTAATAATATCAATTGGTCTGTTTTGGCGAACCAAATCCGACATTTGCTCAAAAATAATACGGTGAGCATAATTATAAAAATCATGAGATTGCAGTCTTTCCGCCACATTATCCCAATGATCATTACTAAGCATAATACCACCAAGCACAGCCTGCTCTGCTTCAATAGAATGGGGAGAAATATTGACTTGTTCGACTTGCTTATCTTTCATTTTTTCCGGAGTTGATGCTTTATATTCAGCCATATCGTTCTATACCATATCCTAGATTAGTGCGCATAGTTTATCGGAATTTTAGGTAAATTGAAATTCGCAATTTTTAAACAGAATTAACCCGCTTAACTATCTTTTTACTTTACTTAAAATTAATTTTAGCTAAAATCTTTGAGAATTATTTTCAATAAAAATATGGAGTTATTCAATGATTAAACACATGCTGTTTACATTAGCGACAGCGGCTGTTCTGACCTCCTCTGCTCTTGCAAAAGATGTCACAATTCCAACAGCTCGCGGTGATGTCACCCTTGTTAAAAATCCAGCTAAAATCGCCGTCTTTGACACAGGAAGTCTTGACACTTTACAAGCTTTAGGCGTCAAAATTGATGGAATGCCGGATGTTAACGTCATTCCTTATCTTAAACCAAGCGCGAAAAATGCAATGAATGTAGGTACTTTATTTGAACCTAATTTAGAAGCATTAAATGTTTTACAGCCGGATTTAATCATTGTGGGTACTCGCAGTGCAAAAAAATTTGATGAAGTAAGCCAGCTTGCTAAAACGATTGATATGACCGATAACGGCAACAAATTAATAGAAAGTGGATTACAACGTATTGAAACTTTCGGAAAATTATTTAATAAAGAAGCAGAAGCTGAGAAGCTAAAAACTGAAATTAATACACTGTACGAACAAACGAAAGCAGCCGTAAAAGACAAAGGTAACGGACTGATTATTTTAGTCAATGGAGGGAAAATCTCTGCTTTTGGCTCTGGCTATCGTTTAAGTTGGATTCACGATAGTTTAGGTATTCCGATGGCTGATCCTGACATTAAAAGTGCAGGCCATGGACAACCTGTTTCCTTTGAATTTATCCAAAAACTAAATCCAGATTGGCTATTTGTATTAGACCGTATTGCTGCTATCGGCCAAGAAGGTCAATCTGCACAACAAGTGCTAGATAACAAGTTGGTACATCAAACCAAAGCGTGGAAAAACGGTAATATTGTTTATTTAAGTGCCGCGTCATATTTAGCTCCGGGCGGTTATGAGCAAATCAAAACAGATTTAAATACAATTAAAACTGCATTTGAAAAAAAATAACTCACTTTATAAGCGGTCAGATTTTATAAAAAATTTCCTTATATCTAGCCTTGCAGAGAAATTCGGCAGAAGAGCATTAATTTTCGCATCATAACTTGTTTAAGGTATTTTGTGTATTTGCTAAGCTACAATGGTAAAAATTTTATAAAATCCAACCGCTTGTTATTTATACCCTATGATTTCTTTTTTCAGATTAAATCTTTTTATTCTACTATTTCTCATTCCAATCAGTACCAGCGTAGGTGTGGCTGATTTTCATTGGAGCGAAATTTTTAATTCCTCTGACCAAAGTCAACTCTTTCTTATTAGCCGATTACCTAGAACATTTGCTGTTTTATTGGTTGGAGCGACATTAGCTGTAGCAGGTATGGTTCTACAAATTGTGCTGAAAAACCGGTTTATAGAGCCTAGTATGATTGGTGCCAGCCAAAGTGCTGCCATTGGAATTCTGCTTGCGAGTCTGTTTTTCCCGGCATCTACACTAATTTTAAAGATGTCTCTTGCAACCCTTAGTGCCTTAGTTGGAATGGGCATTTTTATGTTACTTGTTCGTCAGCTACCACCTCATCAACAGTTGATGCTACCATTGATAGGAATTGTCTTTGGAAATGTGATTGAGGCAATATCCACATTTATTGCTTATGAAACAGATAGCCTCCAAGTACTTTCTATCTGGTTCTCAGGCGACTTCTCTGGTATTTTAGCCGGACGTTATGAACTGCTATGGCTCACCGCTATCTTAGCAATTATTGTTTATATTATGGCAGATAGGCTAACTATTGCTGGGCTAGGAGAAAATATTAGTACTAGTCTAGGAATAAATTATAAACAAATGGCCTGGCTTGCTTTAATTGTCGTTGCGATGATTACCGCAATTGTTGTAGTGACTGTCGGTCAAATACCTTTTATTGGACTGGTTGTTCCAAATATTGTCTCTCGTATTGCAGGTGACAGATTACGCAAAAATCTTCCTACGGTAGTTGTTTTAGGTGCAAATTTAGTGATGATCTGCGATATTGTAGGCCGCGTAATTAATACTCCTTATGAAGTACCAATTTCTACTATTTTTGGTATTATTGGAACACTTATTTTCCTCTATTTATTATTTAACGAAAAACGTATTAAGGGGAAAAACCGTGGTTAGATCGCGTTTTATTATCTTGGTTATTATCTTACTGGCAAGTATTTTATTTTATATGACATACAATGCTAAAGGTAACTGGAGCTTTATATTACAATTACGTGGTAAAAAATTAATTTTATTATGTACTGTTGCATATACTATTGGCATTTCAACGCTCTTATTCCAGACCCTCACTCACAATCCAATTTTAACACCGAGTATTTTGGGATTTGATGCACTTTATTTGCTATTACAAACTTCGCTTGTGTTTTTTTTCGGCGGTTTAGGATTTACTCAACTTGATCCAAGTAATAAATTTTTCTTTGAAACAGTATTGATGCTAAGTGCCTCTATATTGTTGTTCCACTCACTCTCGCGAAATAAATCAGATTTAACACAAATGATTTTAGTTGGTGTGATTTTTGGTGTATTGTTTAGAAGCTTAAAAAATTTATTGCAACGTATGATTGACCCGACGGAATTTGCTGTTGCCCAAGGTTCATCTTTTGCTTCATTTAATCTTACCACGCCTATCCTACTTTGGATCGGTTTAATTATTGCGATTTTCTCTGCTGTGTGGGTTTGGATGCAACGCCATAAACTCGATATCCTATTACTTGGGCAAGATAAAGCTATTGGACTTGGGCTGGCATACAATCAATTTTCCCGTCAATTATTTATCTGCTGTGCATTATTAGTCTCTATTTCAACAGCATTAGTCGGACCAATTCTTTTTTTAGGGCTTTTAGTTTGTGCAATTGTAAATGCGATTAGTCCGACAGTTTACCATAGCGTGCGGATCCCAATAACCTTTTTAATTTCTGCAATTACTCTAATCTTAGGACAAGCTATTTTTGAACAAGTACTGAAAATGCAGGGCGTTTTGAGTGTAGTGATTGAATTTATCGGTGGGATTGTATTTATCTATTTGATATTAAAGCAGAAAAATAAAGTAAAATAAGGAAAAAAATGATAACGATAAAAAATCTTCACTATAAAATCGGCAATACAAAGATTTTAAATAATATCAATTTAACCATTCCAAGTGGAGGCATTACCGCTTTAATAGGGGCAAATGGCGCAGGTAAATCAACCTTACTTTCCTTAATTGCACGCTTGCAAACAATTCAAGTAGGTGAAATTTATCTAAATGAGCTTAATATTACAAAAACACCCTCTCGCATTATTGCACAACAATTAGCAATTCTTACACAAGATAATGTGATACATAGTCGCATTACGGTAAAAGACTTATTGATGTTTGGACGTTACCCACATCATCAAGGCAGAATTACCCCACAAGATAATAGAATTGTTGAAGAGGCATTACAACGTTTTGATTTAGTGCCTTTTTCAGATCGTTTTCTAAGTGAATTATCAGGGGGACAACGCCAGCGGGCTTTAATAGCAATGACATTCTGCCAACAAACCGGCCACGTTCTACTAGATGAACCACTCAATAATTTAGATATGTTTCACGCCCGTGAATTAATGAAACTTCTGCGTAAATTAACCGATGAGCTGGCATTAACTACTATTATGGTGGTTCATGATATTAATATCGCAGCTGCCTATGCTGATACTATTATCGCAATGAAAGACGGTACAATTAAGATGGTTGGCTCGCCTAAAGAGATTATCACAACCGAAAATCTAAAAACAGTATTTAATCTTGATGCAGAGGTATTAGAATACCAAAGTAAACCGTTAGTCATTCATCATATCTAGCCTTGTTACAAGCGGTTAAATTGGCCTAGTTTTTTGCAAATTTCTTAGGAAATCTGACCGCTTAAGCTAAAAAACATCGCTAATGTCGTGATCTTTTTCTACACATAAAGTAGAATACGCAAGATTTTGCAAGACAAAATCATCGTAAACTTTATAACATATTGGAGATATTCTATGGCATTGAATAACATTTTAGGTTTATTCGCCCAGTCCCCACTTAAACCGCTACAAAAGCATTCAAGTAAAGTAACGGAATGTAGCGAATTGTTAGAACCTTTTTTTGAAGCTACTTTTGAACATGATTGGGAAAAAGCGGCTGAAGTGCGCGGTAAAATTGTTGATTTAGAACGCCGTGCAGATTCTTTAAAACGTGAGATTCGTCTAAAACTTCCTCGTGGTTTATTTATGCCCGTTGAAAGAGGCGATTTATTAGAACTTGTCACCCAGCTAGATAAATTAGCAAACTACTCTAGAGATATTTCCGGACGCATTATCGGTCGTAAATTACTCATTCCGACAGAAATGCAACCACTTTTCAAAAAATTCCTTTCTCGTAGCATTGATGCAAGTCGCCAAGTACGTAAAGTATTAGACGAAATGGATCAATTACTAGAAACCGGTTTTAGAGGCAGAGAGCTTGATTTTGTCAATACCATGATTCATGAGCTTGATCAAATCGAAGACGATACCGACCAATACCAAATTACCTTACGTCACACTCTTTTAGAGTTAGAAAAAACACTAAATCCAATTGATGTGATGTTCTTATATAAATGTATCGAACGTATTAGTATATTAGCTGATCAAGCACAACGTATTGGTTCTCGAATTGAACTGATGCTGGCGAAATCATAGGAGAAAAGAATGGAACTAATTAATCAGTATGGTTCATTACTTGTTATTATTACCGCTGTTTTAGGCTTTATGATGGCATTTGGGATCGGTGCAAACGATGTCTCCAACGCAATGGGGACTTCTGTCGGTTCCGGCACAATTACCATTAAACAAGCCATTTTAATCGCTATGGTTTTTGAATTTGCCGGTGCTTATCTTGCTGGTGGTGAAGTAGCAGATACGATTAAAAGTGGTATTATTAATCCTGCCCAATTTGCCGATAAACCAGATGTTTTAGTGCTTGGCATGATGTCTTCCCTTTGTGCAGCCGGCATTTGGTTAATTGTGGCAACTAAAATGGGCTGGCCTGTTTCTGCAACTCATACTATTATTGGTGCTGTCATTGGTTTTGCTTTAATTACCGTAGGCTCAAGTTCAATTCAATGGGACGAATTAGGTGGAATTGTTGGTAGCTGGTTTCTTACCCCAATTCTTGCCGGTGTGGTTGCTTATTTAATTTTTATTAATTCACAAAAACTGATTTTCAACCGTTCTAATCCATTCAAGCAAGCTAAAAAATATGGGCCTATGTATATGGGTATCACTATTTTCATTCTTGTTATCGTAACAGTATCAAAAGGCTTAAAACATGTTGGGTTACATTTAAATACTGCTGAAACTTTAGCTGTTTCTTTAGGATTTGCTTTAGTAGCAGTAATTATTGGTTATTTTTATTTCCGCAGTAAAAGCTTTGCGATGAAGGCTCGTGCAGAAGGTAAAGGTTTTGCCGGTGTGGAAAAAATATTCAGTATTTTGATGTTACTTACGGCTTGTGCTATGGCATTTGCACACGGTTCAAACGATGTAGCAAACGCAATTGGTCCATTAGCTGCTGTTGAAGCAATTATTCGTAGTGGTGGCGTCATTGAAGGAAAAACGGCTCTAGCGGCTTGGATTTTACCTCTTGGTGCGCTAGGAATGGTTGTTGGCTTGGCTGTTATGGGTAAAAATGTAATGGCAACGGTAGGAACAGGTATTACTGAACTCACCCCTAGCCGTGGTTTTGCAGCACAATTTGCTTGTGCAGTAACAGTTGTGATTGCATCAGGTACCGGTCTGCCTATCTCCACAACACAAACATTAGTAGGTGCAGTCTTAGGTGTTGGATTTGCACGTGGTATTGCAGCATTGAACTTAGGTGTAATCCGAAATATTGTCATCTCTTGGGTTATTACCCTACCTGTTGGGGCAATGTTGTCTATTGTGGTCTACTATATTTTAAGCACTATCTTCAAGTAATCCAAAACTGAAAGAATGCAGTTTTCTGCATTCTTTCCTAGCATTAAGGAAAAAGGAAATTTGTAATGAAGAAATTATCATCAGCTATTCTTTCTTGTGTTTTACTCGGCTTATCCAGCCCTTCTTTTGCGGCAGATACCTATATTACCGAAAATCTGAGTACATTTATGCGTAAAGGTGCTGGTGATCAATTCCGTATTTCAGGTGCGATTCAAGCAGGTGAAAAGGTAACTGTATTAGAGCGTAAAGAACGTTATAGTTTGATTAGAGACGGGCGTAATCGTGAGGGTTGGGTTCTTAATTCTGACTTAAGTGATACGGCAAGTCCTAAAGATCTGATTCCTCAGTTAAAACAGCAAGTCCAAGATTTAACTAATCGTTTAAGCAAAATTGATACGGAATGGCAGCAACGTACCGCCGAAATGCAGCGCAGAACTCAAGATTCCGTACAAAAAAGTAGTGATCTTGTGGCTGAAAATGCACAATTAAAGCGTGAACTTGAAATTCTAAAAAACAAAAACCGTGATTTAGAAACAATGCATGATTCTGAGAAACGGGAAATCGTCATTCAATGGTTTATTTATGGCGGAGCAGTACTTGGTGCTGGGTTACTATTAGGATTAATCATCCCATTCCTCATTCCTCGCCGCAGACGTAGTAATAATGGTTGGGCATAAGATATAAATAAAAGGATTCAGTTAAAACTGAATCCTTTTCCTTTATATGTTATTATCTTACAGTTAAACGCTCTAATTCGGTAAAATAAGTTGGGAAGGTTTTTGCCGTGCATTTTGGATCTAATATGGTGACAGCTGTATCGGATAGTGCCACTAATGAGAAACACATCGCTACACGGTGATCGTTATAGGTCTCAATTTCTGCGTGTTGGAAATGCTCTAACGCAAGTGGCTGGATACGGATAAAATCCTCTCCCTCTTCAACAGTTGCACCGATTTTGCGTAGCTCAGTGGCCATAGCGACCAAACGATCCGTTTCTTTCACTCTCCAGTTATAAATATTGCGAATAATCGTTTCGCCTTCAGCAAATAGTGCGGTAGTTGCAATCGTCATTGCTGCATCAGGAATATGGTTCATATCCATATCAATCCCTTTTAGCTGAGCTTGCTCTGCTTGAATAAAATCCTCTCCCCAAGTAATTTTTGCGCCCATTTTTTCTAATACATCAGCAAACAAGCGGTCACCTTGAATAGAATTTTTACCAATACCTGTTACTTTTACCTTACCTTTGATCGCCCCTGCTGCTAAGAAATAAGACGCCGAGGAAGCATCCCCTTCCACTAAATAAGTTTGTGGAGAAATATAGCTTTGATTACCTTTGACCAAAAAAGTCTGATAATTTTGATTTTCAACCAAAACACCAAAATCCTTCATCATCGCAAGAGTAATATCAATATAGGGTTTTGATACCAGATCACCGATAATTTCAATTTCCATATCACCATCAGCAAGCGGTGCTGCCATTAATAATGCCGTTAAAAACTGACTAGAAATCGAACCATCAATTTGTACTTTTCCACCTTTTAAGCCACTATTGGCAATAGCAAGTGGTGGATAGCCTTCATTTTCTAAATATTGTACATCTGCCCCTACTTGGCGTAAGGCATCGACTAAATGTTTAATTGGGCGCTCTTTCATACGTGGCTCACCGGTTAGGATAACTTGAGCATTCGCCTCACCTTTTAAGCATAAGGCTGCAGCCAGCGGACGCATTGCTGTCCCTGCATTACCTAAAAACAGCGATAAACCATTTTGCATTTGAAATGCTCCACCAATTCCCTCAACAATACAAACTGTTTTATCTTCCGACAATTCATAATTCACGCCTAATGCTTTTAACGCATTTAACATATGGCGAATATCATCACTGTCTAATAAGTTTGTCACTCGTGTTGTACCTTTGGCTAAGGCCGCCAATAACAAGGCACGATTAGAAAGACTTTTTGAGCCGGGTAAGTTAATTTCTCCCTCAACGCGGGAAATCGGATTTAAGGTTAATTTTTCCATTTGTTTTTTTGATTTGAATTTGTAAATTTTTAATAAAAATAAACCGCTTGCGAATAGGGTTTAGGCAAAAATCTCTACTGATCTCTGTATATCACGATAAAACCTTCAAAAGGGCTGTAAAAAATCTGTCATTTTCTTCCGGCAATCCAATGCTTACCCGTAAATGATTTGGCATTCCGTAGCCTGCAATTGGGCGAACAATCACCCCTTCACGTAATAAAGCATCATAAATCGGAGCGGCAGGGCGTTTAAAATCAATAGTGATGAAATTACCTTTTGATGGGATATATTCTAAGCCATTCGCAAGGCAAAATGCCTCATAGCGTGCCATTTCCAAGCGGTTATTTTCTGCTACTTTTTTGACAAATTCATCATCATTCATTACTGCAATCGCTGAAGCTAAGGCTAAACTGTTGCAATTAAACGGCTGACGAACACGGTTTAATAAATCAGCAATTTCAGGGTTGGAAACCGCATAGCCAATACGTAAGCCGGCTAAACCGTAGGCTTTAGAAAGCGAGCGGGAAACAATTAAATTCGGGTATTTTTGCAATAAACCAAATGAATCTACCCGTTCCTCAGCCGCAGTAAATTCCGTATAGGCTTCATCTAACACCACCAAAATATGGCTTGGCACTTTGGCTAAAAATGCCTCAATTTCTGTTTGGCTTAAAAAGTTACCGGTTGGGTTATTGGGATTTGCAATAAAAATCAGCTTGGTTTTCTCATTAATAGCGTTTAAGAATCCCTCTAAATCGTGCCCCCAGTTTTTTGCCGGGATTTCACGAGCCACTGCATTAATCGCTTTTGTCACCAACGGATACACAATAAAGGCATATTGTGAATAAATAATTTCATCTTTATCGCTAGCAAAGGTATGAGCAAAAAGCTCTAATAAATCGTTTGAGCCATTGCCAAGCGTAATTTGATTGGCATTTAGCCCAAATTTTTTAGCGATGGTTGATTTGAGCTCAAAGCCGTTGGAATCTGGATAACGAGTTAAATCATTTAATTGTTGAATAATCGCCTGCTTAGCACTTTCCGGAAAACCAAACGGATTTTCATTTGATGCTAGCTTAATGATATTACTGATACCCAATTCACGCTCGAGCTCTTCAATTGGCTTCCCTGCTTGGTAAGGTGCTAGAGACTTTACACCTTCATTTGCGATGTTGATAAATTGCATAAGACCTCTGTTTCTTCTTATATAAATAAGAGATTGATTGTATTCGAGAATGAAGAATTTGGCTAGTAAAAGATTCGTTACAGTCGGAAAGAAAAAAGTACAAATTTATATTTAAGCTTACAAACGCTAATTGCAAAAAATAAAGAAAATCTTACCGCTTGTAGCATCAGCCAAAATAAAAGCCGAGAGTAAAATACCCTCGGCTGTCAGTTATAGATTATTAGTGTTCAGCTTTAGTATCAGCTAAAGAATCACCAACATTATTATCTTTATTCGGATTATCTTCTAAAGTAGAAGTAATATCCGAAGCTTGCTCACCACTTGGTGGTGTTGCATTATCATCTTTAGTCGGAGTGTCACTCCAACCTGATGGTTCTCCCACCGGGCGGCGAGCCATTAAATCGTCGATTTGTTTACTATCAAGCGTTTCATATTTTAGCAATGCATCTTTCATTGCATGTAAAATATCCATGTTATCTTCAAGCGTTTGTTTCGCTCTTTGATAGTTACGGTCGATGATTTTACGCATTTCTGTATCAATTAATTTTTGCGATTCTTCAGAAACACCTTTGATCGCTCCCATACCATCTTCATTTTGATAGAAAATAGGCCCTAGTTCTTTTGAGAACCCCCATTGCGTGACCATTGCACGAGCAATTTGAGTTGCTCTATGAATATCTGATGAAGCTCCTGTAGTAATTTTATCTTCACCAAAAATTAACCCCTCTGCAATTCTCCCGGCAAACAGCGTTGAAAGCTGACTTTCTAATTTCGTGAAAGTTTCGCTTACACGATCACCTTCCGGCAAAAATTGAGCAAAGCCTAAAGCTTGTCCACGCGGTACAATTGTAACTTTATTTAATGGGTCATGTTCAGGCATTAAATAACCTACAATCACATGTCCGGCTTCATGGTAAGCAGTATTGATGATCTCTTTTTCTGTCATCGTATTTGAACGACGTTCAGGCCCCATATTAATCTTATCGCGGGCTTCTTCGAAATCTTCCATCGTTACAACACGCTTATTTTTACGTGCTGCAAATAATGCTGCTTCATTAACAAGGTTTGCTAATTGTGCACCGGAGTAGCCTGGTGTACCACGTGCGATTTGCATCGGATCAACCCCATCTGCAAGCGGTACTTTTTTCAAGTGAACTTTCAAAATTTGCTCACGGCCTTTAACATTTGGTAAATCGACCGTCACTTGACGGTCAAACCGCCCCGGACGGGTTAGTGCATCATCAAGCACATCAGCACGGTTAGTCGCAGCAATAATAATTACACCTTCTGAGCCTTCAAAACCATCCATTTCAACCAACATTTGGTTTAAGGTTTGCTCACGCTCATCATGACCACCACTAAAGCCCGCACCACCACGTTTGCGACCTACCGCATCGATCTCATCAATGAAAATAATACAAGGTGCATTTTTCTTAGCTTGTTCAAATAAATCACGAACACGTGAAGCTCCCACCCCTACAAACATTTCAACGAAATCAGAACCTGCCATCGTAAAGAATGGTACTTTTGCTTCACCAGCAATCGCTTTTGCCAATAGAGTTTTACCTGTTCCCGGAGGACCTACCATCAAGATACCTTTTGGAATGCGTCCACCTAATTTTTGGAATTTTGATGGATCACGTAAAAACTCAACCACTTCACCTACTTCTTCCTTGGCTTCATCACAGCCGGCAACATCAGTAAAACGTGTTTTTACTTCTTCAGCGGTCAGCATTTTCGCTTTACTTTTACCAAAGCCCATTGCTCCTCGCCCACCACCTTGCATCTGTTTCATATAAAAAATATAGAAACCGATGAGTAATAACATTGGGAACCAAGAAATCAAAATCTGCGAAAGTAAGCCACGACGTTCAGCAGGCTGGCCCGTAATTACCGCATTGGTCTTTGCTAGATCTGCCATTAAGTATTCATCATACATTGGCATCACCGTTTGATAGCTGGCACCGTCATTTTTAGTTACGATAATTACATCTTCGTTCCGCTTAAAATCAACGCCTTTTAAGCGATTTTCTTTTATATCACTTAGAAACGTGGAATATGGCACTGTATTTGAGCTGCCGCTAAAATTAGAATTAAAGCCTTCATAAGCAGTCATCATTACAATAGCAACCACGACCCAAAGCAAAATATTTTTAACCATATCGTTCAAGGTTAATCCCCTATTTATTTAATAAAAACTGTTCAAGATTACTATAAAAGCGGTCAAATTTCTTGATTTTTTTGCAAAATTTTAACAAAAAAAGATCGCTTGTCTGCTTTTAGCCTTTATAGCCTGTTGCAACAATATACACTTCTCTTGAGCGATCTCGAGAAGCTTCCGGCTTTCTGACTTTAACCACACTAAACATAGCACGGATTTCTCTTAAATATTCATCAAATCCTTCGCCTTGGAAAACTTTGACAACAAAACTACCTTTTGGTGCTAAGACTTGACGACACATATCTAATGCCAATTCTACCAAATACATAGCACGGGGAATATCAACAGATGGCATACCACTAAAATTGGGCGCCATATCTGACATCACCACATCAACCATCTCATCCCCAACACGTTCCAATAACGCATTCAAAACAGACTCTTCTCGGAAATCACCTTGTAAGAAATCCACCCCAACAATTGGGTTCATATCTAAAATATCACAAGCGATGACTCTGCCCTTGCTACCAATTTGGGTCACAACATATTGCGACCACCCACCGGGGGCAGCCCCGAGATCAACCACCGTCATTCCTGGCTTAAACAAGCGATCTGTCTGCTGAATTTCATCTAATTTAAAATAAGCACGAGAACGCAATTTCTGCTTATGTGCTTTTTGTACAAATTGATCTTTAAAATGTTCTGCAAGCCAACGTGACGAACTTGCACTCCGTTTTCTACCCATTTTTCTCTCTATTATGTTCTCTTAAATCAAGGGTTTATAATAGGGTTTAAATTGACAAATTCAAGGGCTAATGCAAGATTAACTAAATTTAATTTTGCTGATAGCCCTTTATTATTTAATTTAATTCCCCAAGCGGTTTGTTTTCTAAAAAATATTGCAAATCACCTTGCTTAGGGAACAATCACAGTAAAGACATAAGTCGCCAAAACTACTAATAGTACAATACCATAAAGCATATTGGTTTTACCGTGGTTAAGCGATAGCATTGCGACAAAAGACGAAAGTGTTAGTAATACCATCGATTTCCAATCTAAGCCTAACACCATATTAATGTCATAAATTAAGCAAACAATTACAACCGCCGGGATCGTTAAACCGATACTTGCTAATGCCGAACCTAATGCTAAATTCACACTGGTTTGTAAACGGTTCCGGTGTGCTGCCGTTAAAGCGGCAACTCCCTCCGGTAATAACACGACAGCCGCAATGATTACCCCTACCAATGCAAGCGGCGCACCTGCACCGACTACCATTTTTTCAATCGCCGGTGAAAGGGCTTTTGCCAACAAAACGACAATACCTAAACAAATCACCAAAAACAGTAAGCTAATAGCCGCTACTTTGTTTGAAGGCGGCTCTGCATGGTGTGACGGGTTATCATCATCTGCCAAGAAATAATCACGGTGGCGAACAGTTTGAATCAAAATAAACGAAATATAAAGAACAAGTGAGGCTATCGCCACAAAGATCAGTTGTGAAGAGTTATAAGTTGCCCCTTCCGTACTGGTTGTAAAGTTTGGTAACACCAATGTAATTACTAAAATCACAACTAATGTCACCAACGCTGTACTTGCCGATTTTTGGCTGAAAAACTGTTCGTGATGCTTTAAGCCCCCAATTAATAAACAACCGCCTAAAATCCCGTTTAAAATCAACATAATAGCGGCAAATACTGTATCTCTTGCCAAATAGGCAGCATTATCGCCACCGGCAACCATTAATGAAACAATTAAGGCAACTTCAATAATCGTAATTGCTAAGGCTAAGATAATTGTACCAAATGGCTCTCCCACCTTATGTGCCACAACCTCGGCATGGTGAACTGCTGATAACACACTACCAATAAGTAATGCTCCACCAGCTAACTGTAAAATAATACTCTCTTTAACACCCACAAAATAAACTGCCCAAGCTGCAATTGGCAGTAAAAGAGACCAAATCGGTAAAGGTAAATGTCCTTTTTGTATAGTTGGCATAAATTCTCCTTAATTAATTCACTCAGTAATTTTATATCATAAACACTCTACTTTAACAAAAGTTTCTTCATAAATTCTCTCCAAAAACAACGTGTTAAAGCACTTGTTACAAGCTAAAACAATAAATTATAAAAGCAATCGATGAAATCATTTTGCAAACAAGCTAAAATAGAAGCATACATTTAACGGATTTGATATTTCGACTAAATATCCACTTTTAGCAATAAGGAAAAAATATGACTCAACTGAGCGTTGTGATTTTAGCAGCGGGTAAAGGCACCCGTATGTATTCAGATTTACCGAAAGTCTTGCACCCCGTTGCAGGTAAACCCATGGTAAAACACGTTATTGATACCGCAAAACAGTTAGATGCTAAACAAATTCATTTAATTTATGGTCACGGAGCAGACTTATTAAAAGAGCGTTTAGGTGAAGAGCCGGTAAATTGGGTATTCCAAGCTGAACAATTAGGCACGGGCCATGCAATGCAACAAGCTGCGCCATTTTTTGCTGATGATGAAAATATTGTGATGCTTTATGGCGATGCCCCACTGATTACTAAAGCTACACTTGAACGCCTAATTGCGGCAAAACCTGAAAATGGTATTGCCTTATTAACCGTTGAATTAGAGAATCCAACCGGCTACGGACGAATCATTCGCAAAAATGGCTCTGTGGTTGCTATTGTTGAACAAAAAGATGCAAATGAAGCCCAATTAAGCATTAAGGAAGTTAACACCGGCGTAATGGTGGCAAGTGGTGCCAGTTTCAAAAAATGGCTGCAAAACCTAAACAATAACAATGCGCAAGGTGAATATTACATTACCGATGTCATTGCCATGGCAAACCAAGACGGTTTCAAAGTGCAAGCGGTTCAAGCCACCGAATTTATGGAAGTGGAAGGGGCAAATAATCGCCTACAACTTGCCGCGTTAGAACGTTTCTACCAAAAACGTGAAGCGGAAAAATTACTATTAGCCGGCGTGACTATTATCGATCCAAGCCGCTTTGATATTCGTGGTACCGTGACCCACGGCAAAGATGTTTCCATTGATGTGAACGTGATTTTAGAAGGCGAAATCAAACTTGGTAATAATGTAAAAATTGGTGCCGGCTGCGTACTGAAAAATTGCGAAATTGGCGATAATGTTGAAATCAAACCTTACTCTGTCATTGAAGACTCTGTAGTTGGTGCCAAGTCAGCTATCGGTCCATTCTCTCGCTTACGCCCGGGTGCAGAATTAGCGGAAGAAACCCATATCGGCAACTTTGTTGAGATCAAAAAAGCCACTATCGGCAAAGGATCTAAAGTCAATCACTTAACCTATGTAGGCGATGCGGAAATCGGCAAAGATTGTAATATCGGCGCAGGCGTAATCACCTGTAACTACGATGGTGCCAACAAATTTAAAACCATTATCGGTGATAATGTGTTTGTCGGCTCAGACAGCCAATTAGTTGCCCCTGTTACTATTGCTAGTGGCTCTACCATTGGTGCGGGTGCAACCGTCACCAAAGATGTGGGCGAAAACGAGCTGGTTATCAGCCGCGTACCACAACGCCATATCCAAGGCTGGCAACGCCCGACCAAAAAGAAATAATACAAGCGGTCGTATTTTCTCAATTTTTTGCAAAAGCCTCTGTGAAAACAGGGGCTTTATTTTTGTGTGAATAAAAAAGTGAGGGGGAACAATTTGTTCTCCCTTAAAAAGAGCTACTCCCACTCTATCGTTGCGGGAGGCTTTCCACTTACGTCATACACTACGCGGGAAATTCCATTCACTTCGTTGATGATACGGTTAGAAATTTTACCTAATAAATCATAAGGTAAGTGTGCCCAATGTGCAGTCATAAAGTCGATAGTTTCAACAGCACGCAAGCTCACAACCCAATCGTATTTCCGTCCATCACCCATTACCCCGACCGATTTTACCGGTAGGAATACGGTGAAGGCTTGGCTCACTTTGTAATACCAGCCAGAGTTGTATAACTCTTCAATGAAAATCGCATCGGCTTTACGCAGTAAATCGCAGTACTCTTTTTTGATTTCACCAAGTACTCGCACGCCTAAACCCGGTCCTGGGAATGGGTGGCGGTTAAGCATTTCTGCCGGCAAACCTAAAGCTAAGCCTATTTTACGCACTTCATCTTTAAACAATTCACGCAGCGGCTCAACTAAACCTAATTTCATATAATCAGGCAACCCACCCACGTTGTGGTGAGATTTAATCACGTGTGCTTTGCCTGTTTTGCTTGCCGCAGATTCAATCACATCTGGGTAAATTGTGCCTTGAGCTAACCATTTTACTGAAGTTAATTTTTTCGATTCATCATCGAAAACATCTACGAATACTTTACCGATGGTTTTGCGTTTCGCTTCCGGCTCATCAATGCCTTTTAACGCATCTAAAAATCTATCTTCAGCATTCACGCGGATAATATTTAAGCCGAATTTATCGCCAAACATTTCCATTACTTGATCACCTTCGTTCAAACGTAATAAACCGTTATCCACGAACACACAGTGTAAGTTTTTGCCGATCGCACGGTGTAGCAATAATGCGGTTACAGAGGAATCCACCCCGCCGGATAAGCCTAAAATCACTTCATCATCGCCCACTTGTGCTTTAATGCGAGCAACGGCATCTTCGATAATATTTTCCGGTGTCCAGTTCCGTTCACAGCCACAAATGCCAACAACAAAATTAGTCAAAAGCTCTAAACCACTTTTCGTGTGAGTCACTTCCGGATGGAACTGTACGCCATAAAAACGACGGATTTCATCTGACATTGCCGCAATCGGGCAAGTTGGTGTCACACCTGTTACTTGGAAACCTGCTGGTAAACGGGTTACTTTATCGCCATGGCTCATCCAAACATCAAGTTTTGGCTCGCAAGCGGTCAAATCATCGTTTAATTTTGCAAATAGATTGTCTACTGATTTTAATTCTACTGACGCATAACCAAACTCACGGTGATCAGAGGTTTCAGTTAAACCACCTAACTGCATCGCCATCGTCTGCATACCGTAGCAAATACCCAATACAGGCACGTCTGCGTTAAATACATACTCTGGTGCACGCGGACTATTTGCTTCGGTAGTGCTTTCAGGACCACCCGAGAGAATAATCCCCGTCGGATTAAATTCACGGATTTGCTCTTCCGTAACGTCCCAAGCCCAAAGCTCACAGTAAACCCCAATTTCACGCACACGACGGGCGATTAACTGGGTATATTGTGAACCGAAGTCTAGGATAAGGATTTTGTGGTTGTGGATGTTAGTCATTTTCTTTCTCTGTTAATTTATAAATTATTCTTTACCGCGCTCTCTGAGTATATCTGCAATTTCTCTTAGTGCCTGTTGATGTTTTTGCTCAAATTGATTAGGAGTTGAATAGTTTTGAAATGAAACAATACTAAAAATTGCACCAGGAATTGCATACAGCCATGTCAAAATATCAGATAAATTTCCTACTTTATAGCAACCATAAATAAACCCTAAAATCAAAACAGCAATAGATATGATTACAAATGGTTTTTTTTCTGTTTTCCTTCTATCCCTTTCAATTAGCAACCTTTGATTTCTGAATTTTCTCTCATCAACTAGCTCTTCATTGGAACATTGAACTAATGGTTTCCCTACATTTATATTATTCTCTTGAATAATTATATCACCAGTCCCTAAGTGCTTAGCATCTCTGAATTTCATTCAAACTCCTATTTTTTTATCTATGTTATTGTACACAAATAGTTAATATGTTTTACCATTCACACAAGCGATCGATTTTCCCAGATCTTTTGCAAAATTCCCAAAATCTCATTCATATCCTTCCCCATATAATCCGCTAAACTTTGGTCGATCAACATTCGTTTTTCTTCGTAGCCGATAACGGTTAAGCCTGCGGTTTTGGCAGACAACATTCCGTAGTAGGAATCTTCAATTGCAACGGCATTTTCAGGCTTCACGCCTAATTTTTCACAGGTATAGCGGTAAATAGTTGGATCGGGTTTGCTGTGTTCAAATTGTTCACCACTCACAATTAAATCAAATTCGTCTTTAATACCACAAACTTTTAATATATTTTCAATATGTGAGAGTGTAGAGGAGGAAGCCACTGCCAATTTGAGATTATTTTGCTTAGCAAAGTGGATAATCTTTTGAATATCGGCACGGAAAATCGAGCGGAAATCCACCGTGCTAAATAAATTTTGGAAAAACGTATAGTAACGACTACGGATTTCTTCAATCGGCAAGCTAGACTCACTTAATTTTTGGACAATCACCGGAATTTCTTTTAAACATTTTCCGACCACCTCTGATTGCTGTTCCAAAGTAATCGGGCGATCATGTTCTTTGATCTCTTCAATAAACTGCTTTTGTAGAGAAAACTCAAGGTATTCGGTATCAACAATCACACCGTCCATATCAAAAATAATGGCTTGGAGCATATATTATCCTCATTGGCTATTGCAAGCGGTTAAATTTTAGCAAAAATTTGCAATTTAAAAGTTTGTAGGGGCGAAAAATTTTTCGCCCTTTTACATTATTACCCCATACGATAATTTGGTGCTTCTTTAGTAATAGTGACATCATGAACATGCGATTCCTTAATACCTGCACCGCTGATACGTACAAACTGGGCTTTAGTACGTAATTCTTCAATGGTCGCACAGCCGGTTAAGCCCATACAAGAACGTAATCCGCCCATTTGTTGATGGATAATTTCTTTTAATAAGCCTTTGTATGGAATACGGCCCTCTATGCCTTCCGGTACTAATTTATCGGCGGCGTTGTCAGATTGGAAATAGCGGTCTGAAGATCCTTTGCTCATCGCACCAAGTGAACCCATTCCACGGTAAGATTTAAATGCTCTGCCTTGGTAAAGCTCAATTTCACCCGGTGCTTCTTCCGTGCCGGCGAACATTGAACCGACCATTACACAACTTGCACCTGCCGCAATCGCTTTAGAAATATCGCCTGAGTAGCGAATACCACCATCAGCGATTACCGGAATACCACGATCTTTTAACGCCGCTGCTGCATCAGCAATCGCGGTAATTTGTGGTACACCGACACCTGTTACGATACGGGTGGTACAAATTGAGCCCGGGCCGATCCCCACTTTTACTGCACTTGCACCGGCATCTGCTAACGCAATAGCCCCTTCGGCAGTGGCTACGTTGCCTGCCACAATCGGTAAGTTTGGATATTTTGCACGAGTTTCACGTACACGTTGTAAAACACCTTCTGAGTGACCATGTGATGAATCGATTAATAGTACATCCACGCCTGCTTTTACTAACGCATCAATACGCTCTTCATTACCCGGTCCGGCTCCTACCGCCGCTCCAACACGCAAGCGACCAAGTTCATCTTTGCAGGCGTTCGGCTTGCTTTCTGCTTTTTGGTAATCTTTTAAGGTGATCATCCCTTTTAATTTAAATTCATCATTCACCACTAATACTTTTTCTACACGGTGTTCGTGCATTAAGTGGAAGATTTCATCACGGCTTGCCCCTTCTTTCACCGTCACCAAACGCTCTTTTGGGGTCATAAATTCACGCACGGTTTTGCTTAAATCGCTCACAAAGCGAGTGTCGCGACCGGTGATAATACCCACTAAATTTTGGTTTTCATCTACCACAGGATAACCTGCAAAGCCATTTTGCTTCACGAGCTTGGCTAATTCTGCAAGGGTAATATTTGGAGAAACGGTTACAGGTTCAGACACAATGCCGCTTTCAAATTTTTTCACTTTACGCACACGATCAGCTTGGCGCTCAACTGACATATTTTTGTGGATAAAGCCGATACCGCCTTCTTGAGCAAGGGAAATCGCTAGCTTAGTTTCAGTAACGGTATCCATAGCAGCTGAAAGCATCGGAATATTTAAGCGGATTGTTTTAGTCAGTTGAGTTGAAAGATCTGCGGTATTTGGAAGCACCGTTGAATGTGCCGGGACGAGAAGAACATCATCAAAAGTGAGTGCTTCTTGTTTGATACGTAACATTGCAATTATTCCTTAAAAAGTGATTAAAATGAAAAAACTGTATTGGAAAATTGCGAGCGGATTATACAGATGAATACGGATATTGTAAATAGGCAAACGTTTACGTGCATAAGAAAAACACGAACAAGCGGTTAAATATTATATTTATTTTGCAAAAAATTGGACATTTTTAACCGCTTGTTCATTAATAAAAAAGGCGTATTACTACGCCCTTTTCATCTATAGTTATGCTTGTTTTATTGTCGGGAGATATTTTTCCTCATCAAACTCACGTAATGGTTTATGCTCTTGTCCTAAGAAAGTGTAAATAACAGGTAACACGAATAAGGTAAAGAGTGTACCAATTGCAAGTCCTGCAACAATGACCATTCCCATACTAAAGCGGGCAATTGCACCTGCCCCAACGGCAAAGAGTAATGGAATCAAGCCGGCAATCATAGCAGCGGTTGTCATCATAATTGGGCGTAAACGAATAGTCGCCGCGTGGAAAATAGCTTCATGGCGTGATTTACCATGGAGTAACTGCTCTTCTTTTGCCACTTCACACATTAAAATACCATGTTTGGTAATTAAGCCAACCAACGTTATCAAACCTACTTGTGAGTAGATATTTAAAGTATAGCCGGCAGTCCAAATACTATTGGCAAATGCCATCATATCTTTTGAACCTGTTCCTGCTGCAATACCCATAAATAAACCTTTCATCGCAGATGGAATATTCATGACTAATAATGCACCACTTACTGCTAACGGCACAGAAACCAAAATAACCAGTGGATCACGCCAAGATTCAAACTGAATCGCAAGTACAATATAGATAATCACAACCGCTAAGGCAAATGTCATTGCCATTGCGTTACCTTCTTGAATAAATTGACGAGACTCACCTCTAAAGTCATATTGATAACCTGTTGGTAACGTACTATCTAATTCTGCTTTTGCCCAGTTCACTGCATCGCCTATAGAACCTGATACTACCCCACCAATGGTCGCTGAATTTAATTGGCTCATACGTGGTAAGCTTGAAGGAGACGTTGTTAATTCCATTGTTACAAATGAACCTAATGGAATCGACTCACCACTTGCTGTTGTAACAAAGTAGTTCATTAAGTCTTCCGGATTTAAACGATCGTTACGCACCGCTTGGGAAACTATTGGATAAGCACGAGAATCGATATCTACCCGGGTAATGATTGCTCCGGATAAGAATGCCCCTAATGTGCCGCTTACTTGCTGCATAGTAACACCATAAGCACCCATTTTTTCACGGTCAAATTTCATATTCATGGTTGCCGTGTCAAATTTTAAATCCAGATTTGCGAAGAAGAACTGCCCTGAGGCTTGTGCTTTTTTCAAAAATTCTGAAGCCACTATTGCAAGCTTTTCATAGCTGTCGGCTGTAGTAATCACTAATGAGAATGGCAGTCCATTTTCACCGGTTGAGATTTCCGGAAATGCAATTGCATTTACATCCATTGCCACCACTTTTTTACCAATTGCCGCCACATCATTTGAAACTGCCGCTCGTTCACGGGAACGCTCATTCCAGTCTTTTAAGGCAATAATAGATAAGGCACTATTACCCCCACTGAATCCGGATACAGTCATGATAGAGGCTACTTCAGGTAATTTTGATACCTCTGCATCAAATGCCGATAATGCTTCTTGGGTGTAATCTAAATTGGTATTGGATGGTCCTTTAGAAATCCCCACCACAAAACCACGATCTTCTGTTGGTGCGACTTCACTCGAAAGCGAAGTAAATAAAAATGGAAGACTAGCAAAGATTAATACAGCAAAAAACAGCATAAAGCCGCGTACTGCCATAACACCACTTAGCATATTTGTGTAGCAGCTCGTCATTTTGTCTAATGAACGATGAACAAAACGCGCAAAGGCAGACTCTTTCCCTTCTTTATGCTCTTTCAATACACGACTAGACATCATTGGTGAAAGCGTTAATGCGGCAATACCGGAAATAAATACGGCGCCGGCAAGGGTTAAAGCAAACTCTTTAAAAAGTGTTCCTGTTACCCCTGTCATTAATGCCATCGGAGAATATACTGCTGCAAGTGTAATTGTCATTGAAATGACAGGTAAAGCAATTTCACGCGTACCAATAATAGCTGCATCAAACGGTGTTTTTCCTTCTTTAACGTGGCGTTCCACGTTTTCCAATACAACAATTGCATCATCTACTACTAAGCCAATTGCTAAAACTAAAGCAAGTAAAGTAAGAAGATTGATTGAAAAGCCAAACAGTTGAAGTAAGAATAATACCCCGATAAGTGAAATCGGAATCGTAATAACCGGTACAATCATCGCACGCAGAGATCCTAAGAATAGGATAATTACCACTAATACAATCACTGTTGCTTCTAAAATCGTACGAATAACTTCATTAATTGAGCTATCAATTGCAATGGTTTTATCGTAAACGATATCCCCCTGAATGCTATCCGGTAGATTTTTTACCACTTGCTCAAACATAGGGTAAATATCTTTTGCAACAGTCAGAGAGTTAGCTGTTGCAGCAACCGATACAGCAAGCACAACCGCTTCCTTACCACTTACCGTTGCTCTTGCGACATCTTGGAATTTATCTAATTCAACCGTTGCAATATCTTTCAGTTTAATCGTTCTGCCATCTGCTGTTGTTGAAACAGTGATTTGCTCTAATTCTTCGACAGAAGGCGTTGTTGATAAGACTTTATTTTTATAAACCGTATAATAACCGTTAGCATTGCCCGCGGCAGTTTGCAAGTTATTTGCACTAAGGGCAGATAATACAGCAGAAGTTTATTGCTTGCCATTTTATCCGGATCCAGCCAGATACGTAATCCAAATGTAGAGCCGTACACATCAACACTAGAAACACCATTTACGGTAAAGAATTGAGGCTTCACAACACGGTTAATATAGTCTGTTACCTGTGCAGTGTTAAGTTCATCCGAAATAAAACGAATATACATTAGCGCATCGTTTGAACCGGTTGAAACGCTAATAGATGGATCATCAATCCCTCTCGGTAAGTTAGAACGTACCGCATTTACTTTTGCTGAAATATCGGAAAGTGCTGCATTCGGATCAGTATTTAACTTCATTTTTGCCGTCACTGTCGTAGTACTCGGTGAGCTGGATGAAGTCATATAGTCAATATTATCCGCTTGAGCAACCGCTTCTTCCAACTGTGAGGTAACAAGTGCCTGCATTAAACTTGCATCTGCACCCGAATAGTTAACACTCACCGTTACAATAGAAACCGTCATCTCAGGATATTCACGCACCTGCAATTTCTCAATAGCCTGCAAGCCCAAAATAGTAATTAATAAGCTAATACAAACGGCTAAAACAGGGCGTTTAATAAAGATGTCAGTAAATTTCACTTAACCCACCTCATTATAGTTTGCTGTTTTTTGCTGGTGTTTCTACGCCGACAGCTTCAACATCTGAGACTTTTACAAGCGAATTATTATTTAATCGTTGTAAACCACCTGTAACAATTAAATCACCTGCTTTTACCCCTTTACTGAGTTGTGAATAATTACCTCTGCGATCACTAGTTTTTACTTCCACCTGTTTTGCTCGATACATTTTATTCACATCTAAACTCGGATTTTGGGCCGACATTTTCTTTACCATTTCTTTATCTTCATCTGATAAAGGCTTTAGCACATAAACGGTTTCACCATACATCGTATATGCCACTGCAATTTGCGGAACCACAATTTGCTCTTTTTGTGTTGGTAATGCCACATTTAAGCGAGCAAACATACCAGAGAGTAATTTATCTTGCCCTTCTTCAATTACCGCTTCTACATTGATTAAGCCGGTTAAGCGATCAACTGCAGGATCGATTGCAGCAATACGAGCAGGAAATGTTTGAGCCGGTAAAGCATCAATGACAGCTGTCACTTTCTGACCAACAGAAATATCTTCTAAATTCGTTTGAGGCAAAGTAAACCGTATTTTCATTGAAGATTGATCCTCAACACGTACAATCTCTGTACCCATTGTGATATATTGACCTACATTCACATTTACAATACCTGCAACACCACTAAAAGGCGCGTAAATTTGACGACGTTTAATAGTCGCACGTAACGCTTCAATATTTGCCAATAGCTGATTATACGTAGACTGTGCATTATCAAATTCTGCTTTTGATGCACTATTTGATGCAATTAAGTTACGATAGCGTTCATAATTTGCTTTAACTGTAGATAATTGAGCTTCTGAAGCCTTTAAATTAGCTATTTCAACACTACTATCAAATTCAACTAAAAGATCGCCTTTTTTCACCCGCTGTCCGGATGTAACCAACACTCGGCTTACTACTCCAGATGCTTCAGCACTTAACATTGCACCTTGATTAGGACGAATATAGCCCACAGCCGCAATCGCAGGTGTCCATTCCTGCGTAGTTACCTGCATAGCAGTTACATCACTGACAGATTCTGGCATATTAGCTGCAACTTCCGCTTTTTTCATCGCGCCGATTTTTTGTAATCCTACAATAGCTGTAAACACAACCAATACGATTAACAATGTGAGTACAATTAAAAACTTTCTGCCTTTTCCGGGCTTCTGTGTTTCAGTTGTCATATATTCTCCATAGAATAAATTTAAAATGTGATCGCTTTCCAAGTACGTAGAATGATTTCATCCAAATACTCTTCAAAATGCAACGTACTATTAAAGCGTTGTAAATAAAGAATATCGACTATAGTGCCGATACTTAATGAATACAGTAGCTCATTGGGTAAATCAGCAACAATTTTTTGCTTTTTACACTCCGTTGCAAATTCATTCCAAAATGATTTCTTATTATTGATTTCATTTCGAACAAGCTCGTCAAAACCTAAAATAGCTTTCCATTGATGAGCCAACTCTAAGTTGTCCAATAAGAAGGCCCATTTTCTGCGAACCGCTAGCTTATACTGTTCAAACAAATCAAGCTTAGGATTAAACACTAAGTCCATTTTGCGACAATAACGTTCAAAAAATTGACTCGTTAAAGAATGCAGTAAATCATCTTTAGTTTTAAAATAAAGGTACAGGGTGCCTGAAGCAATACCAGCTTCTTTAGCAATATTACGCATTGAAAGATTCTGAAGTCCTTCTCTTACAATAAGAACTTCAGTTGCCGACAATATTCGATTAACCATCTCTTCTTTCGGCTCAATTCGTCTAGACATTTCATCTCCTTTGTTCATAATGAACAAGCGTTCATTTTAGCTTTTTTTATAAAAAAATAAAGAAAAAAGATAATACAAAGCATCAATAAAAATACGGGCAAACAACTCTTTTTCTTGTACAAGCGGTACTTTTTTATTAAAACTTTGCAAAAATCATGCAAACAATAATCGCTAAAGCTACTTTCTGCCCATTTTTATGCTACTATTTACACCTAATTCCACTACTTATTTTTATTTAAATATGGCAACAAAATCGAAATACCATACTCAACAATTTGATAGCCTGTTAGCTGATCTCATTGTAACCATTGAAAAGCATAAGGCACCGGTAGATTTATCCTTAATGGCTTTAGGTAATATGGTTACAAATATTTTGTCGGAAAATATTTCAAATCCTGCTCAGCGTGAAGCCTTGGCAGATGCATTTTCAAACGCCTTAAAGCAATCACTAAAAACCAAATAATATGATCTTTCCACGCCTAAACGCTTTATTGCCAACCAATTCCCGACAATATCGGGAAGAAACCTCTCAACGTATTACTTGGGGTCATTGGTTTGCGCTCTTTAATATTGTTATGGCGTTATTAATTTCATCTCGTTATGCATTCAACGCAGATTGGCCTAATACCTTAATTGGCAAGCTTTATTTTTTCACCAGCCTGTTTGGCCATTTTAGCTTTGTGGTATTCTCAGCATTTTTATTACTCCTCTTTCCGCTAAGCTTTTTAATTAAAAATGATCGAACCTACCGTGGGCTTTCGGTGATTCTTGCCACCATCGGGCAAACTATATTATTAGTAGATACCGAGGTCTTTAAGCAATTTTATCTACATTTGTCACCACTTGTGTGGGATCTGTTAGTTAATCCGGAAGAAGGTGAACTAACACGAAAATGGCAACTCCTTTTTGTCCCAATGCCACTTATTTTGCTAGCAGAAATGCTTTATTCTCGTTGGTGTTGGCAAAAGCTACGCAGCTTTAGCCGCCAAAAATGGGGAAAATATGTTGCCTTCTTTTTCTTGGCCTGCTTTACCGCAACTCATCTAATTTATGCTTGGGCAGACATGAGTGCCTATCGCCCGATCACTGCACAGAGGGCTAACTATCCGTTATCCTACCCAATGACCGCCCGTAATTTTTTAGAAAAGCATGGCTTAATTGATAAAGAGGAATTTAATCAAGCACTTAAAGAAAGTGGACGTTTAGACACTTTCTATCTTAACTATCCTAAAAATCCACTAGTATTAACCAAACAGCCTAGCACCAATATTTTATTGATTAATCTCTCAGGCTTATCCAATGCTTCAATTAATGCTGAAGATATGCCTAAATTAACTGAAATCAGTCAACATTCCCACCGTTTTATGCAACATTATAGCAGTGGCGAAAATTCCTCTGCAGGTAGATTAGGCCTATTTTATAGTTTAAGTGGCCAATATTTAGATGCCGTACTGGCAGATAAAACTGCTTCTCCGTTAATTCAAATGGCAAGAAAAGCTAACTACCAATTGGGGCTATTCTCTCATAATGGATTTGCTGACCCCATCTACCATCAAGCTATATTTGCCGGTATTTTACTACCAACAGCGCATAGTAATGCAAGCACTATTTCGCAATGGAAAAACTGGATCTCAAGCCGTTCATTAGACAATCCGTTTTTCAGCTATTTGGATTTAAATATGCCTCATGCAAACACCCAGCAAGAACAATATAAATTATTAGATTGGCAATTCAATGAAATTTGGCAACATTTATCAAAAAATGCCATATTAGCGAATACTCTGGTAATTATCACCTCTGATATTGCTAATAGCCTTGAAAATGAAAATAGCTTTGACAGCAAAAATATCCATGTACCAATGATGTTCTATTGGCAAGGTGAGGGCAAAGAGTATAATTTCCTTTCCAGCCATCTTGATATTATGCCGACCTTACTTCATCAATTCTTTGGGGTACAAAATCCATTAAGTGATTATGCACAAGGGATAGATTTAACTTCAAAAAATCAACGTATTTGGGTTTCTGCCTCAAACCACCGGTGGAATGTTGCTATTATGCCCGATGGAGAACAATATCAAATCGACCGCAAAGGTCAGTTTAAACACTTTAACAAACAGGGTCAACATGAAAAGGACAGCCGTCCACCACTTGCTCTATTCCTACAGATGATTCAGCAAAGCAATCAATTTATTGAGAAATAAGCACATAAAAGTCTTAAGCACAATAAGTACAAGCGGTTATATTTTGAGGGTTTCTTGCAAATATCTCAAAATGTAACCTTTTTTATTCATGCATATAATATGAAAAATTTGCATTTCTGCTATAGAAAATATGAACGGAGTACTTTAAAGGAAAAACAAAAAGAAAGGATTAAAAAGATAAAAGGCAGGAAATCCTGCCTTTTGAAAACGAAAATAAAATTAACGTTTTGAGTATTGTGGACGACGACGTGCTTTGTGTAAACCCACTTTTTTACGTTCAACACGACGAGCATCACGAGTAACAAAGCCCGCTGCACGTAACGCTGGACGTAAAGTCTCATCGTATTCCATTAATGCACGTGTGATACCATGGCGGATCGCACCTGCTTGACCAGAAATACCACCACCAGTTACAGTGATGTATAAATCTAATTTATCTGTTAACTCAACTAATTCTAACGGTTGACGTACGATCATACGTGAAGTTTCACGACCGAAGTAAACTTCTAAAGAACGTTGGTTGATGGTGATATTACCACTGCCCGGTTTGATAAATACACGAGCTGAAGAGCTTTTGCGGCGACCTGTGCCGTAGTTTTGATTTGCTGCTGTCATTTTTCTGCTCCGTGATTAGATGTCTAAAACTTGTGGTTGTTGTGCAGCGTGGTTATGTTCGTTACCTGCGTAAACTTTTAATTTACGGAACATTTCACGACCTAAAGGACCTTTAGGTAACATACCTTTAACTGCGATCTCGATCACTGCTTCTGGACGACGTGCAATCATTTCTTTGAAGGTTGCATCTTTGATACCACCTACGTAGCCAGTGTGCCAGTAGTAGATTTTATCAGTTTCTTTTTTGCCTGTTACTGCTACTTTCTCCGCATTGATAACGATGATGTAATCACCTGTATCTACATGTGGAGTATATTCAGCTTTATGTTTACCGCGTAAGCGACGTGCTAATTCAGTAGCTAAACGACCTAAAGTTTTACCTGTCGCATCTACTACATACCAGTCACGTTTAACTGTTTCTGGTTTTGCTACAAAAGTTTTCATTAATTAAATACCAATATTTAAAGTTTATAACCCAATTCCTCTAAAGGAATTACCTATATGACGGTAAGAATTCAACCCCTTCGAGTCAATTCTGACCAAACTTATTTGGCGGGAAAATCCAAATAAAACAGGGTGGCAGAATTATACAGATAATTAAGGCAAAAATCTAATATTTTTTATACTTCTTCCGAAAAATTGAATCTATATCACATTTTAATCATTTGGAGCTTTCCAAACAAAAAATGAAATGTTAAAAATAGCGTAAATTAATTCACTTCACATAAGGAGTTTATGATGGAACAATGGACGATTGATGTTTGGGCTGCCATCGGTGCAGCATTTATTGTGGGAGCTGTAATCGGTTGCACTATGGTTCGGGTATTCCATAGTGGTGTAAAAAAACAACATGATTTAGAACAGCAACTCAAACAAACCAAAACCGTTGTAGAAGAGCAAAAACAGAAATTGGAGCAACATTTTGAACAATCTGCTCAACTGCTTTCAACCTTAGCAACGGACTATAAAAAACTTTATGCTCATTTAGCGCAAAGTTCAGAGCAATTACTACCGGAAACAGCTAAAATCGAGTTTTTCCAGCA
The DNA here is from genome assembly GCF_011455695.1 of Mannheimia granulomatis. Classification (NCBI taxonomy): domain Bacteria; kingdom Pseudomonadati; phylum Pseudomonadota; class Gammaproteobacteria; order Pasteurellales; family Pasteurellaceae; genus Mannheimia; species Mannheimia granulomatis. The sequence goes on along the minus strand of NZ_CP015030.1, from coordinate 818,078 downwards.
AGCTCAGCTCTCTGTCAAAACAGAAAAAACGGAAGAAGATCAACCTAGAGATTATTCTGAAGGTTCCTCAGGCTTACTGAAATCGTAAATTTTATTAAAAAATCACCGCTTGTTATCTCAAGATAACAAGCGTTTTTTATTCACTATCTAATTCTCTTATGATCGCCTCTTTAAGAGCAAGCTGTTGTTGTTCTGATAAAGCTTTTCCATCAGAGGTACTAACAACAAAGAAATCCTCTACTCTTTCACCAATAGTCGTAATTTTAGCATTAATCAAATTTAAATTAAGCTGATTAAAAATATAGCCAACATGAGCTAATAAGCCGTCTCTATCTAAGGTAAACAGCTCAAACGCAGTCTGTGTCTGCGATGATTGCTCTAAAAAGCGTACTCTGGTTTTCCGTTTAAAAGGCAAATGTTTAACCGGCTTTTTCACAAATTTAGCTGTCTTTTGTGGTGTTTCTAACATTTTAAGCAATGCTTGTTGAATTTGAACACACCTTTCTTCAGTTAGATCCATTCCATTACTGTCTGTAACAATAAAACTATCTAGCACTAAACCATTTTCGGCAGTAATGATCTGTGCATCATGAATACTGATTTTCTTCTGGCTAAGTAATTGAGCTATACGAGCAAATAATTGTGATTGGTCTTGACAGCAGACAAAAATTTCTGTCCCTCCTCGTGCATGCTCATTACTGACCAATACCATAGGAATATGGGCTTTTTTCACATAATTTAACGCATGCCAGACAAGCTGTGTCGGTTTATTACGTAAAAAATAGCTTTCCGGGCAAGGCTGCCAAAATTCGGTTAATATTTTCCTCTCGCCTGCTGAAAGCATAAATTTCATTAACTCTAAGGCTTGGAAACGATGCTCTCTTGCCACTGCTTTATAATCCAAGTTCTCAGCCAACTGCTGTAAAGTAAATTGATATAACTGGGTAAAAAGTGAAAGTTTCCAATCATTCCACAAGCTTTCACTGGTCGCACAAATATCAGCAACCGTTAAACAAAGTAGAGAAGACAAAGCGGTCTGATTTTGCACTTTTTTTGCAAATGCTTTTACTACTATAGAATCGTGAATGTCACGTCGCTGTGCAGTAATCGACATTGTTAAATGTTCTTCCACCAGCCATACCATATAATCAGTTTCAGATTGGTTAAAACGATGCAATTCGGCAAATTGACGCATATCTTCTGCCCCTACTTTTGCATGATCTCCTTCCCTGCCTTTTGCAATATCGTGAAAGAGTGCAGCGATATAGATCAACGGTCTATTATCCATAAGCTGAGCAAATAAAGTATTACAAAGAGGAAAAACCGATCCTTTTGGTGATTCACTGAAACGTTCCAAATTCAGCATTACCCGTACAGTGTGTTCATCAACCGTGTAAATATGGAACAAGTCAAATTGCATCAGCCCCTCAATGCCTTTCCATTGTGGTAAATACGCATTTAAAAATCCCAATTGGTGCATCGGCACAATAGCACGGCTGACTACTTTTGGTTGGGCAAATAGCTGTACAAATCGCTCTCGCATTTCAGGTTTTAAGCAGAGTGATGTTTCTTGCTGTTGTAAACATAAACGCAACTGGCGCAAGGTATCTGCTGAGGCGGTTAAATGCGGGAAGTTTGTTAAATGAAAAAACAGTTCCAGCATCGCCATCGGTGCTCGCTTGAATACTTTACGATCTTCGATAAAAATCATTTGATTTTGTTGATAAAAATGCTGATCAAGCGGTTGTTTTTCACCTATTTTTTGCAAATTCAATAAATGGGTTTGCTCAAAGCCATTAAGGATGAGCTGGCTTAGTTGAGAAATAGATTTTGTGGCTTGAAAGTAATCTCGCATCATCCTTTCAACGGCTTGATTCCCTTCACCTTGATAACCTAAAAATTCGCTGAGTTGTAGCTGTCTATCAAATCTCAAACGGTTATCGTAACGTTTGAGCTGCAAATGAAGTGCAAAACGCATACGAAAAAGCACCGCTTGTGCTGCAACTAATTCGGTATATTCTTCTGAATACAGCACCCCTTTATTCAGCAAATCTAAAAAGGAATAAACCCCATAATGGCGAAGCATAATCCAAGAGAGTAAATTCAGATCACGCAAACCGCCGGGACTGTATTTTAAATCCGGTTCAAGGTTGTAGCTAGTGTTGTGATAACGCTCATAACGTTCATTTTTTTCATCAATTTTTGCCTTAAAAAAAGCGTTAATTTCCCAAAAATCAGGTTGATATAAGGCTGATTTCAAACTAAGCCATAATGGCTGGTTACCAAACAAAAATCGCCCTTCGAGCATATTGGTCGCAACTGAGATTTCGTTTTTACCGATTTCAAGACATTCCTCCACGGTACGAATGCTTGTGCCTAATTGTAGTTTACTATCCCAAAGCAAATTAAAGAGCTTGTTTAGGGTTTGCTGTGTAGCTTCATCAAGTGGCTTTTCAGTTAACACTAAAATATCTAAATCCGACAATGGAAACATTTCCTCGCGCCCATACCCTCCAACTGCAATTAAAGCTAAATCACTACGTTTTGCCAGACCATAGGCGTGCCATAATTCAACCAATAGCCCATCATAAAAGCGACTACGCTCAGCAATTAATTGGAGCACATCTGTAGTTTGAAATTCCGATCTCTGCTTTTCCATAAACTCAGCAAGCAGCTGTTTTAAGTCATTATTGTTTTTCATCTTGCCATCATCTTTGCACTTCCCAAATTTACAAAATAATAGGGGATTTAGCCGCCTTTGCCTATATTTATTTTTTTTCCGAAGATATAATAAAAGCCCATTTTCTAGCCAAGAGGATAATTTATGACACTTGCATTAGCTGCTATTATTGGTGGCTTAATTCTTTTAGTTTGGAGTGCAGATCGCTTTGTTGAAGGAGCAGCTTGCGCGGCACACCACTTTGGCATGACTCCCCTTTTAATTGGTATTGTGGTAATTGGTTTCGGCACATCTGCACCTGAAATGATTGTATCAGCCTCTTCTGCATTAAGCGGCTCACCAGGTATCGCACTTGGGAATGCCTATGGTTCTAATATCACTAATATCGCACTGATTTTAGGATTTACTGCCATAATTAAACCATTATTGGTGCATTCTGATGTAATTAAAAAAGAATTACCTATTTTAATCGTAGTAACCGCACTTTCAGCTTATCTTGTTTACGATACAAATATCACTCGAGTCGATGCAATTATTTTACTTGCTGTGTTCACTGCCTATATGATTTGGACAGTATTTAGCGCAATGCGAAATAAAAATGATCCTCTCATTAGTGATGTTAATGCCGAATTAAATGCGATTCCACAAATGACATTAGGTAAATCCGTTATGTGGTTAGTGGTCGGGCTAGTGCTTTTAATCGTAAGTTCCCAATTTTTGGTATGGGGAGCCGTTGAGGTTGCTAAATTCTTTGGCGTAAGTGACTTAGTTATTGGATTAACTATTGTGGCAGTCGGGACTTCATTACCCGAATTAGCTTCATCTATTGCAGCAGCACGTAAAGGCGAGGTTGATTTAGCCTTAGGTAACATCATTGGTTCTAACTTATTTAACACGCTAGCTGTAGTAGGTATTGCCGGAGCTATTCAGCCAATGCAAGCGGCTCCTGAAGTATTCTCACGTGATATTCTAATGATGTCTGCTTTAACTCTATTGTTATTCTTAATATGTATTAATCTATACCGCAGACCGGAAGGGGGAAGAATTAACCGCTTAGAAGGGCTTTTACTCTTTATTACTTATATCGGCTATAATTTCTATCTATTTAAAACTGCAATTTAACCCCCTTAAATGATAAGAGCCACTAATTCGTGGCTCTTCGATTATCTGCTGAAATTAGGCATGACGGTTTTCAAAGTCTTGCATAAATTTGATTAAGGCTTCAACACCCTCAATCGGCATTGCGTTATAAATTGAGGCCCGCATACCACCTAACACTTTATGCCCTTTCAGAGCGTGTAAACCACAAGCGGTCGCTTCTGCCACAAATTTTGCATTTAACTCATCATTCCCTGTTGTAAAAGTCACATTCATTAATGAACGGTTTTCTTTTGCGACAACGTTGTAATAAAATTTAGAATTATCCAAATAATCATACAATAAGCCGGCTTTAGCTAGATTACGTTTTTCTACTTCCGTTAATCCACCCTCCGCTAACAAATGCTTGAACACTAAAGAGCAGAGATACCATGCAAATGTAGGAGGTGTGTTAATCATAGAATCTGCATCACGCTGAACGGCATAGTCCCAAATTGACGGTGTATCCTTACGGGCATTGCTGATTAAATCATCACGAATAATGACAATAGTAATGCCCGCCGGGCCTAGATTTTTCTGAGCTCCCGCATAAATCATACCAAATTTACTGATATCAATGCCACGAGATAAAATATCTGACGACATATCTGCTACTAATGGAGTGCTTCCAACATTCGGAATCTCAAAAATTTCCACACCACTGATGGTTTCATTGGTGCAATAGTGAACATAATCATACTGCTGGGCAATATCACTAAAATCTAAGCGATTCACTTTCAATTCAGGTTCAGTATCCAAAATATTAATTTCATCAATTTCTGTGAAATTTCGGGCTTCTTTTGCTGCACTTGCAGACCAATGCCCTGAATTTAAATAAAGTGCCTTGCCTTTTTTACCGATTAAATTCATCGGAATCGCTGCAAACTGCCCTCTTGCCCCACCTTGTAAAAACAGAATGCGATAATTATCCGGTACATGATAAAGCCGGCGTAAATCAGCTTCTGACTGTTCTGCCAGCTCGATAAATAACTTACCACGATGGCTCACTTCCATTACCGATGTGCCTTGATTAAGCCAATTTAATAATTCGTTTTGTGCGTGTTCCAACACTTTTTTCGGCATCATCGCCGGACCGGCACTAAAGTTATAGACTTCTGTCATTGTTCACCTCTTGTATTAACTATATTGATGGTATTCTATCCGAAAAATAGTGGAATACTAGAGGTAGATTTGAAAAAACTTCAAGATTGTATTGTGGTATGAAAGGAAGTTAAGACAGCTATTTTATGAAAATAACAAGTGACATCTGAGTTTATATAAAGACAACCTTTTTCAATATTTTCACTTTAAAAGTAATCAAGCGGTTGGTTTTTGCAAAAAATTCACAAAAATCAACCGCTTGTCTCTATTTCACGATTTGCTTAAATTAGCGTTTTTTCGCTTTTGCGTTTGGTAAGTCTGTGATAGAACCTTCAAACACTTCTGCGGCTAATCCAACAGATTCATGTAATGTTGGGTGAGCGTGGATAGTTAATGCGATATCTTCAGCATCACAACCCATTTCAATTGCAAGACCGATTTCACCTAACAATTCACCGCCGTTGCTACCTACAATAGCGCCACCTAATAAACGATGGGTGTCTTTATCGAAGATTAACTTGGTCATACCTTCTGAACATTCAGACGCGATAGCACGACCTGAAGCAGCCCAAGGGAATTTAGCCACTTCATAATTTAAGCCTTCTTGCTTACACTCTTTCTCTGTTTTGCCTACCCAAGCAACTTCAGGCTCAGTATAAGCAATTGACGGGATCACTTTTGGATCAAAGTAGTGTTTTTGTCCTGCAATCACCTCTGCAGCAACATGTCCTTCATGTACACCTTTGTGTGCTAACATTGGCTGACCGACAATATCACCGATCGCGAAAATATGCGGAACGTTAGTACGCATTTGTTTATCTACACGAATGAAACCACGCTCATCTACTTCAACGCCCGCTTTACCTGCATCAATCAATTTACCGTTTGGCACACGACCGATTGCAACTAATACCGCATCGTAACGTTTAGTGTCGTTACATGCTTTGCCTTCCATTGAAACATAGATACCGTCATCTTTCGCTTCAACTGCTGTCACTTTAGTTTCAAGCATTAACTTGAATTTTTTCTCGATTTGTTTAGTGTAAATCGCCACAACATCTTTATCAGCCGCAGGAATTACTTGGTCGAACATCTCAACCACTTCCACTTCTGAACCTAATGCGTTGTAAACGGTACCCATTTCTAAACCGATGATACCACCACCCATTACAAGTAATTTTTTCGGAATTTCTTTTAATTTAAGGGCATCAGTTGAATCCCAGATACGTGGATCTTCATGTGGGATGAACGGTAATTGAATTGGACGAGAACCCGCTGCAATAATTGCATTATCAAATTTTATTGTGGTCGGGTTACCATCACGATCACGAGCGACTAAAGTATTCGGATCAGTAAATGCTGCTAAACCTTCTACCACAGTTACTTTACGTGCTTTAGCCATGCCCGCTAAACCACCGGTTAATTTAGAAACAACTGCTTCTTTACCCGCACGTACTTTATCTAAATCGATTGTCGGTTCACCAAATGTAATACCATTGTGAACGGCATGTTTTGCTTCTTCTAATACTTTAGCAACATGTAATAAAGCTTTAGATGGAATACAACCAACGTTTAAACAAACACCACCTAATGTTGAGTAACGCTCAACGATCACCGTTTCTAAACCTAAGTCTGCACAGCGGAATGCCGCAGAATAACCCGCAGGGCCTGCACCTAACACAACTACTTGCGTTTTAATTTCTTTGCTCATATTTGCCTCAATTTGCTCTACAAGCGGTCATATTTACAAAAAAATTTGCAAAAACAACCGCTTGTTAAAATTACATTACTAAACGACGAATGTCTGCTAATACAGCATTAATGTAAGATAAGAATCTTGCACCATCAGCACCATCAATCACTCGGTGATCGAATGATAATGATAATGGCAGCATTAAACGCGGCTCAAATTCTTTACCATTCCAAACAGGACTCATATCAGAACGAGATACGCCTAAAATCGCTACTTCCGGAGCATTCACAATTGGTGTGAAGTGAGTTGTACCAATACCACCCAAGCTGGAGATAGTGAAACATCCACCTTGCATATCTGCTGCAGTTAATTTACCGTCACGCGCTTTTTTAGACACTTCCATCAATTCACGTGAAAGTTCGATAATGCCTTTTTTGTTCACATTTTTGAATACAGGCACCACTAAGCCGTTTGGCGTATCCACTGCTACACCGATATTGATGTATTTTTTCAGCGTTAATTTTTGACCATCTTCAGAAATTGAGCTATTGAAACGAGGGAAAGCTTCTAATGCTTTCGCCACTGCTTTCATAATGAATACCACAGGTGTGATCTTCACATCTAATTTTTGTTTTTCAGCCAGTTTATTTTGCTCTTTACGGAAGTTTTCTAACTCAGTAATGTCCGTACGGTCAAAGTGAGTTACATGTGGAATCATTACCCAGTTACGGTGTAAATTTGCACCTGAAATTTTGTTGATACGGCTTAATTCAACTTCTTCAATTTCACCAAATTTGCTGAAATCTACTTTCGGCCATGGTAATAAACCTAAGCCTGCACCATTTGCCACACCGTTACCCGCTGCTGCAGAAGCCGTGCCACCAGCTTTTTCAAATACTTGAACCGCAGTTTTCACATAAGCTTGAATATCTTCTTTAACGATACGACCTTTACGACCGGTACCTTTTACTTTATCTAAATTTACGCCAAATTCACGAGCTAAACGACGGATAACTGGTGTTGCGTGGGCATAACCTGCACTTGCAACCACTTGCTCTTGGCTTAAGCCAGATTCGCCAGCAGTTGATTTCGTAGATGGAGCTGGTGCTGCCGCAGTAGCCGGAGCGGCTGCCGGCGCTGAACCTGCCACTTCAAAACGCATAATCAATGAACCGGTTTTCACTTTATCGCCAACATTGATTAAGATCTCTTTTACTACACCGGCAACCGGAGCAGGCACTTCCATAGAAGCTTTATCGCCTTCTACGTTGATGATTGATTGATCAACTTCAACCGTATCGCCCACTTTAACCATAATTTCAGTTACATTGACTTCATCACCACCAATATCCGGTACGTTTACATCTTGCACAGATGCCGTCGCAGGAGCTGCTGCTTGAGCAACCGGCGCTGCTTCTGCTGTTGGAGCAGCCGCACCCGTTGAGAATTTCATAATCAATGAGCCGGTAGATACCTTATCGCCAACATTGATTAAAATTTCAGTTACTACACCTGCAAATGGTGCCGGTACTTCCATAGAGGCTTTATCACCTTCAACATTGATGATTGATTGTTCTGCAGAAACCGAATCACCTACTTTAACCATAATTTCGGTTACGTTTACTTCATCGCCACCGATATCCGGTACATTTACTTCAACGATTGCTGATTGAGCCGCAGGTGCTGAAGTCGATTCTGCTGCTTGTGGAGCCGGTGCAGCATCTGCGCTTTCTAATTCTAACATTGGCGTGCCGGTAGTTACTTTATCGCCTACTTTAACTAAAATCGCTTTTACTACGCCGGCTTCCGGAGAAGGAACTTCCATAGAAGCTTTATCACCTTCTACATTGATAATACTTTGGTCAACAGATACTGTATCACCAACTTTAACCATTACTTCGGTTACGCTAACTTCATCGCCACCGATATCTGGGATATTAATTTGTTTTGCCATTTTGGTAATCCTTTCTTTATGCAAGCGGTTAAATTTTACAATTTTTTGCACATAACCACCGCAATACTAAAGACACTAATGCGTCAGAAAATTTAATGCATTATTAGGTAGAGCAATGATATGCCCTACCTTGAATATTTTGATTATGCGTATAATGGGTTAATACGATCTACATTTAAACCAAATTTCGCGATAGCATCTGCAACAACTTTAGTTTCAATTGTGCCTTCTTTCGCTAATTGAGTTAATGCTGCAACAACTACATAACGCTCATCTACTTCAAAATGCTCACGTAAGTTTGCACGGCTGTCTGAACGCCCGAAACCGTCTGTACCTAATACATGGTAGTGTTTGCTTGGTACATACGCACGAATTTGCTCTGCGTAAAGTTTCATATAGTCAGTTGAAGCAACAGTTGGTAAATCTTTCAACACTTGTGCAACATAAGGAACACGTGGTGTCTCAGTTGGGTGTAATAAATTCCAACGAGCCACATCCGCACCGTCACGACCTAATTCGTTGAATGATGGTGCTGAGAATACATCCGCAGTTACACCGTAGTCATTCGCAAGAATTTGTGCCGCTGCACGCACATGACGCATAATCGCACCTGAGCTTAATAATTGAACGTGTCCTTTTCCTTTACCCTCAACGGTTTCAAATTTGTATAAACCTTTACGGATACCTTCTTCTGCACCTGCAGGCATTGCCGGCTGTTCAGTAACTTCGTTTAATGTAGTGATGTAATAGAAGATGTCTTCTTGTTTTTCACCATACATACGGTTAATACCATCTTGAACAATCACTGCAACCTCAAATGCGAATGCCGGATCATAAGTGACACAGTTAGGAATTACACCTGCTTGAATATGACTATGACCATCTTCGTGTTGTAAGCCTTCGCCGTTTAAAGTTGTACGACCAGAAGTACCACCGATCATAAAGCCACGTGCTAATTGGTCACCAGCTAACCACATCATATCGCCTACACGTTGGAAACCAAACATTGAGTAGTAGATAAAGAATGGAATCATCGGTAGGTTGCTGACAGAATAAGATGTCGCTGCCGCTACCCAAGAAGCTGTTGCACCTAATTCGTTGATACCTTCTTGTAATACTTGACCATCTGTCGCTTCACGGTAGTAAGCTACTAAATCACGGTCTGATGGCACATAGTTTTGACCATGTGGATTGTAAATACCGATTTGACGGAATAAGCCTTCCATACCAAAAGTACGAGCTTCATCAGCGATAATTGGAACAATTTGTTTACCGATATTTTTATCTTTTAATAGCGTATTTAGTACACGAGAGAATGCCATTGTGGTTGAAATGCCACGTGGTTGCTCATCTAATAACGCCTGGAATTCAGATAACTCCGGCACTTTGAAATCAACTGTAAATTTCGGTTGACGTACAGGCACGTAACCGTTTAATGCTTTACGTTTACCATGTAAGTAGTTGTACTCTTCCGAACCTTCAGGGAATTGTACATAATCTAAGTTTTCAACTTGCTCATCTGTTAATGGTAATTCAAAGTAGTCACGGAAGCCTTTTAAGCTTTCTAATGACATTTTTTTCGATTGGTGAGCGGTATTTTTACTTTCTGCCTCAGGAATACGGTAGCCTTTTACTTGGTGTGCTAAGATCACAACTGGTTTATCTGATTTTTGTGCTTTAGCATAAGCCGCATAAAGTTTCTCAGAATCATGAGCTCCACGACGTAATGCCCAGATCTCATCATCTGTCATATCAGCCACTAATGCCGCTGTTTCAGGATAACGACCGAAGAAGTGTTCACGAACATAAGCACCATTTTTAGACTTAAAGGTTAAGTAGTCACCATCAACAACTTCCATCATTAATTGGCTTAATTTACCTGTAGTATCCTTGGCAAATAATTTATCCCATGAGCTACCCCATAAGACTTTAATTACTTCCCAACCTGCACCGGTAAATAATGCTTCTAATTCTTGAACGATTTTACCGTTACCGTTTACAGGACCATCTAAACGCTGTAAGTTACAACTGATGGTGAAAATTAAGTTATTTAATTTTTCACGTCCTGCAAATGATAATGCACCTTTAGATTCAATTTCATCCATCTCACCATCGCCTAAGAATGCATAGACTTTTTGAGCTGAAGTATCTTTTAGACCACGGTTCTCCAAATATTTTAAGAAGCGAGCTTGGTAGATTGCATTAACAGGACCTAAACCCATAGATACTGTTGAGAATTGCCAGAATTCAGGCATTAATTTAGGGTGCGGATAAGAAGAAAGACCATCAACAAAAGCCTCTTGACGGAAATTATCCATTTGTTCGGCTGTAATACGTCCTTCTAAAAATGCACGACCATACATACCCGGGGCAGCGTGACCTTGGAAGAATACTAAATCGCCGCCATCTTTTTCTGTAGGTGCTCTAAAGAAGTGATTAAAACACACTTCATACATTGTTGCAGCCGATTGGAATGTTGAAATATGACCACCTAAGTCAAGATCTTTTTTCTGACTACGTAAAACCGCTGCAATTGCGTTCCAACGTACGGCAGAACGAATACGACGTTCGATTTTATGATCACCCGGGTAGGCAGGCTGTTCTGAAACAGGAATCGTATTCACATAATCAGTTGTAACACCTGTTGGCAATGCAACACCGCCAGCTCGAGCTTGGCTGATAACTTGTTCAACGATAAATTGCGCTCGTTCTACGCCTTCTTCACGAATTAATGAATCAAGTGATTCTAACCAATCTTGAGTTTCGATTGGATCTACGTCATTTTTCAAGTTCTCTGACATAGTATTCTTCCTTATATTGATGATTGAGGTAATAAATAACAAAATATTAACAATTTTTGTTTGTTTGATGATTTTTAGACCATTTTCTGCCAAAAAAATTTTTTATTTACCGATTATTTCAGCTTCAAATGTATTTGAGAAAATCTTAAAATCATTTCTAAAAACACATTATCTATTTGATTTTTAAACACTTTTTATTGGTTTTATAAAATTTGTTTAAATTTTGTAGATAAATTTGCAGTGCAAGATAACAAAAATAGCTAAATTTGTCTATTTTTGCTAAAAGGTAAATTAGAGCAAATGACACTTAATTTGCTAAAAATAAAGCAAGAAATGCTGTTTTTATCTAATAATAGACAATAAAACTTATCTTAAATTCAGTTAAAGTAGCGTATTTCTCACTATTTATAAGGTTTTTATTAACTTTACATTTTTGGCAAGAGCTTGAATCAAAGATGGTCCTTGATAAATCATTGCAGAATAGACTTGCAATAAACTCGCACCTGCATCAATTTTCTCCTGACCACTTTCAACAGAGTGAATCCCTCCACTACCGATAATAGGTACCTTCCCCTTCAATTCCTGTGACAGTCTTGAAATCAATCGAGTGCTTAATTCATTTAAGGGCTTACCGCTTAAACCACCTTGCTGCTCGGCATGTGTCAGGCCTGCTATTGTATCTCGAGAGAGTGTAGTATTCCCGGCAATTACCCCATCAATTTGGTGACGAAGTAAACTATCGGAGACCGAATCAATCTCTTCATCATTCAGATCAGGGGCAATTTTTAATACAAGCGGTTTATATTTGGTAAATTTTTGCGAAAGTTGAGCTTGTTCATGTTTCAAGTTCTTCAGTAACTCATCTAATGCTTCACCATATTGCAAACTACGTAAATTTTTTGTATTGGGTGACGATATATTCACTGTTATATAATCCGCATATTCATATACTTTTCGTAAACAAATCTGATAGTCATCCCAACTTTTCTCGATAGGTGTAACGGCATTTTTGCCGATATTAATGCCTAAAATACCGTCATACCTTGACTTCTTGACATTTTCAACAAGCACATCTACCCCATAATTATTAAAACCATTACGATTAATAATACCTTCTGCTTCAAGAACTCTGAATTGGCGCGGTTTTGGATTTCCATCCTGCGCTAATGGCGTAACCGTCCCCACTTCAATAAAGCCAAAACCCAATTTACCAAACCCATCAATTGCCTCGCCATTTTTATCCGCCCCGGCAGCCAAGCCGATTGGATTTTTAAATTTTAGCCCCATTACTTCTGTCGGATTATTAGGAACAGGTAGCAAAGAGAAAGGCAATTTCCCTATTAAAGAAAGAGCTTGAATTGAGAATTGATGTGCATTTTCTGCATCAAGAGAAAACAGTACTTTTCGAATTAAAGAATACATAAAATATAATATTTACCTAAAGATTTAACATATAAAAAAGCCCAATCTTTCGACCGGGCTCCTTAATTAAATACATTTATGCGTCAAACATAGCAGAAATTGACTCTTCATTGCTAATACGGCGAATAGCTTCAGCAAGCATTCCAGATAATGTTAAAACACGAACTTTATTCAATGCTTTAATCTCATTTGATAACGGAATAGTATCTGTTACCACAACTTCATCTAATGCAGGATTTGCTAAGTTTTGAGCTGCTGTGCCAGAGAAAACAGCATGAGTTGCATAAGCAAACACACGTCGAGCACCACGCTCTTTTAATGCTTCAGCCGCTTTCACTAAAGTACCACCGGTATCAATCATATCATCAACTAAAATACAATCACGATCAGCCACATCACCGATGATATGCATTACTTGGGAAACATTTGCTTTTGGACGACGTTTATCAATAATTGCCATATCAGTATCATTTAATAATTTCGCCACTGCACGAGCACGCACTACCCCGCCAATATCCGGTGAAACAACGATAGGATTGACTAAGTCTGACTTCTTCAAAATATCATCAATCAGTACAGGTGAACCAAAAACGTTATCAACAGGAACATCAAAGAAGCCTTGGATTTGCTCAGCATGTAAGTCACAGGTCAAGACTCTATCAACACCTACGCTTGATAGAAAATCCGCAATCACCTTAGCTGTAATCGGCACACGGGCTGAACGCACACGACGATCTTGACGGGCATAGCCAAAATAAGGAATAACCGCAGTAATACGACCGGCTGAAGCACGGCGTAAGGCATCAACCATAACAATCAATTCCATTAAATTATCATTAGTCGGTGCACAAGTTGATTGCACAATGAAAATGTCGCCCCCACGCACATTTTCGTTAATTTGCACTTGAATTTCACCATCACTAAAACGACCAACGATTGCATTTCCTAAAGAAGTATAAAGATGTTTTGCAATACGATTAGCAAGTTCCGGAGTGGCGTTTCCCGCAAACAGTTTAATATCTGACATGAATTGATCCTTCGATTAATGATGGTTAGATTTGGAATATAATTTTTGATGTAATGGCGAAATATTTTGCCCTTTTGCAACAAACCCGAATATATGTTGAGGTTTATGTGCAAAAACCTGCTCTGCTTCGGCTTTAGAGCTAAATTCGGCAAAAATACAAGCTCCTGTGCCTGTTAGCCTGAACTGTGCATATTGTAACAATTCTTGCATAAGATCTTCAACCTCTGAATATTGATTACGCACAACTTTTTCGCAATCGTTTGCCCAAGTTGAAGAGAGTAATTCGACCAATGTGCGTTTTTCAGTATTTCTGGGTAAATTAGGATCATTAAAAACAACAGCGGTAGAAATAGAGACTTCAGGCTTAAGCACTACATACCATTTTTCTTCAGGAGAACAAGGCGTTAAGATCTCCCCAACACCTTCCGCAAAGGATGCAACTCCTCTAACAAATATAGGCACATCAGCCCCTAATGAAAGCCCTAATTCCGCAAGCTGCTCAAGCGAAAGCCCTGTTTGCCATAAATGATTAAGCCCGACTAACACAGTTGCCGCATTGGAAGAGCCGCCACCGACACCACCGCCCATAGGCAAATTTTTACGGATACCGATTCTTGCCCCTTTGCTACAAGCGGTTGTTTTTTGCAAAAGTTTTGCAGCTCGATAAATCAGATTATCTTCCACTGCAACACCCTGTACTTGATTCGTTAATTCAATTTCAGGATTGTCTGTGATTTCAATGTCGATTTCATCCCCAAAATCCAAAAATTGGAATAGGGTTTGCAATTCATGATAACCATCTAAACGCTTGCCGGTAATATATAAAAACAAATTTAATTTTGCCGGACTCGGTAAAATCATTTTATCCATTAATAAGTCCATTTCTCAATACGGATTTTCAAAGTTTGGGTTCCGTTTTCCAGCACAATCAACTTCGGTAAATTCGGTACACGGTCTTCGTGATATTCCACATAACTTGCTTTCCAAACTGTACCGTTTAGTGGATAGCTAAATTGTGAAAGCTGACGCTTTTCATTTACTACATAATTTCCCTCTTTTTCTGGCTGTCCTTTTACCCAATAGGCAAACTGGTCGATAGGGAAAGACACCCCAATAATCTCTTGCATTAACGCATTGATGTCACGATCCGATCTCGAATTTCCTTCACTATCAGACACTGTTAAACCACGTTTAGTACGCTGTAATTTCATAGATTTACTTGAGAGATTTGAGGAAAGTTCTAAGCCAAAATGGATAGGATTATCATATTGCCACTTAAAGTGAGAAGAAAAACGCTCTTCCGGAGAAATATAGCCAAATTGCCCACTTGCTTTATAGCTTTGAATTTTAGCTAACTGAGCTAAATGCTGCTGCCATTTTGGATCATCATGAGCAATTTGTACCGTTGGCGTTTGCACTTCTGTCGGCGCATCTAAAACCGAATTACAAGCAGTTAACACCAGCATTGCACTTAGCGATAATAATTTTGTGATTTTTTTCATAGTATTCTCAAATATAAAGCAACAAGCGGTCTTATTTTCAATAGATTTTGCAATTTTTCAGATAAAAATAACCGCTTGCGATATTAAATTAATTAAGCACCAAACTGCAAGCTATACAGTTGTTTATACGCCCCACCAAATGCCAGCAAGTCCGCATGATTACCACGTTCAATAATATCGCCTTGCTCAACAACTAAAATTTCATCCGCTTTTTCAATAGTAGATAAACGGTGAGCGATCACCAATACCGTGCGATCTTTTTGTAATGTCTCCAATGCTAATTGAATTGCTCGCTCCGACTCGGTATCCAATGCGGAAGTTGCTTCATCAAGTATCAACACTGGTGAATTACGTAATAAGGCTCGAGCAATCGCCAAACGCTGACGCTGACCGCCGGATAAACTTGCCCCATTTTCGCCAATAATGGTGTCTAGCCCATCGTCTAATTTTTCAATAAATTCCATAGCATGGGCAGCTTTAGCTGCAGCGATAATTTGCTCACGACTATATTTATCAGTCGCAGCATAGGCAATATTATTAGCGATAGTATCGTTAAACAGATGCACTTGCTGGGAAACTACCGAACAATGTTCACGCAAGTTTTTTAATCTGTAATCTTGAATATTAATGCCATCTAATAAAATTTCGCCACTATCAATATCATAAAAACGGGTCAACAATTTAGCAATGGTTGATTTACCCGAGCCTGAACGCCCTACTAATGCAACTGTTTTTCCTTTTGGAATAGTAAAAGAGATCTGATTTAACGCTTTTTCATCTTTGCCTTCATAAGTAAAACTCACATTTCTGAATTCCACATTACCCTCAGCTCTCTCTACTACCGTTGTTCCTTGATCTTTTTCCGTTTTTAAATCTAAAAACTCAAACAAGGTTTGGCACGCAGCCATACCACGTTGGAATTGTGAGTTAACATTAGTGAGTGATTTTAATGGACGAAGCATTGCCATCATTGACGAAAAAACCACAGTAAAAGAACCCGCAGTTAAATTTTCGCTCATGACTTCAGGAAAAGTGGCTACATAAAGCACCGCCGATAAGGCAAAAGAAGCAATTAATTGCACCACTCCGTCAGAAATACCATCGGCAGAAACCACTTTCATACCTTTGCGACGCATATCATTACTTACTCGCTCAAAGCGTTCCTTTTCGACTTCATGCCCGCCAAAAGACAATACTTCTTTATGCCCTTTTAGCATTTGCTCGGTTGTAACCGTTAATTCTCCCATTGAGCTTTGAATATTACGGCTTAATTTGCGGAAATATTTAGAGACAAAACCGATCAAAATCCCGATAATCGGAGCCATAATAAATAAGACTATCGAAAGCTGCCAACTGGTATAAATCATCACCACAAATAAAGAGATTAAATAAGCTCCTTCACGCACAATAGTGACTAAAGAATGGGAGGAGGAAGTTGCCACCATTTCGGTATCATAAGTAACACGGGAAAGTAAACGCCCAGTCGGGTTATTGTCAAAATAGCTGACTGGCATATACATCAAATGTTGGAAAATTTTACGACGTAAGGTCATCACTACCTTGCCTGAAACCCAAGCTAAACAATAGCTGGCAATATAATTGGTTACCCCTCGAACTAAAATAAAAACGATCACTAAAACAGCCATTAATTTTAAAAAGCTGTTATCTGCCTTACCAAACCCCTCATCTAATAGCGGTTTTAGCAAATAAATTAAGCTGGAATCTACCAACGCATTAAGCACTAAGGCAATTGCCCCTGCAATCAAGCCTACCTTAAACGGGCTGATAGTCGGCCATAACCTTTTAAAAGTTTTTAGCGTAGAAAGATCTTTCTCTTTGTTTTTTTGTTCTTGCATTCTAATTCAATCTTTAATTAAAAATTGGCTCTATTGTACCTTGATTTCAATCAGTTACCAAATAAAGCCAAAGGATGTTCAGCATTTAAGCAAATTTTGTTTGGATTAAGCAGATATAACCTCAAACAAGCGGTCATTTTTATGTAATTTTTTGCAAAATTTAAGAAAAATATGACCGCTTGTAACCAATATTTAGTTTGCCTCTTTAAGAAATTGAATCACCAAATTCAAATCTCGCGTACGTTTAGATGGCGGCAAACTTTTCAAGAAAGTTTGACCGTAATTTCGCATTACTAAACGGGAATCACAAATAATCACCACACCTCGGTCGCTCACATCACGAATTAAGCGTCCTACCCCTTGTTTTAGAGTGATAACAGCCTCTGGGATCTGAATATCGTTAAACGGCTCACCACCTTGCAGTTTGCAATCTTCCATTCGTGCTTTTAGCAATGGCTCGTCCGGTGAAGAAAAAGGTAATTTATCGATAATCACCAAAGATAAATCATCACCCCTCACATCAATTCCTTCCCAAAAACTTTGGGTAGCAACTAAAACCGAATTATCTTCCTTCACGAATTTTTCTAACAAACGGCTCTTGCTGGTTTCACCTTGCAACAGTACATTTAGCGAACTATGCTCTCGCAAAAAGTCTGC
The DNA here is from genome assembly GCF_011455695.1 of Mannheimia granulomatis. Taxonomy (NCBI): domain Bacteria; kingdom Pseudomonadati; phylum Pseudomonadota; class Gammaproteobacteria; order Pasteurellales; family Pasteurellaceae; genus Mannheimia; species Mannheimia granulomatis. The sequence goes on along the minus strand of NZ_CP015030.1, from coordinate 800,248 downwards.
CAAACCCCTCATCATATAATAAGAGGTGCAAAGTAAAAAACAACGTCCGTTGTTAGCCTCAATCACAGGCTGCAACATCTGCCCTAATGCACTTAAAGTATGAGCTTTGTTAGTATCCGGCAAGTAGCGTGGCACACAAAGCAATGATTGATTTTGATAATCAAACGGGCTTTGTAACACCAATTGCTCAGCATTTTCAATGCCTAAGCGTTGACAAAAATGGTTAAAATTGCCACCAACCTCTAGCGTCGCAGAAGTAAACACCCAGCCAATTTTTTGATTTTTGAGCTGCTCACCAAATTTATCTGCCACCGTTAAAGGCGTAATATGCAACCCGAAAGATCGACCATTAACCTCATACCAATAGCAATAGCCTGTTACGCTAGTGTCCATTAATTTTTTCAGTTGAACTTTTACTTCCGCCAAGCGTTCAAAAATTTTATCCAAAGTTTCCGAACGTCCTAGCGATTTCTTCACTACTTCACTTAAAAAATCAATATTTTCCGATACTTTCACCAAGCCATCTACTACTTTTTGGTCGCGAAACAGCTCTCGCAAATTCCCCCGAATTTGCCCTTCTCCGCCAATCAATAAACGGAAATCTTGCACCACTTTAGTCAGGTGATCTGAAGCTTTACCTAATTGAGCCGCATCTTTTAATTCGGTGCGATAAACAATATTAGTGTCTTTGCAAATATCAAAAAGTTGGCGGGAAGAAAGCGATTGTCCGAAATATTGGCTAGCGATGTCAGGTAGTTGATGGGCCTCATCGAAAATCACCAACTCTGCTTCAGGGATAAGCTCACCAAAGCCAGTTTCTTTCACCGCCATATCAGCACAAAACAGATGATGATTAACGACAACCACATCAGCCTCCATTGCCTTACGGCGCGCCTGTACCACATAGCAATCTTTAAAATGCGGGCAATCAGAGCCTAAACAGCTTTCAGTTGTACTCACTAATTGTGGTAAAATCGGGCTATCCTCAGCAATCGTAACACATTCGCTGAGATCACCGCTTTTAGTCGAATTTTGCCACTTAGTGACCTTTTTCAAATCGGCAAGGACAGATTTATCACCTAATACCCCCATCGCCACAACTTGATCCAATCGCTCTAGACAGAGATAGTTTGCCCGCCCCTTCAACAAAGCCACTTTACCTTTATATTTCAAGGCTTTTTGAATAGTAGGGAGATCTCGATTAAAAAGCTGATCTTGTAGGTTTTTTGAACCAGTGGAGACAATCGTCTTCTTGCCAGACAACAGTGCTGGCACCAAATAAGCAAAGGTTTTGCCCGTACCGGTACCTGCTTCAACCACCACAGGAGTAGCAAATTTAACTGCTTTTCCGACCGCTTGGGCCATTTCTAACTGTGCTTCCCGTGGGCGAAAGCCTTTGATATTTTGGCTTAATAAACCGTCTTCACTAAACGCATTGAAAATTTTATCGTCGTATTTTGTCATTTAAAATAAGACAAGCGGTTGAATTTGCAAAAGATTTTACAAAAAAACCGCTTGTAGAATAGTAATTTGTCAGTTTCCTAATAATAAACCATCATCACTGAGTTGCTCGTGACGATTTTGTTGAAACAGTTCCAGTAAATCAGGAACATCCATTTTTTTACGCTGCTCTCCTGAAACATCAAAGGCGACCTGCCCTTGGTGCAGCATTACCGTACGATCGCCATAATCTAACGCTTGACGCATGGAATGCGTTACCATAAGAGTGGTTAACTTCTGCTCCCGCACAATTTTATTGGTTAATTCCAACACGAAGTCGGTAGTTTTCGGATCTAAAGCTGCAGTATGCTCATCGAGTAATAAAATATTAGACGGTTGGAGAGAGGCCATTAATAAACTTACCGCTTGGCGTTGTCCTCCGGACAATCTTCCCATCTGATCTGTTAAACGATTTTCTAAGCCTAATCCTAAAAGTGAGAGTTTTTCTTTGAACAATTCGCGCATCTGGCGTCTAATTGCAAAACCCAAACCACGTTTACCACCACGCTGATAAGCAAGAGCCATATTTTCTTCAATCGTTAGGCTTTCACAGGTGCCTGCCATTGGGTCTTGGAATACTCTTGCCACTTGGTTTGCTCGCTGCCAAGTGGTAGTGTTATTCACTTTATTGCCCTGAATTAAAATTTCGCCCGAATCTACTTCGCAATCTCCGCTAATAGCATTTAGCATCGTAGATTTACCTGCTCCGTTGCTGCCAATAACAGAAACAAACTCACCTTGTTCAACTTTTAATGATAAGCCACGCAAAACCGGATTCTCAATTGCAGTGCCTTTATTGAAGGTAATAAATAGGTTATTTAATTCAATCATATTACCTCCTTTTGCTCACAAATGTTTGCTTGATTCTTGGCAAAGCTAGCACAATTACTACAAGTAAAGCAGTAATTAAATTTAAATCTTGAGGTCCAAAACCGACGCCGTTTAAAGTTTCGTTGTTCAAGGCAAGCGCAATAAAGCAGCGGTATAACACTGAGCCGATAATCACGGCAAATGTGAGCCAAATAATGCGTTTTACCGAGAATATTGCTTCACCGATAATCACTGCCGCAAGCCCGATAACAATAGTTCCCACACCGATAGAAATATCCACTCCGCCATTACTTTGCACATATAAAGCACCGCCTAATGCAATTAAAGCATTAGAAATTGCCATACCCAGAATAGTCATTTTATTCACAGCAATGCCTTGTGCTTTAGCCATTCGGCTGTTTGTGCCGGTGGCCCTAATTGCTAAGCCGGTTTCCGTTGCAAAAAACAGATCGAACAAGCATTTCACAATTACTACAACCAACAATGCCATTACTAATCGTACTAATGCCAGTTGCAGATCATTTTCAATCAGCATCACATCATAAATCGTAGTTTCACCAAGAATTGCGATATTCGGCATTCCCATAATGCGTAAGTTTATGGAATAAAGTGCTATCATCATCAAAATACTGGCAAGCAATTTTTCAATTTTAAAGCCGATATGCAAACTCGCGGTAATCACTCCTGCCACCGCGCCGGCTAAGGTACCGTATAGCGTGGCAAGCCAAGGATCAACTTGATTTAAAATACTGATCACACACACCGCACCACCTAAAGGGAAACTGCCGTCTGCGGTTAAATCGGGAAAATCGAGAATTTTATAGGAAATCAGCACACCTAAAGCAACAAGGGCATAAATTAAGCCTAGCTCTAAGGCACCAATCCAGGTGATATTCGTTAAAAACGAACTAAGAAAATGAATAATACTGTCCATTTGTTTGTTATTTTATTACAGTTAAATAAATTGAAAATAAACGCACTACTATAGTAGTACAAATTTATGCGGCATTTTACGCTATTTTAAAGATAAAATCAGCTAATTATTTATATTTGCAACTTTTTCGAAAAAAATGACCGCTTTCTTCAGTCATAAATCATCTTTATATTTATTTGCATTTTCTTATTATTTATTGCGTTAGCTCAAAATTAATTTATATAACTGCAGTAAAATTAACTCAAAATTCTATTGATATTGGATGACCTATGCTAAACAAATGGTTTCTAACAAAAAATACCTTTCTAGCCGTCAAACCTTTTAGTGCATTAAAAGATGCTTTTCAGGCAGGCTATACTCAAAAACATTTAGTAAGAGATATTATTGCCGGCTTAACCGTTGGCGTTATTGCTATTCCTCTTTCTATGGCATTGGCAATTGCTAGCGGCGTGCCACCACAACATGGCTTATACACGGCAATTGTGGCAGGTTTTGTAATAGCCTTAACGGGTGGTTCAAGGTTTAATATTTCAGGTCCAACAGCTGCATTTGTGGTTATTTTATACCCTGTTACACAACAATTCGGTTTAAGCGGACTTTTAATGGCAACGTTGCTGTCGGGCATTATCTTAGTGTTAATGGCATTACTACGTTTAGGACGTTTAATTGAGTATATTCCTCTCCCGGTTACCTTAGGCTTTACCTGTGGAATAGGTATTGTGATTTCGACCCTTCAAATTAAAGATTTTCTAGGTTTAACCGTTAGTGAGATGCCCGAACACTATATCGGGAAGATCAATACGCTTGTGACCGCCTTACCTACGATAAACTGGGCAGATACCTTAGTCGGTATCGTGACTTTTTTCATATTGACTCACTGGCATAAATTAAGATTACCGATTCCGGGGCATTTACCTGCGGTAATTATCGGCACGCTTTTATCGCTATTACTTATTTCGTTTGGGTATCATGTCGCAACCATTGGCACAGCTTTCCAATATGTTCTGCCGGATGGCACGATTGGATATGGTATTCCAAGTGTACTACCGGAATTTACACTGCCTTGGAATATTCCTAATCCACAAGGGGAAAAAGTTAATTGGAATCTCACAACCCTTCAAGCATTATTACCTGCAGCTTTTTCAATGGCTATGCTTGGTGCGATTGAATCACTATTATGTGCGGTAGTTTGCGACAACATGACCAATACAAAACACCATTCCAACAATGAATTACTCGCACAAGGGCTAGGCAATATTGCCTCACCATTTTTAGGCGGTATTACTGCAACAGCAGCTATTGCACGTTCAGCAGCTAATGTAAGATCAGGTGCAGTTTCGCCAATATCCAGCATGGTTCATGCGTTACTGGTTTTATTTGCATTATTGTTCTTTGCTAAAGCACTCTCTTACTTACCGCTTTCATCAATGGCAGCCTTATTACTGGTTGTTGCGTGGAATATGGCGGATATTCCTCAAATTATTCAGCTCATTCGCCGTTCAGGAAAAAATGAAATTGCGGTGTTAATCACTTGTATTACGTTGACTGTATTATTTGATATGGTTATTGCAATTACAGTTGGCGTGTTGCTGGCAAGCCTATTATTCATCCGTACCATTGCAGAAATGACAAAAACGATTGAAATGGCAGCACCGCAAGATTTGGCAGATGCTTTAGTTTATCGAATCAGTGGCCCTCTCTTTTTTGCCGCTGCTGATAATTTATTTGCTGATTTACACGAAAAAACCATTCATACCGACCAAGAAATCAAACATATCGTTTTACAATGCGATGCGGTTACGGTACTTGATGCAGGAGGCATTCATGCTCTCACTCGCTTTGTGCAGCATATGTTACCGCACCAGAAGCTTTATATGAGCAATGTACAATTTCAGCCGATGCGAATGTTAGTGCGTTCGCAAAAAATCGTACCGGAAATTCAGCAAATTCAATTCAGTAGTGATTTGGAATCTGTTTTTGAAAAGATTAGGCAGGCGGAATTGCAACAAAATTAAATAATGATAAAAAAACAAGCGGTTATATTTTTAGTATTTTTTGCAATTGCAAAATTTTAGAAAAATATAACCGCTTGTACCCAAGATTAGCCCTTCGCCAATATTTCTTTCAAGAATCTTGCAGTGTGAGAACGCTTGTCTTTAGCCACCTGTTCCGGTGTGCCGGTTGCGATAATTTCACCACCGCCGCTACCGCCTTCCGGGCCAAGATCGACAATCCAGTCTGCGGTTTTAATCACATCTAAATTATGTTCGATCACCACAATAGTATTTCCTTGATCACGCAAGCGATGTAATACCGATAATAATTGCTTAATATCCGCAAAATGTAAGCCTGTTGTTGGCTCATCAAGAATATAGAGTGTTTTACCTGTATCTCGTTTAGAAAGCTCGGTCGCTAATTTCACCCGTTGTGCTTCACCGCCTGACAGTGTGGTAGAAGATTGCCCTAAACGGATATAAGACAAGCCCACATCCATCAAAGTTTGTAGTTTACGAGCAATCATTGGAACAGGAGCAAAAAACTCTCTTGCCTCTTCTACTGTCATATCCAGTACTTGATGAATTGTTTTACCTTTATAGCGAATTTCCAAAGTTTCACGGTTATAACGCTTACCTTTACAATGGTCGCACGGCACATAAACATCCGGTAAAAAGTGCATCTCTACCTTAATTACACCATCGCCTTGACAAGCTTCGCATCGTCCTCCTCTTACGTTAAAGCTAAACCGCCCAACGTTGTAGCCTCTGGCTCGTGCCTCTTGCGTGCCAGCAAAAAGTTCACGAATTGGGGTGAACAAACCTGTGTAAGTTGCCGGATTAGAACGTGGTGTTCGCCCAATCGGACTTTGGTCGATATCAATTACTTTATCGAAATGCGATAAGCCATCAATGGATTCATAAGGGGCAACATCGCTGTTTTCCGCACGGTTCAACGCATTTTGGGCAAGCGGGAACAAAGTATCATTGATTAAAGTCGATTTACCCGAACCCGACACGCCGGTAATACAAGTGAATAAACCCACCGGAATTTCAAGCTTCACCTTTTTCAAGTTATTGCCGCTTGCACCTGTTAAAGTCAGTAATTTCGAACCGTCATAAGGTACTCTTTGAGCGGGGATCTCAATTTTCTGCTTGCCGGATAAAAACTGCCCTGTAATAGAGTCATCAATTTGCATAATCTCGGCTGCTGTGCCTTGAGCAATAACTTGCCCACCATGAACACCGGCCCCCGGACCAATATCCACAATATGATCAGCGGCTCGAATCGCATCTTCATCGTGTTCAACCACAATCACGGTGTTACCTAAATTGCGTAAATGCACTAAAGTATTAAGTAGGCGTTCGTTATCTCGCTGGTGTAATCCGATAGAAGGTTCATCCAACACATACATTACGCCTACCAAGCCGGCACCAATTTGGCTGGCAAGACGGATTCGTTGAGCCTCCCCTCCTGATAGAGTTTCTGCCGAACGGGAAAGCGAGAGATAATTCAAACCAACATTAACTAAAAACTGCAAACGCTCGCGAATTTCTTTTAAGATCTTCTCGGCAATTTTCTCTTTTTGCCCTGAAAGCTTAATCTCTTCAAAGAAAGTTAATGCCTCACCAATACTTTTTTCAGATACCATCGGCAAATTGGTTTTATCTAAAAATACATAGCGAGCCTCACGGCGAAGTCGGGAACCTTCACACTCCACACAAGGGCGAGTGTTAATATATTTTGCCAACTCTTCTCGCACGGAGTTTGATTCTGTTTCTTTATAGCGACGAGCCATATTATTCAACACCCCCTCAAAAAGGTGCTTGCGTTTGACTTTATCACCTCGATCGTTCACATAAACGAACTCAATTTCTTCTTTGCTACCATTTAAAATAATTTGTTGATATTTTTTCGGTAACTGACCAAATGGTGTTTCTAAATCAAAACCATAATGCTCGGCAACTGCCTTCAATAACCCGAAATAATAGAAACTACGGCGATCCCAGCCTTTAATAGCGCCAGAAGCTAACGAAACATCGTAATTCTGAATCACTTTTTTCTCATCAAAAAATTGCTCAACGCCCAAACCATCACAAGTCGGGCAAGCCCCTGCCGGGTTATTAAAGGAAAACAAGCGAGGCTCTAATTCATGCAACGAATAGCCACAATGCGGGCAAGCAAAGCTGGAAGAAAACACAATTTCTTCTGCTGTTGGATCATCCATATCCGCAATAATCGCTGTAGAACCGGACAGTTCTAACGCTGTTTCAAAAGATTCGGCTAAACGAGTTGCCAAATCTGGTCTTACTTTAAAGCGATCAACCACAACTTCAATAGTATGTTTTTTCTGTAGTTCTAATGCAGGTGGATCTGAAAGATCACAAATTTCACCATCAATCCTTGCTCTTAAATAACCACTAGCGGTCAAATTTTCCAATAATTTTACGTGTTCACCTTTACGATCTTTCACCACAGGGGCAAGTAACATTAAACGCTTGCCTTCAGGCTCCTCCAATACTCTATCAACCATTTGAGAAATAGTTTGCGCTGCAAGTGGTACATCATGTTCAGGGCAACGAGGCTCCCCCACTCGAGCAAACAATAAACGCAAATAGTCATGAATTTCCGTAACTGTTCCTACCGTAGAACGAGGGTTATGTGAAGTGGATTTTTGCTCAATGGAAATTGCCGGAGAAAGCCCCTCGATATGATCAACATCCGGTTTTTCCATTAGCGAAAGAAATTGGCGGGCATAGGCTGAAAGTGATTCAACGTAACGGCGTTGTCCTTCTGCATAGAGCGTATCAAAAGCTAAAGAGGATTTTCCCGAGCCGGACAGCCCGGTAATGACGATAAATTTATCTCTAGGTAAAGTTAAATTAATATTTTTTAAATTATGCGTTCTTGCTCCGCGAATATCGATATATTGCATTTTTTCGTCCGATTTAGTGTGCTAAATTTTCGATCATTATCGCATATTTTCATAAAACTGTACAAAATATCAGTTTTCTTATATTCAACTTTCTAATTTTACGGTAGAATGTTTTCGAATTTATTAATTAATTGAATCACAGAGGATTTTATGGCTGGTATCAATAAAGTAATTATTGTCGGAAACCTAGGTAACGACCCTGAAATGCGTACAATGCCAAACGGCGAAGCAGTTGCAAACATTAGCGTTGCAACATCTGAGAGTTGGACAGATAAAAATACCGGTGAACGCCGTGAGATAACAGAATGGCATCGAATCGTATTTTACCGCCGTCAAGCTGAGGTTTGTGGTCAATATTTACGTAAAGGCTCACAGGTTTATGTCGAAGGTCGCCTACGCACTCGTAAATGGCAAGATCAAAATGGGCAAGACAGATATACTACTGAAATTCAAGGTGATGTTTTACAAATGCTAGGTGGTCGTAACCAAGGTAGTGAAATGGGTAACCAACCGGGCAGTTGGGGCAGCTCAGCACCGGCAGGCAACAGCTATAGTCAAGGTAATAGTAATTATGGTTATAGTCAAACCTCAAACTCAACACCACAGCAATCAAAACCAGCATCTCAAGCTGAACCTGTGATGAATAATTTTGATGATGATATTCCATTCTAAATTTGTCAAAATAGAGCGTGAAATATAAGAGAGAGCGTTGTAATACAACGCTCTTTTTTTACTGCATTCTTTAAATACAAACTTGGACAATTCATCAATGAACTTAATATTAAGCTCTATATTGTACAAGGTTCAAATGATGTTAAAAATATTTACCCATAAGAAGCTGCAAGGTTGATTTAGTCCAACTTTTGACGTATAACTAAAACAAAAAAGGATTGAGTTTTAAAAACTCAATCCTTTTCTTTAGATTTACTGTTCACTAACGAGTGAAATTACGCGCGTTTGAAATCCAAGTGAACTAATTTTGGTTTGGTTGGGTGGCGTTGAATCGCTTGAACTTTAACTTGCTCTTCTTTACCCGCAACAACGATAGTTAACACTTCGCTATAAAACGCATCGTGTACTTGTGCATTGTTCACTTTATCGTGATCTAAAATGATTGATACAGGCTCTGCATTACCACCGTAGATGATTGCAGGAACTTGACCATTGTGACGCAGGCGGCGGCTCGCACCCTTACCTTGCGCAGAACGAACTTCAGCTTCAAATTTGAATGACATTGTTTAATTCTCTTAAAGTAAAAATGGGGATATCCCCGTTAATATAAAAAACAGCAGGCGACCCAGCTGTTTTGGAAAAACTTCGGCATGTTTATAATAAAATGCCGAGCGCGTATTTTACTTGAATTATTAAAAAATGCAAAGTAAAAAATAAAGAGAGGCTAGCCTCTCTCTTTATTTCTCATGTTCTTACGCCACTAATTTTCTTAAACGCTCGGCGTAAGCATCCCAATCATTAATAGGTCGGGTGGCCACTCCGGTTCTAATTGCGGCTTTTGCAACACCAATAGATACATTCACAATTAAGCGAGGATCAAATGGGGTTGGAATAACATATTCCGGTCCAAAAGAAAGCTCACCATAGGTAGAAAGTACTTCAAACGGCACCGGTTCTTTTGCCAATTCTGCAATCGCATGTGCTGCAGCCATTTTCATTTCTTCATTAATTGCTGTTGCACCAACATCTAATGCCCCGCGGAATAAAAACGGAAAGCAAAGTACATTATTTACTTGATTTTTATAATCCGAGCGACCGGTACATACAATCGCATCGGCACGGACTGCTTTTGCTTCATCAGGGGTGATTTCAGGTGTTGGATTAGCTAAAGCAAGAATTAACGGGTCTTTTGCCATTGTTCTCACCATTTCTTGAGTTAATGCCCCACCTTTAGAGCAACCAAGAAATACATCTGCACCGGCAACCGCATCAGCTAATGTTCTCCACCCATTATCTTCAATTGCATAAAATTGCTTGGTTTTATCCATATTATCACCTCGTCCTTGATAGATAACACCTTTAGAGTCGCACATAGTGATATTTTCTTTTCTAAAACCTAACGCATGTAATAGGTTAGTGCAGGCTATCGCAGATGCCCCTGCTCCATTAACTACCAAACGAACATCTGCAATATTTTTTTCTACAATCTCTAGCGCATTAATTGCCGCAGCACCGACAATAATTGCCGTACCGTGCTGATCATCATGGAAAACAGGAATGCTCATACGCTCACGTAATTTATTCTCAATATAAAAACATTCCGGAGCCTTAATATCTTCAAGATTAATACCGCCAAAGGTTGGCTCTAAGGAAGCGATAATATCCACTAATTTCTCCGGATCGTTTTCGTTGATCTCAATATCAAATACATCCACCCCGGCAAATTTTTTAAACAGCACTCCTTTTCCTTCCATAACAGGCTTACTCGCTAACGCGCCTATATTCCCTAAGCCTAAAACTGCAGTCCCATTGGAAATCACTGCCACTAAATTACCCCGAGCAGTATAGCGATGTGCCGCAGCCGGATCTTTTTCAATTTCTAAGCAAGGCTCAGCAACGCCTGGAGAATAAGCAAGAGCTAAATCATGTTGGGTTTGTAGAGATTTGGTTGGGGTTACAGAAATTTTTCCCGGAACAGGAAATTCATGGAAATCAAGGGCTTGTTGTTTTAAATCACTCATTTTACTACCTTAGTATCTAGATTAAATCATGCCAATAAAATAAGCGATATTTTACTCCTAAATATCGCTTATTTTTATGATTCAGATCTCATTTTTAATATTTTTACAAAAAATAACGCTATTTTGCAAAAAATTAATTAAAAACAACCGCTATAATTAACTCTCATTAGGTATATTTCACATTTTTGTCAGAAAGTAGCTTACCATTTCTTCAGCAACATCCACCTTATTAACCTGCTCAATCCCTTCAAACCCTGGGCTTGCATTCACTTCTAAAATTAAGATCCCTTGTTGCGTTCGAAGAAAATCAACTCCAGCTACTTCAAGTCCAATTGCTTGTGCTGCTTTAACAACCCAGTATTGCTCAGACTCGGTTAATTCAGCTATTTTTGCTGTTCCGCCTTGATGAATATTAGCTCGGAATTCATCTTTAGCCCCTACACGTTGCATTGCTGCAACAACCTTATCTCCAATTACAAAAGCCCGAAAGTCATGCCCTTTTGATTCTGCAATAAACTGTTGCGATAGATAAGGCTCATTTAGCTGAGAAAAAGTGGCCAAAACACTTTCAGCATTAGCAGGCTTTTCAAACAACATCACCCCATTTCCTTGTGAGCCGTTTAATACCTTCGCTACTATTGGGAAGGAATATTGAGCGAGCTGCTCACCCACAGAGACTAAATTGCCAGCAAAGGAAGTGTGAGGAACAGGTAATTGATTTGCCATTAAAACTTGCAAACTTTGCCATTTATTACGAGCCAAGCTAAACGCATCTGCACTATTTAAAACAACTGTACCCTGAGCCTCAAAATGGCGCAATACGGCACACCCCATTTCGGTACTACTGGTGCCGAATCGAGGTAAAACACCATCATATTTACCTAATAATTTAAGTGGTGGGCGATTCTTATCGTAACTTTCGCCTTCTTGATAAAATAGCTGAAATTGCCCATCTGCCAAGACCAACAGCATTCTGTTAGGATCTAAAATATCCAATTCGATCCCTTTTTGCTCACATACCCGTTTGATCTGCTTGCAGCTATATAAGCTCGGTTCTCGGCACAGCATTAACCACTTCATGTATGCCATCCTTTTTGAATGAAATTTGCAAAATAGCAGTAAAAATCGACCGCTTGTTTAAGCCATTTTGCAAATTGATATTAAGGTGATAAGAGAATCTAACCGTTACAACTTATCTAAATAATGTTTTCCATCAAGTGCGTAAACTTGACGAATAATCCACGCTTGACGTTTTCGCATTCCTGGTCCCGGTTTATCCACTCGAAACACCAATGGATTTGGTAAAGAAGCTGCCAATAGTGCAGATTCTTGTAAAGTCAGATTTCTTGCCGACTTTTTAAAAAAATGCTGAGCAGCTGCCTCTACGCCAAAAATCCCGTTACCAAATTCAGCAATATTAAGGTACACCTCTAAAATGCGATCTTTACGCCAAATATGTTCTAACACAACGGTTAATGGAGCTTCAATCCCTTTTCTTAACCAACTTTGTCCGTGCCACAAAAACAGATTTTTCACTGTCTGTTGGGAAATAGTAGAGCCGCCACGCACTTTTTTAGACTTAGAATTTAATCGCAATGCTGTTTCTATTGCTTTTAAATCTAAACCGAAATGACTTTCAAATTTTTGGTCTTCCGAAGCAATCACTGCCATCTGCATTTGCCAAGCGATTTCATCTAAGCTTACCCATTCTTTTTTGATAGTGTATGATTTACCTTGGATTAAATTTTCTACTTTTTTCTGCACCATATAAGCAGAATACGGCACAGGAACTACCGAAAAAAGCAGCGTTAAAATCAAAAATAATCCACCAAACAACGTCACAATACGGCTAACTGCAAACCAGATCCAACTTTTGAGAGAAATCATCCGTTTCGGTCGGAAAAAAAGCATGAATTTCTTCAAAATTTTCACTAGAAATCTGCTTTTACTCTTTGCCATTGAGTTTACCGTTCACCCATTGAAGAAAATCTTGGTCTAAGGTTTTTAACATATTCGAGCCACGAGTAATAGTTGCCGCACTGGTATTCAAATTTTGTTGAATCTCACGCTGAGAAGTTTCACCTTGCAGCAACGCCTGCACAATTTGTACACGTAACCCTAAAGAGCCGCGTTCATCAGGTGTGAGAAAAAGAGAAAAAAACGGCTCGAGTTTATCTTCTGTCACCGCATCTTTTAACAGCGTTAAAAACTGTTCCCATTCTTTTGGATCTCGTTGGTTATAAAGGGTATTCATCGCCACCTCAAAATAAACAAGCGGTTAGAAAATGTCAGTTTTTTGCAAATTTCCCGACAAAAATAACCGCTTGTAATGTTAATTATTTTTTCGTTTTTTTACCGCCACGCTGGTCATCTAATTCAGCCCCTTTCGGTACGCTGAATTTAAATAACTCGCTTGATACACCACCTGCGGTAATATTACGTAATACATATAAATTACTTTGTCCGTCACGCTCAATGGTACTAAAACCTTTTACCATGCCACTTTGGTCAATACGTACATCAAATTGCTTTAAGTTACTCTTTTTCGATTTCGGTTTTAGCACAAAAGTATCGGCATTTTGAGTGACATCATATTGATCCCAATGACTTTTATCACTACTAGTCAACAATACGAAAGGCGTATTATTTACCGCATCTTTTACGGTATTTACCGTTACTTGTGAAACAAAAGGATCGTAAAACCATAAATTCTGACCGTCAGATACAATCAAATTTTCCTGTGGCGATTTGGTGTCCATTCTAAATAAATTCGGGCGTTTTACGTGGAATTTGCCTTGTCCTTTTTGAATTTCTTTGCCTTTACTCGAACGCACAGTTTGGTCGAAATCGGCACTGTATTGGCTTATTTGCTCTAAACGACGTTGTAGTTCCGCCACCGCTTGAGTATTTGCAAATGCAGAGCTAGCTAGCCCTAATAAAGCCAAACCAAAGACAGATTTTTTAAATAATGGTTTCATTTGTTTTCCTTAATTTATAACGCTATGAGCATACTTTTAGATTACATTTATCTAGTTCCCCTCTTTAGCAAAGAGGGGAGATCGATCTCTTAATATAAAAATATATCTTGCTCCTTAGACATACAAATCATTAAAAGTTTCATATCAACGAACTACTACAACAATACAATAAAAGCATTCAATTGTATAGATTAATGTGCCTCGTCCCAGTTCTCACCAACACCGATTTCCGCAATCAACGGTACTTTAAGGTTAATCGCTTTTTCCATTTCGGTTTTGATAAGCTGGCTATAATGCTCAATTTTATCCGCTTTCACTTCAAATACCAATTCATCATGAACTTGCATAATCATTTTGATTTCATCATTGTCACGAATTGCATTATCAATACCGATCATCGCCACTTTAATAATATCCGCTGCAGTACCTTGCATTGGGGCGTTAATCGCTACACGTTCTGCCGCTTTTCGTAAAATCGCATTGCCGGATTTAATATCAGGTAGATACAAACGGCGACCAAATAAAGTTTCTACATAGCCTTTCTCTGCCGCTACTTCGCGAATATCAGTCATAAACTGTTGCACTGCAGGATAGCGTTTGAAATACAGATCCATATATTTTTGTGCTTCCGCCCGCCCAATACCAAGCTGATTTGATAAACCGAAGGATGACATTCCGTAAATCAAGCCGAAGTTAATCGCCTTCGCACTTCGGCGTTGTTCACTGGTTACTTCATCTAACGCTACACCAAAAATTTCAGCGGCAGTGGCTCGATGGATATCTTTGCCTTGGGCAAACGCGGTGATCATACCTTCATCATCCGCCAAGTGTGCCATAATGCGTAGCTCGATTTGAGAATAGTCCGCGGCCACAATCTTGTAGCCTTCTCGAGCGATAAAGGCTTGACGAATGCGTCTGCCTTCTTCGTTTCGGATCGGAATATTTTGTAAGTTCGGATCACTTGAAGAAAGTCTGCCTGTTGCTGTTACTGCTTGGTTATAAGAGGTGTGAACACGTCCTGTCTTTTTATTAATCAATTGCGGTAATTTATCAGTGTAAGTTGATTTCAGCTTGCTGAGTCCACGGTGTTCCATCAATAGTTTCGGTACAATATGCCCTTGTTGAGCTAATTCTTCCAACACTTCTTCATTGGTAGAAGGTGCACCTTTTGGCGTTTTCTTAATTACTGGCAAGCCTAGTTTTTCAAACAGAATTTCTTGTAACTGTTTGGTTGATGCCAAATTAAACGCCTGCCCTGCTTCTGCATGAACCAACTGTTCTACTTCTGCCAAACGCTGTTCAATTTCTGCTGATTGGGTAAGTAATTTTTTCGGGTCAATTAGCACACCATTACGTTCAATACGAGAAAGCACGCTAACAAGTGGCATTTCAATTTCATCGAACAACTTTACTAATTCAGGCTCTTTAGCTAAGCTTTCCCACAATACTTGGTGTAGTTTCATGGTTACATCTGCATCTTCCGCAGCATATTCAGCGGCTTTTTCAATCTCAATTTTATCGAATGTGAGCTGATTTTTACCCTTGCCGGCAAGCTCTTCAAACGGAATGGTTTTATGTCCTAAATAGCGGTCAGCCAAATCATCCATATTATGGCGACCTGTACTGTTTAAGGTATAAGACTCAATCATCGTATCAAAGGCTAAACCTTGCAGTTCAATGCCATAACTTGCCAATACAGTTAAATCATATTTAATATTTTGTCCGATTTTTTTAATCTCGGCATTTTCTAAAATCGGCTTTAATTGGCTTAAGCAAGCGGTTAAATTTAGCTGATTTTTTACTAATTCGTCTGCAGTTTCACCATGCTCATCCTCGCTATCGCCAAACATATCCGCCTGTTTAGGTTGGGCTTTTTGTTTATGCCCTAGCGGAATGTAACATGCCTCGCCATTTTCCAATCCAAATGAAATGCCGACTAAATTTGCCGAAACAGAATCGAGGCTGTCAGTTTCAGTATCTACCGCAAATAATTTCGCCTCTTGCAATTTTTTGAGCCAAGCAGAAAGTTTTGCTTCAGTATCTACCGTTTCATATTTGCTACGGTCAATTTGAACTACAGTTGCAAAATTTTCCTCTTTTTTGACCGCTTGTGTGGCTTGGTAATTATTCGGCACTTTTTCAGCTAGAGTTTGAGTTACCGGATTGGCATTCTGATTCACTTCATTTAGCCAACGCTTAAATTCATAATGCTCAAATAACTGAGCAAGCTCGGCACGATTTTGCGGTTGAGTTAAAAGCTGATCATGAGTTACCTCTAATTCTACATCAGTTTTGATAGTGGCAAGCAGATAAGATAAATCTGCATTTTCCTTTTCCGCCTCTAATTTCGGGGCAAAGTTTTTTGCGCCACGGAAAGAAAGTGTAGCAACCTGATCTAAATTTGCATAAATGGATTTCAGCGAGCCAATACCTTGCAATAAAGCAAGTGCAGTTTTCTCACCAACTCCTTTTACACCGGGAATATTATCAGAGGAATCTCCCATTAGCGCTAAAAAGTCGATAATCAATTCCGGCGGAATACCATATTTTTCAATAACACCTTCACGATCTAGCAAAGTGTTGCTCATGGTGTTAATTAACATAATGTGATCGTTCACCAGTTGTGCCATGTCCTTATCGCCCGTGCTGATTAACACATCTTTACCCTCTTTCGCCGCCTGCACCGCAAGTGTGCCAATCACGTCATCAGCTTCGACTCCCTCAATGGAAATCAGCGGAATGCCAAGGGCTTTGATAATGCGATGCAAAGGTTCAATTTGAGGGCGTAAATCATCCGGCATTGGCGGGCGATGAGATTTGTATTGCTCGAACAATTCATCACGGAATGTTTTGCCTTTCGCATCAAATACTACCGCAATATGGCTCGGCTGCACTTGGGCAATGAGGCTTTTTAACATATTCAGCACACCATACATTGCGCCAGTCGGCTCACCATGGCGATTGCTTAAAGGTGGGAATGCGTGAAAAGCACGATATAAATAAGAGGAACCGTCCACCAGAACGAGAGGGTTTTGTGCGATAGTTGCCATAAAAATCTCTTTAGAATCAAGTAAATATTGGCTTTATTATACAAGAATCGGAGCTTAATGTGATAAAAAAAGCGTATTTCTGCTATCGCAGATAATACGCTTCACTTAGAGAAATATCGAATTACTTGCCGAGTGAGCCAGTCCCCATCATAATCATAAATAACGCCATTTGAACTTCATCTTCGCTTAATTCACGACCGTTTTGGAACACTTTACCGTCATTAATACTTAACTCAGATTTCAAGTTATTACCATCAACCACAGACATCCCCGTTAAGCTGCTGCCAAAAATCGTATTAACTTCTTGCTCTGCTTTGGCTTTTGCTTCGTCTTCCGTTAATTTTTCTTGAGTGATAGCAACTTGACGCATAATATCTTCGAGATATTCACGATTTACATTCAGTGCAAATTTGCTCGATGTCATCGCTTTTAATAGCGTATTTAAGTCACTCGCAGTTTGTGGAGAGAATTGAGCCAAATTTAGAAGTAGCGCAATATCAAACTTACCATTAGCTTTCTCTAATGAGAAATTATTGATATGGAATTTCGATGATTTTGAAAGTAATTCCAATACCATTTCACCAGTTTGTTCATTCTCTAAAGTGTCAGAATGAGAAAGTACCGGCATAATGTCATTCATTAATTTAGCATCAAAATCAGTTAGCATATCCATTTTGAATTTACCCAAATCAACGCCTGCTATTTGAATAGTTTCTGCTTGTACCTGTGCAGAAGAAACTACGCGATCACCTTTTAAGACATTATCGCCCTTGGCTACAATATCTTTAATCTGCGTTAGCTCACCTTCTTTAGATTTAAATTCAATCGCTTTGATTTTTGAGCCACCTTTTCCTAAGCCTAAATTTGTATAACCTTGACTATCACTGGTTTGGATTTCATAAGATAAACCTTGAATGTTAAAATCCCCATCTTCGATTTTTACATTAAGGTCATCTAAAGTGATAGAACTTAGCATATTTATAGCATTTTGGTCGTAGCTATATTCCATTTTAATTGGCGTACTTTCAATCGAAGCTTGCTCATTACTCACTTTAATTGGCGAGAAGGTAAATTCTCCTTCAGCCTTACCTGAGTAACTGATATTTGCCACTCCCGAGCCTAATTTCTCCCCTAAAACTTTTTTGAATTGCTCAGGAGATTGAATATGGTTTTCCATACTCATCAACACAGGGACAAAGTTGAATTTCGCTAAACGGTTAAGCGGTAATGGACCGTGGTGAATTTTATCGTTACCGACAAAATCTAATTTTTCACCATCAATCATTTCTACTTCTAGGCGATATTTCGCATCAGAACTAAAAAAGCCACGATTAATCTGCACATCTTTAATTTCAACTTTAGTACCATATTCATTAGCAAAGTTTTTAAACATATCATTGGATTGAGTAATCAGTTGTTGATATTTTTCTTCAACTTGTTTACCTGTGTACCAACTGCCACCTACAGAAACTACACCAAGTATTGCTACAACTGAAACTGCAATTTTTGTTAATTTCATCGTTTTTTCCTTTTATTTGCAAAAAATGTTAAAAAATGATCGCTTGTATTGACCTAGCTTATCATCTTTTAGAATCTGTTCAACCTCTAAGCGAACATATCTTATCTCTCCACCTACCTTTTCATAGAGAAGTCCGACTTTTCCATCCGGTAACTCCGCTAAGCTACTGTAGCCAAATGTTTCATTGCCGGTTGTAATCTGAATATAATCTTGCCAATCAATACTATTATCTGGCTTGATTTCGCCAATCCATACTCTACCGTTAATGCGTTTCCACATCTGTTTCGAATGAGCATTTGAGAGCAAAATATACTCTTTCCCATTGATTTTTTTCGAATATTTAATTGCCGATAGTTGCGTATAAGAATTAAGCAGCTCATCATCTAACTCACTGCTTTGCCATGTCATACCTTCCGTATTACTGGTCGAAACTAAAACTTTTCCTTTATTGGTTCGGGTGAACATTTTAATCACACCGTTATTTAACTCCACAATATGCGATTCACTGGCTTTATAAAGTGCTTTGCCACCTTCTTTAGAATGGGAATAAAGCGGTGATTCGCCCATTACCCACGTTTCACCACCATCACTACTTTTAATCACAGTAGTAGCTTCGTTATCATTTTGGTCAATAAAATAAACAGGCATCAGCAAAGTGCCGTTTTCAAGTTGCACGCCGGTGCCTGGGCCGGTACCTAAAAACTTCATCCAATCCTGTTTTAACTGTGGGTTAAGATCGACAGGATTCGACCAAGTTTTGCCGTTATCATCACTATAAATCAGCCATAAATAACTTGTTTTTTCTACACTAAAAGGGGCAGAGCGATTAAACTCTTTCTGTGATGATAGAAAAATATTACCTTGATAATTTGCCTCATTAATTTCACCCAAATAAAGATCGCCTAAATCTCGGTAGGCTTTGTTCGGATTGCCTTTTGTTATCACTTTGTAATTGGTAGGCTTATTCTCGCTATCGTAAATCGTACTAAAATTCCCTTGTGGATCACGCACAGTATAGGTTTGATCTTTGGCTTTCAAACGTAAATAAGGTTGCTCATCAATATGAGCATAGCCACTGCCTAACACATTGGCCGGTGAGGCCGGCTCTCTTTTACCTTGGTAGCTGATATGACTGTGAATGCCACTGGATTCAGGGTACATATCAATCATCAAAAATATACGTTCCGACTCTTTGTCTTGCACCATAAGAGGATCTATCACAAAGGCCGATTGAGTATTTTCAAAATAAGGAGCGTTGTAGGGCTGTTCCACTAAATCAATTACCACTTGATCATTTTGCCATGTCTTGCCATCATCAAAACTTCGGCGGATAACCAAATCGATATTCCCCCAATCTTTGTTATCAAACTCGTGTTTATCAATAGCTGCAATCACAACACCATCTTTCGTAGTTAAGAGCGACGGAATTCGATAATTTTTAGCTGACTTATTCGCACTAAAGAGCGGCGTTTCATACTCAACAATAATATTATTAGCGATTTCGAGTTCTTGATCACTCTTGCCATTCACTGCACCGGCGAGAGATTTAGCTAGACTGTAAGGCAAAAACAGGCTTAATAAACAAAAAGTAATAATAGATTTCATAGAGTTGAATAGTGAAAAATAAGGCGATTATTCTATCTTAATGTTTTAAATTTGAACAGAAAAACAAAACGCTTTTAACCTCTTCCGTTAAAAGCGTTTGCAAATTTTTGGCGAAAAAAAACCGCTTGTAAACCTAGCCTTTAGTTGCCTTTTTCATTGCTTTCACAAACTCGGCTAATTCGCTGACTAATTTCTGTTGGTCGCTCAAATTGCTTTCAATAATTTTCACAATTGCCGAACCTGAGATCGCACCATCAGCCCCAAGAGCAAGAGCCTCTCTAACTTGTTCGGGTTTAGCAATACCGAAGCCTTGTAAAATCGGGGCGACTTTTGCGCTTTTTAAACTTTCGATCAAATTATCCAAATTGCCGGCGTGAGCTTGGTTTTCCGCACTGGTTACACCTGCCCGAGAAACTAAATAAGTATAGCCTTCAGTTAGCTGTGCAATACGTTCAATAGTAGGGTTATCCGCATTTGGTGGGCAAATAAACACAGGCTGAATACCATATTTCTTAGCTGTTGGTACAAACTCATCCGCAGCCAAAATAGGAAGATCCGCAATTAATACCGCATCTACTCCTGTTTGCTGACAGCGTTGGAAAAATTGCTCTGCGGTCGGCACAAAAATTAAGTTAGCACATAGTAATAAACCGATTGGAATTTCAGGATATTTTGCTCGAATTTTCGCAATCATTTCAAAGCAAGCATCTGTGCTGTAACCGCCATCTAAAGCACGTTTATTGGCAGCTTGAATAACAGGTCCGTCTAAAAGCGGATCGGAAAACGGAAAGCCTAACTCCAGTGCATCTGCACCATTTGCAATCATTGTTTCAATGATTTCAAAGCTGCGGTCAAAATCTGGATCACATAGGGTCACAAATGGCACAAAAGCACCTTCGTTTTTCTCATTCAAAGTTGAAAATAAAGTATCAAAACGACTCATTTTAGTGATCTCCATTTAAAATTTTATCCACCGTGAAAATATCTTTATCCCCACGCCCCGATAAATTTACCACCAATAATTGTTCTTTTTCCGGGTTTTGCTGAATCAATTTCAAGGCATAAGCCAACGCGTGGGATGATTCAAGAGCAGGAATTATGCCTTCATTTTTCGCTAACGCTTGGAACGCATCTAAGGCTTCTTGGTCAGTAATAGAAACATACTCCGCTCGCCCAATTGCATTTAAATAAGCATGTTGTGGGCCAACTGATGGGAAATCTAATCCGGCAGAAATAGAGTAGGACTCTTCAATTTGACCATCTTTATCTTGCATAATCGGTGATTTCATTCCGAAATAGATACCCGCTGTGCCATGCTTTAACGGCGCGCCATGCTCTCCGGTTTCAATGCCTTTGCCTGCCGGCTCTACGCCAATCAATTTAACCGAGCTTTCCTCAATAAAATCAGCAAACATCCCAATTGCATTTGAGCCTCCCCCCACTGCTGCAATTACAGCATCCGGTAAGCGGTCTTCTTTTTCTAAAATTTGGCGTTTGGTTTCCTCACCAATCATTTTTTGAAATTCTCTCACCATGGTTGGGAATGGGTGTGGACCGGCAGCCGTACCAATCAAATAATGGGTAGTTTCATAATTTGCCGCCCAATCTCGCATTGCTTCACAACAAGCATCTTTAAGAGAGCAAGAGCCTCTTTCTACCGGAATGACTTCAGCCCCCATCAAACGCATACGAAATACATTAGGTGATTGACGTTCCACATCTTTTGCCCCCATATAAACTACACAAGGCATGCCTAACATAGCACAAGCTAATGCGGTTGCCACGCCGTGTTGTCCCGCACCGGTTTCAGCAATAATACGGGTTTTGCCCATTCGTTTAGCCAGCAAAATTTGTCCTAGCACTTGGTTAGTTTTATGAGCCCCACCATGCAGCAAATCTTCACGTTTAAGGTAAAGTTTCGTTTTGGTCCCTTTAGTTAAATTGCGGCAAAGCGTTAATGCCGTTGGTCGCCCTGCATAATTTTTCAGTAAATCAGCAAATTCAGCTTGAAATTCAGCAGATTGCTGAGCTTCTACAAAAGCTTGTTCAAGCTGTTTTAAAACCGGTACTAGAATTTCCGGCACATACATACCACCAAATTCACCAAAATAAGGATTAAGAAGTGTGTTTGACATAATTTTTCCTTTTATCATCTTCTTGTTAGAGATTTCTTACGACATTTAATGCTGCGGAAGATTGCGCAACCGGCATCACTTCAATGCGGTTAATATTTACGTGTTCAGGTTGTTGGTTAAGCCACAGTACAATATTCGCCACATCTTCAGGGCGAACAAACTCTACATTTTCATACAATTTCGCTGCTTTTTCAGCATCACCTTTAAAGCGAACATTTGAAAACTCGGTTCCACCGCACAAGCCCGGTTCAACATTCGACACACGAATTTTTGTACCGGCTAAATCAGCACGTAAATTTAAACTAAATTGTTTTACAAACGCTTTAGTTCCACCATACACATTTCCTCCTGGGTAAGGATAAGTCCCGGCAATCGAACCAATATTAATAATATGTCCATTATTGCGTTCTACCATTTCAGGTAAAATAAGACGAGTCATTGTCACCACACCTTTGATATTAGTATCAATCATTTGATACCAATCTTCTAAATTCACTTTATGAGCTGGTTCTAAACCTAAAGCCAGACCTGCATTATTTACTAATAAGTCAATCTGTTGCCAATCTTGAGGGCGACTATTCAAAGCTTGCTCTGCTTCATCAGGATTTTGAATATCAAATGCAAGCGGTAAAAAATTATCACCAAATTGCAAATGCAATTCCTCTAATCGAGCTTTACGTCTGCCCGTACCAATTACTTTATAACCGGATTCAATCAGTAATTTACAAATAGCCAAACCAAAACCGGCTGTTGCTCCTGTCACTAACGCTACTTTCATTTTTTTACCCTCAAAATATAAATGTACTATTAAAGTAGTACAAAAGTTCAGTTTATGCAAGAAAAAAATATGACTATTAGCGTAAAAAGAAAAAAGCGTACCAAAAGGTACGCTAATACATAGGAGGATCTTATTTTAAGATTATATAACACAACATCAGATATCCATATCTTGTGTTATATTCTAACTAATAAATTTATTTAATACTGTGATACTCTTCACATTTTTAAAAATTAACTACTTATTTTCTGCATTTTTTGCTCTAAACACCCAAATAAGTAGTGCCATTACCACAGCAGTTGCTAGAAAACCTAATAATGCAGAGTGAGTAAAGCCCACAACTAAATAGCCCACAATAGATGCTGCTGCAACTAAAAGTGCATAAGGTAATTGAGAAACTACGTGGTCCATGTGATTACATTGTGCGCCTGTAGACGATAAAATCGTAGTGTCTGAAATAGGCGAGCAATGGTCACCGCATACTGCTCCTGCCATTACTGCAGATAAGCATGGAATGATTAGTGCAGGGTCAGAGTGTACTGCCATAGCGGCACCAATGGGTAACATAATCCCGAAGGTTCCCCAACTTGTTCCCGTTGAAAATGCCATTCCCGCTGCTAATGCGAATAAAATTGCTGGTAAAAAACCTGCTGCAATATGCTCTCCTACTAAACCTGATAAATATTTACCGGTTTGCATATCACTCACCACACCATTGATTGTCCATGCAAAGAATAAAATAGTAATTGCACCGGACATCATTTTCACCCCTAAACCATAAGATCGGATGTAATTTTTAAACGAAATATTACCGCTTGCAATGATACAAATAGTCGCCACAATTAAGCCAGCTAGACCACCTGCGACCAAAGAAATCCCCACGGTAGTATTTTCAAAAGCACCTAAAATCGAGAATGGCGTATCCGCTTCAGCTAATGCATCAGCACCGGTTTTAATCATCATTGCAACCGTTACTAAAATTAAAGCTAAAATTGGAAATACTAAATTACGCATACGACCTTTAACTTCAATATGCTCTTCCTCAACTTCGGCTAATTTTTCCGCTTGACGTTCGAAACGTGCCATAGAGCCAATATCAAATGAGAAGTAAGCGACAATAAAGACCATAATCATTGCAAAAATTGCATAGAAATTCATTGCACTCATTGTCATAAAGGCTCCCAATGGCGAGTAGCCTGTAATTGAATGTGTTGCCAATAAACCGGCAACTAAGGTAATAATGTAAGCTCCCCAGCTTGAAATCGGCATCAACACACACATTGGTGCAGCAGTTGAGTCCAGAATATAAGCCAATTTTGCACGTGAAACACGGAATTTATCTGTTACAGGACGAGCAATCGCGCCCACTGCAAGACTGTGGAAATAATCATCAATAAAGGTAAAAAAGACTAAACCTGCTGCAACTAATTTAGCGCCACGTTTACTTTTAATTCTTTTCTGAGCCCAATTTGCGAATGCTTGGTTACTACCTGAAATGCTTAATAACGAGGTTAAAATACCTAATAATACTAAAAATAAAATGATATTTACGTTATTTGAATTTAAACCCTCTTCCGGACCTTTATAAACCAAAGATACCACGCTGTTTTTAATATAAGTTAAAGCATCAAGAAAACTACTGTTAGTGAGCATAAAGGCACCAAAAATAATCCCGATACTTAAAGAAATAATCACTTTGCGGGTAACAATTGCCAAAATCAATGCAATCAACGCCGGTAACACAGACCAAAGTGATGTGGAGTAATCAACTAGATTCATAAAACCTCTAAAATGACTTGTATAAAATAAGAATAATAGCCAAACAAGAGATCTACTGGGAATATTTATTACAAATAAATATATGAAGGAAGGTAAATATATAAAATTGAAACCCACCCTAACAGTAGCACTCCGTAGCATTTACTACGACAGTGTCGTTTCTTTCGACAACGACCCCAACCAGATAAGATGACGCTTAACTGATTTCGGCAAATTCACCTTTCCTTTCTCTTCATCGTTTTCCACTCAGAAAAAATACTTATTAAATTTGCACCTCTACAATTTGTAGGACGGCTAAAGATAGCATGAATAGCCTCAGATATAAAGTATCTATTTTTATTTATATTTATTTACCTAAAATATCTTTTAAGATATGATAAATAACCCAACAAGATGATCAAATCATTGTTAGGACATTATTGAATTAATTTAGGAGAATAAAAATGTCAGCGTTAAAAAACCTTTTAAATATTCGCAGCTTACGTACATTAGCGAAAGAGTTAGATCTTGAGCAATTAAAATCTATTTCAGAAAAACTTAACGTTATTATTACAGAAAAAGAAGAAGAAATTAAACTTGAAGAATTAGAAAAAGCCAAACAACTAGAAAGTTTAAATAAATACAAAGAAATGTTGAAACAAGATGGGCTTTCTATTGATGAATTGGCTGCATTATTAGCTGATAAAGTAATTAAAAACCGTAAAGTTCGCAAAGCAGTTACGCCTCGTCCTGCAAAATATAAATTCACTGATGAAAATGGCAATGAAAAAACATGGACAGGTCAAGGTAGAACACCAAAAGCTCTTCAACAAGCTTTAGATAAAGGTAAAAAATTAGAGGATTTTGCAATTTAATTGCTTAATTCCGGCTTTATTTTAATAAAGGAGAACTCGAACAGAGTTCTCCTATTTTATAATAGGAATGATAAATGATCGAACACAAAATCTTATTAACTGAATGCCCTGATGATACAGGACTGGTCGCAAAAATTACTAATATTTGTTACAAACACCAATTAAACATTATTAAAAACTCTGAATTTGTCGACAACGAAACCAAACGTTTTTTTATGCGTACTGAATTGGAAGGGATTTTTAATGATAAAACTTTATTAGCCGATCTAGCCTTTACACTGCCTGAAGGTTCTATCTATAAATTATTACCGAAACAGAGAAAAAGAATTGTTATTTTAGTCACTAAAGAAGCCCACTGCTTAGGTGATTTATTAATGAAAAACTATTACGGTGGTTTAGATGTAGAAATTGCAGCCGTTATCGGTAACCATGATACATTAAGAGGATTAGTTGAGCGTTTTGACGTACCATTCCACTTAGTAAGCCATGAAAATTTAACTCGGGTTGAACACGATAAGCTATTAGCAGAAAAAATTGATGAATATACACCAGATTATATCGTCCTCGCTAAATATATGCGTGTACTCAACCCTGAATTTGTTGCGCGTTACCCAAATCGGGTTGTGAATATCCACCACTCTTTCCTACCTGCATTTATTGGGGCAAAACCTTACCAAAGAGCTTATGAACGTGGAGTAAAAATTATTGGCGCAACTGCCCATTTTGTAAATGATGAATTAGATGAAGGTCCAATCATTATGCAAAATGTGATTAATGTGGATCATACCTATACCGCAGAAGCTATGATGCGTGCAGGGAGAGATGTGGAAAAAACCGTTCTAAGCCAAGCATTGGAATTGGTCCTTTCAGACAAAGTATTTGTCTATAAAAATAAAACCATTATTCTCTAAACCATATGCAAACAGCCGGTTGATTATAGCCGGCTGTTTTGCTTGATTATTTAGATGGTATATCTTCTAGTGTTTCCGGGGCCATTCCTGTAAGTAAGCTAAAAATCATCGCTGCTCTAGCTAATATTTCTCTAACCCTTACTTGATATGCGCCCTCCGGATATTTTGCTGCATAACAAATAGCATCAATATCTCTAAATTTTGCAATTAACAATGCCCTTTCGCAATGAAATTTTTGCGACACTATCGTAAATGGTGGCAATTTATATACCTCTTTAGCTCGAATGATTGAATCAAAGGTTCGATAACCTGCATAATCTTGTTTAATTTTTTGTGTTGCAATTCCCATTTTTAACAGATCAACAGTCATCGTTTTAGGCTCGTTATAATAAGGTGTTTTGTTATCACCACTTAGCAACAATTTATCCACTTTTTCATCTTTAATTAATTCTGCTGCAGTATCTAAACGATATTTATAGTATTTATTAATAACATCTTTGGTATAAAACTTAGCCGTCCCCAGCACCACTGCATATTCCCTATGAGGGAGCAGTTCAATGTTTGTATAAACTTTATCTCTTACTATATAGCTAGTTAGGGCATCAATCACTAATAAAGCAAGAATTGCAAACAAATTCAATCCGACAATGATTTTAAATAGTTTAATCGCCTGTTGTTTAATTCGCTGCCATAACGACAAAATAACCATACTGTTTTTTTCTTGGTTCAAATGGAATTACCTAATCTATTTCTACTTACCCGTTTAAAGACAAGCTAAACACGTCAATTGTTCAATAAATTTATTCTATTTCACTTCATTTGTTAAGAGTAAGGCATGATTTATTCCTCTAAACGTCATTTTTTTAGCCGTTCAAAAATCTAGACGTTTAGACGTCTAAAATTTCTTGACAATTGAAATGAACACCGCTAATTTATGCTTCAACAACATCATAATAACAAGCAGTCAAAAAACACTGTTTTTTTGCAACGCAAAAATATCCCAAAGGGATCACAATAAAAAGACTATTCACATAAGGATTCTATGGCTCAGCATATTACGCTTTTTGAGGAAAAACCACTACAACTTGTACTAGGCGGCGAGCTTTCCCCTATTACTATTGCTTACCAAACCTATGGCACACTCAATATCGAAAAAAACAATGCTGTGCTAATTTGCCATGCACTAACAGGCGATGCAGAGCCTTATTACGACTCATCCACCGAAAAAGGTTGGTGGCAAGACTTTATCGGCAAAGGCTTAGCATTTGACACTGAAAAATACTTCTTTATTTGTAGTAATGTTCTTGGCGGATGCAAAGGCACAACAGGTCCTTCTTCCATTAACCCTAAAACAGGCAAAGCCTATGGTAGCCAGTTCCCTACTATTACTGTGCAAGATATTGTTAATGTACAAAAAGCCTTACTTGATTATCTTGAAATTCCCCAACTCCATGCAGTAGTAGGTGGATCTTTTGGCGGTATGCAAGCAACACAATGGGGAATTAGTTACCCGGAACATGTACATAATATAATCAACCTCTGCTCTTCTCTTACATTAAGTGCAGAAGCGATTGGCTTCAATCATGTTATGCGACAAGCGATTATTAACGATCCCCACTTCAATGGTGGCGATTATTATGACAGTATTGCCCCTGAAAATGGGCTAAAAATAGCCCGTATGCTCGGTATGCTAACCTACCGTACTGACATTCAATTAGCAAAAGCCTTTGGGCGTGAAACCAAACAAGCCGGGGCTATTTGGGGGGATTATTTCCAAGTGGAATCTTATCTAAGCTATCAAGGAACAAAATTCTTAAGTCGATTTGATGCAAATACCTATCTCCGATTATTAAGAGCATTAGATCTCTACACCCCTGCTCTCGGCTATGAAAGCGAAGAAATCGCCTTAAAACGTATTAAAGCCAACTACACCTTTGTTACCGTAACCAGCGACCAGCTATTCAAGCAAGTTGATGTGTATAAAAGCAAACAAAAATTAGAACAGGCAGGCGTGAAATTAGCATTCCACGAATTCAATTCCGATTTTGGACATGACTCCTTTTTGGTCGATTACGATTTCTTCGAGCCAATGATCAAACAAGGATTAGCAAAGTAAATTTGCAAAATTTTTGTGAAATTTGACCGCTTGTTTACTATTCTTTCTTTTTAAGAAATAATTTTTTTATTTTATTGATCTTTTTATCGCTAATTCTCCTATTTATACTATCTAAAAAACAAGACGGAGAAAATAAAATGAATAAATTACCTGCTCTTTTCGTTGGCCATGGTAACCCAATGAATGTGTTAGATGCTCAAAATACCTTTAACTTAGGTTTTAAACAAATTACGCAAACATTTGAGAAACCAAAGGCCATTTTAATGATCTCAGCACACTGGTATAGCTCAAAACTGCAAATTACAAGCGGTCAAAATCCGGAATTAATTTACGATTTCCATGGATTCCCCGAAGAGCTAAGCCAAGTCTCCTATCCTGCCCCCGGTTCCCCTGAATTGGCTGAGCAAATCAAACAACTACTTTTACCGGAGCAAGCCGAACTCAACCCAAATCGCGGCTTCGACCATGGTATGTGGTCTGTACTAAAATACCTTTACCCAAACGCAGATATCCCAGTAGTGCAGTTGAGCATTCACCGCCATCAACCGGCGCAGTGGCATTTTGAATTAGCACAAAAACTCAAACCACTAAGAAAGCAAGGCGTACTTATTATCGGCAGTGGGAATATTGTGCATAATTTAAGAGCAATTAGCTGGCAACATATGGAACAACCTGGTGCGGGATATGATTGGGCATTCGCATTCCACGAATATATCAACAAAGCGATTGCAGACGGCAATTATCAAGCTATTATTGAGAGTGAAAAATTTGGCAATGCAGCAGATTTATCGGTACCCACACCGGAACACTATTTACCACTACTTTATATTGTGGCACAACGGGATAATGATGAAGCAATTACTTTCTTCAATGATGAAATCGTAGGAGGCTCTCTTAGCATGACCTCCATTAAAATCGGGTAACAAAAAAGCACACCGAAGTGTGCTTTTTCTATTATTTCAAATCATTATTTCTGACGCATTGCCGGGAATAAGATCACATCACGAATTGACGGTGCATTAGCAAAAATCATCGCCAAACGGTCAATCCCTAAACCTTCACCGGCTGTCGGTGGTAAACCGTGTTCAAGGGCAACCACAAAGTCTTCGTCTTTAAACATCGCTTCATCATCGCCTGCATCTTTCGCTGCCACTTGAGCATCAAAACGTTCAGCCTGATCTTCTGCATCATTTAACTCAGAGAAACCATTACCGATTTCACGTCCGCCAATAAATAATTCAAAACGATCGGTAACCTCTGGATTTTCATCATTACGGCGTGCAAGCGGTGAAATTTCTGCCGGGTGCGCCATTAAGAAAGTCGGCTGAATAAGTTGATGTTCAGCCACCTCTTCAAAAATAGCGTTGATGACCGAACCTAAACCCCATGATTTTTGAATTTCAATGCCTAAACCTTTGGCAATTCCAACGGCTTTCTCAAAATTATCTAAATCTTCGCGTTTGATGCCATTGCCGTATTTTACAATCGCATCGTGCATAGTGATACGCTCAAACGGCTTGCCGAAATCAAACACATATTCGCCGTAAGGCACATCAGTTGTACCAAGAATATCTAACGCTAATTTACGCAACAACTCTTCGGTGTTGTCCATTAAATCGTGGTAATCCGCGTAGGCTTGATAGTACTCGATCATCGTGAATTCCGGATTATGGCGTACGGAAACGCCTTCGTTACGGAAGTTACGGTTCAACTCAAACACTCGCTCAAAACCGCCCACCACCAAGCGTTTGAGATAAAGCTCAGGTGCAATACGCAGGTACATATCCACGTCTAACGCATTGTGGTGCGTAATAAATGGTTTTGCTGCCGCCCCCCCCGGAATCACTTGCAACATCGGAGTTTCAACCTCGATAAAGTCTTTTTCCAAGAAGAATTGACGAATACCGGAAACTACTTTTGAGCGGATCATAAATGTACGGCGAGATTCTTCATTAGAAATCAAATCTAAATAACGTTGACGATAACGGGTTTCTAAGTCAGTTAAGCCGTGGTGTTTATCTGGTAATGGACGTAACGCTTTGGTTAATAACTGGACTTCAGAACAACGAATGGTTAACTCACCTGTTTTGGTTTTAAATAAAGTACCTTCAACGCCGATAATATCGCCTAAATCCCAAAGACTGACTTTTTCTTCATACACACTTTCAGCCAAATTATCACGAGCAACATAAAGTTGAATAGCGCCGCTTACATCTTGAATAGTAAAGAAAGAAGCCTTACCCATTACTCGTTTTAGCATAATACGTCCGGCAACTTTAACTTGGATATTTTGTTCTTTTAATGTTTCACCCTCAACAGAATCGTATTGAGTATGAAGATCTTTTGCTAACGCATCACGACGGAAAGTATTAGGGAAAGCGTTACCCTGCTCACGAATTTTATTTAATTTTTCACGGCGAGCTAACATTTCGCCATTGAGATCTAATTCTTGATTTTCTACTTCAGACATTGAATTACCTTTGAATTTTTAAATTTGAATAAATAAAACTGGACGATTATACGTGATTTTAAGGAATTTGGATAGGAAACAAGCGGTAAGATTTTCTAAAAATTTTGCAAATGAGGATAAAAAATTGAGGCTAATCGAAATTAGCCTCAAATTCTATTTCAATGATTACATCACCACTACATCAAACTGATCTTGGTGATAATAAGGTTCTAATTTAATCTCAATTTTCTTACCGATAAATGCTTGAACCTCTGCCAATAATGCATGGCTTTCTTCATTAATTAAATATTCAGCCACCTCTTTTGACGCATAAACGTGAATGTTCTCAGTTTTAAATAGATGATGGACACGCACAATTTCACGCATAATTTCATAGCAAACCGTCTCAACGCTTTTCACCGTACCACGACCTTGACAAGCAGGGCAATCACAGCAAAGAATACGCTCTAAACTTTCCCGAGTCCGTTTACGGGTCATTTCAACCAAACCTAGTTGGGTAAAACCATTTACATTGGTTTTCACTCGATCACCTTTTAAGGCTTCTTGCAAGGATTGCAATACTCGCTCACGGTGTTCCTCTTCCTGCATATCAATAAAATCAATAATGATAATGCCACCTAAATTTCGCAATTGAAGTTGATGCGCAATAGCTTGTGTTGCCTCAATATTGGTATTAAAAATCGTATGAGCTAAATTACGATGTCCAACAAAAGCGCCTGTATTAATATCAATAGTTGTCATTGCTTCAGTTTGCTCAATAATCAGATAACCACCCGATTTTAAATTCACTCTTTTATCTAATGCTTTTTGGATAGACTCTTCCACCCCATAAGCATCAAATAATGTTTTAGCTCCGGTGTACAAGCTCACCGAGTTTGTCAACTCAGGCATAAACTCAGTCAGAAATTCTTTAACTTGCTCGCAAGTTGTTTTCGAATCTACCCAAACCGCATTAATATGTGTACCGATAAAATCTCTCAACACACGTTGAGCTAATGCAAGTTCGCCATACAGCATCGATTTAGCAGAATATTTCGTTTTTCTTTCTAATACCTTCCGCCATAAACGCTTTAAAAATTCGACATCTTGTTTTAGGCTATCTTCTGTTGCCTCTTCCGCAGCGGTACGAACAATAAATCCACCCAGCTCATCACAATAAGGCTCAACAAGGGCTTTTAAACGCTCTCTCTCCGCTTCACTTTCTATACGCTGAGAGACTCCCACATGGCTATTCTCAGGCATAAAGACTAAATAGCGGGAAGGTAAGGTAATATCTGTAGTCAAACGTGCTCCTTTAGTCCCAATAGGGTCTTTTACCACTTGAACTACAATATCCTGTCCTTCACGTACCAGCTCGGAAATATCTTTCACCACAAACTGCTTCTTTTCATTTTCATCCACACATTCGGTGTGAGAAACAATATCCGATGCGTGCAAAAACGCCGCTTTTTCCAAACCGATATCCACAAAAGCAGACTGCATTCCCGGCAATACACGGGTCACTCGTCCTTTATAAATATTACCGACAATCCCACGTTTGGCTTCCCTTTCAATATGCAACTCTTTTAATAAACCGTTTTCAAGTAACGCCACTCGCGTTTCACTTGGTGTTACATTCACCAATAATTCAGTACTGCTCATTATATTTTCTCTAATAACTAAAACTATGCTGAAGTGTATCACTTAGCTTAACAATAAAGAACACAAAAATCACTGAAAACAAGGCGTGATTTTTTACTTTTCTAACAAAAAAGACACAGCTAACAGTTAAAAAATCAGTCTATTGCTTGTTTTTAAACCTAAAACTCAGAACAGTGAGTTTTTTTTCAACACTTAGAAAACAAGTTCTCACTTTAGCATTGACATAAAGCGATAAATCCGTAAAATGCCATCTCATTCCAAGACGCAATGTTATGGAATATTCAAATGCGGGAATAGCTCAGTTGGTAGAGCACGACCTTGCCAAGGTCGGGGTCGCGAGTTCGAGCCTCGTTTCCCGCTCCAAATTTTCAATTCATATGGCGTGTTAGCAAAGCGGTTATGCACTGGATTGCAAATCCATGTAGCTCGGTTCGACTCCGGGACACGCCTCCATTAATTCTAAGCATTCATTAAATTATAGAAAAAGTTTGAGATCTATAGTTATTTTATTACCTTGCCAATAAACTTTCTTATAACCCTTAAAACATTTAATCTAATTATAATTAATCCTTTTTATGAAAAATAAACCCCTCACAAAGTAAATTATGAGGGGTTTAATCACATTCTATTGGCAAATTACCAATTTACGCGCATACCAACACCGATTGCTTTTTCTGTTGTTTTATCACCACGAATACCGTTTGCGTTGAATTCTTTTCCTTTCACGTATTTACCTTCAACATAAGCAACAACATGTTTGTGGAATTGGTAGTCAGCACCGGCTAAGAAACCGTGAGTTTTATCTTTGCTACCGTCTTCATTTTTGGTTTGACCATATAGATAGTTACCATAGATTGAAGATTTATCCGTTACTCGGAATTTCGCCATTGGACCAACATAGAATGATTTATCTTTGTTTGAACCGGTTTTCTCAACTTGGTAACCGCCATCAACACCAACAAGCAATGCTTCAGTTACGTTATAGCCAATTGCAGCATCAAAAGCATCTGCACGGTGTTTATCTGAGGTTTTTGCTTTGTAGTTTGTGCGACCATAAACCCCTTGGAAAATCCAGTTGTTTGCTTCATAAACACCACCAAAAGCAAAGCCATTTTTGATTTCTTTATCTAATAATTTGCCATCATTCTTGGTGCTTTGACCAAAATTATAGTTTGCACTTAAAGTTAAACCTTCAATCGCTGTATAATCATAACGGATAGCATTCACACTTGAAGTTGGAACATAATCTGCTAACAAGCCATATTCATAGTCATTTGCAAGACCCACATCATCAGCGATCACAGCTTGTTTACCAAATGTCATTTGTCCA
Organism: Mannheimia granulomatis; assembly: GCF_011455695.1. Classification (NCBI taxonomy): domain Bacteria; kingdom Pseudomonadati; phylum Pseudomonadota; class Gammaproteobacteria; order Pasteurellales; family Pasteurellaceae; genus Mannheimia; species Mannheimia granulomatis. The sequence continues at coordinate 766,194 of NZ_CP015030.1, read as the reverse complement.
TAACCAGTTTTACCTAAACCAACAAAGGCTTGATGAGCATATAAGGTACCAAAACCACCGGCTGAATCATTCTTAAAGCGTGCCTGTAATGCACCTACCGCATAATAACCATTGTCATTTAAAGCATGAGTTGCTTTTAAGCCAAAACGAGTACCATTATTACGTAAGTGAGAATGTCCATTGTCACCATCTCTCACAGTATTACCATTTTCTTTTTTAGTTTGATTATCCAAAATTACACGAACAGAACCTGAAAAATCAATTTTTGTACCTTCTTTATCGAAAATAGTTTCTGCTGATGCTGAAGTTGCAAATGCTGCAACTGTTAAAGCTAAAAGTGTTTTTTTCATTTGGTTTTCCTTTATATCAAAAATAAATCATAAAGAATTATTTGCTCAAAATGGAGCATTAATTCTCCAGAACTATATTCCCTATTCTGCATAGATTTGTCAAGGGTATTTTTTACAAGCTAACACATAGGTCTGTTACTATGAACGATAAAAACCCCTAACAATTTTCATTGTTAGGGGTTAATTTATAATTTAGCAATCAAGGATTACCAGAATACGATTAAACCTGCTGCGATACCTTTATCAGTTTGTTTAGATTTATCATCAAAACGCGCTTTCGCTAATTTACCTTCTACGAACACTTTAGCATGTTTGTGGAAGCTGTAGTCAGCACCTAATAAGAATTGATGTGCTTTATTTTTTTCTTGACCGCTCTTAACTACTAGGTAAGAGTAGTTACCGTAAACACCTGTTTTAGTATCTGGGATATCATAACGTAAACCGGTACGTACATAATTTAATTTGTCTTTAGCATCACCTGATTTACGTACACTATAACCACCATCAACACCTAATTTAACGCCATTGACTACATAGTTAAAGCCACCAAATACGCCATCTTGGTCTTTCTTAACTTTGCTGCCAGATTCAATATCTTTATGAGCATAACCTAAAGACACACTTGCTGTACCTTCACCTGCTGCAAATTCATAGATTGCACCAGCACCATAACCTGCTTTATCTGAACCTACTGTGTCATGTTTGTTAGCAAAGCTATAGTCAGCACTTAATGTTAAGCCTTGAACACCTTTGTAGTCATAACGCACTGCTGAATCAGAAGATTCATTTAAAATTGCCCAACCGCCTACAGGAGCATATGATGAACCTACATTGTAGTAGTTATCTAAACCGATACGCCCAACATCATCGCCTACTAATAATTGCTTACCGAAGGTTACTTGACCATATTGTTTGTGACCTAAACCCACAAATGCACGTTTAGCATAGGCATTACCCCAGTTATCGCTGCCTTTTTTATCACCACCATCGAAGCGGATCTCTAAACGACCTAATGCATAGAAATCTTCTGTGATGTTATGATTTACTGTTAAACCTAAACGAGTACCATCATTTGATAATGCTGAGTGACCATAGTTAGTTTTGTCACGGTTTACTTTTGTTGTTTCTTTATGAGCAACTACTTTTACACGACCATCAGTAGAAACTGTTGTACCGTCTTGACTGTAAAGATCGATTTTTGCAGTTGCTGACGCTGCGAATGCTGTTACTGCTAATGCAACTAATGTTTTTTTCATAATTTTCACCTTAGATTTTTTATATGTTGTATAATAAGTAATTACTCTCGTTAAGGTGTAAGAGTAACTCTCCAAGCTACAATGTATCCGCAAATGCTTCACACTGTGTTCGCAAGCATAATTGCAAAAAGAAAACTTAATGTCAATACTTCCAACCACAAGCAAAAACCATAAAAAACCTATTTAAAATCAATATGTTATGGAAATATTTGTTCATTTGGAGGATTTTTGCACAATTTTTAAAGTTTAACTTCATTTCATAACTCATTGAAATATAATGAATTTATAAACGCATTTTGATCTATTACAACTTTCCGAAAAAGTTCATTTATTTTGTGACATAGTTCACATTTTTAGAATTTTGTTCGTTATGCCTGCATTTTTAGGCGTTTTATTTGCAAAAAATTAGTAAAAAACAACCGCTTGTAGCAATACATTTCACATTTCAAAAAGACTTGTATAAAATGTAGAGCCAATAAAATCCGATAGCAATATAGAAACCAGCTTATGCAAAAACATCATTTTATTACTCAAATCCAACAAAATTTAGCTGTATTTTCGCCGTTTTTAGAACAGACAATTGTTCTTAACTCGACCTATTTTTCCCAAAAATCCGGACCGGTCAATTTTTTTACTACAGAAATAGAAAAAACAGCTGAAATTCTGCTCTCTCAACATGATGCCTTATATGTTGAATATTATTCCGATAAGTTAATAAAACAATTTGATGCCCTAAATAAAGCAGTTGAAAATATTCAAAAAGAGAAAAAAAGGCTTCAATTTCATTCTTCATTTCAATTCCCTGCGAATATTCATCGTTTATCGCCCAATAAGCGTTTGCAAGAATATCGTAAGGCACTACGAGCTTTAAATGAGAAAATCAGCTGGTTAATGGAGCAGAATTATAATGAAGAAGATGAAGTGTTAAGCCAAGCGTTAAAAAATCAAATAACCGAGACGGAGTACCGTAAAATGAAGTGTTTAAAAGCTATTGAGGATTTGGAACAAGAATTACAGTTTAGATGAAGTTAACACCATACAATGTATGGTGTTAATGTTTAAGAGAATTATAACGATTTCGCTAGTTCTTTAATGAAAACCTTAAATTCTTTGCCACATTTATCGTGATTTAGGCTGTACTCTACGAAAGCTTTCATATAGCCAACTTTATCACCACAGTCAAATGAACGACCTGTCATATTAAAGGCTTCAACTGTTTCTTGGTGAATCAACATATCAATTGCATCAGTTAATTGAATTTCATCACCTACACCAACCGGCGTTCTTTCTAGTAGCTCCCAAATATTTGCAGAGAATACATAACGGCCGACTACCGCTAAGTTAGACGGTGCCTCTTCTACACTTGGCTTTTCAACCATTCGACAGATTTTAGCTGAGCCACCTAACGGAATATCAACACCATCACAATCTGCAACACCATAGCTGCTAACATTTTCTATCGGTACCGGTGCAACCATAATTTGGCTGTTTCCGGTTTCCTTGAAACGTTTTACCATTGCAGCAAGGTTTTCCGTTTTAGGATTTGCGGTGAAATCACCCAGTAGTACATCCGGTAGTACCACCGCAAAAGGTTCATTCCCAACAACTGCACGTCCACATAATACTGCATGGCCTAAACCTTTTGCTTGTCCTTGACGAACATGAATTAAAGTAACATCTTTTGGTACAATTGAGCGTACATCATCTAAAAGTTGACGTTTAACTCGTTTTTCAAGCATTGTTTCAAGCTCAAAAGAAGTATCAAAATGGTTTTCGATGGCATTTTTGGAAGAGTGTGTGACTAACACAATTTCTTTAAAGCCTGCGGCAACACATTCATTTACAATATATTGAATTAGCGGCTTATCTGCAAGTGTGAGCATTTCTTTTGGAATCGCTTTAGTTGCAGGTAGCATACGAGTACCAAGGCCGGCAACAGGGATAATAACTTTCATTTGAAATCCTTAATCATATTTGAGTTTGCTAAAAATTCTCCGAAATAAACCGCTTGTATAAATATAAGCGGTCATATTTCATGAAAATTTTACAAAACGCTTGTGTCTTGTGTAAATATCAGCATTACTCATTACCTAATAAGTAAAAACTTAACTCTATACCTCATTGACAAAGAATATCAAAACTCTGAAGCACATTAGTCTTTCTATCATGTTTTCCCTTAAGGTAATGAGTGCATCTATTTTTCCTCTTCCAAGGCTTTGATTCTGTCATAAATCTCTTGTCGGTGTACCGAGATTTCTTTGGGTGCATTCACACCTAATTTTACTTGGTTTCCTCGAATGTTAAGCACCGTAATCTCAACATCGTCTCCTACGAGTAAAACCTCCCCAATCTTACGAGTTAGAATAAGCATAATTGTCTCCTAATGGGTTTAAAACTCTATGATAATTATAGAGCAAAGTTTTTAAGACGAGTTCATCCTCGCCTATTATTATTTTAAAGTTTTGTGCTGATCCACTCTGTAGCAAGGGCTAATGCAGATGGAAGATTTTGTGGTTGCGAACCACCGGCCATCGCCATATCCGGACGACCGCCTCCTTTTCCACCTACTTTTTGTGCCATTGCTCCTACAAGTTCACCTGCATTCACTTTATGGGTTAAGTCTTTTGTCACACCAACAATTAAGTTTACTTTGTCTTCTACATTTGATCCAAAGACAATCACAGCTGTACCTAATTGATTTTTAAGGTCATCTACCATGGTGCGTAATGCTTTTGGCTCCACATTTTCTAATTGTTGGATAACCACATTCACACCATTGACTTGGGTAGCTTGCTTAGCCAAATCTGCCCCTGCTTGAGCAGCAAATTTGCTTTGTAATTGTTGAAGTTCTTTTTCTGTGCGTTTCGCTTTTTCTTGTAACTGAATAATTTTTTCAGCTAATGAATTACTATCTGCTTTGAGCAATTCTGCGCTTTGTTGCACAGCCTGTTGAAGGTTATGTAACCAGACAATCGCATTTTCGCCTGTTACAGCTTCAATACGGCGAATGCCTGCTGCTACGGCACCTTCTGAGGTAATTTTAAATAAGCCGATATCACCGGTTTGTCCAATATGCGTACCGCCACAAAGCTCAATGGAGAATTCAGGAATATCAACAACGCGAACAACATCGCCATATTTTTCACCGAATAAGGCCATAGCACCTTTTGCTTTAGCCGATTCAATATCCATTTCTTCGATAACCACTTGAATATTTTCACGCACTTTGGCATTCACAATACGCTCAACTTCTTCTAATTGTGCTTTTGTAATGGCCTCAGGCTGTGAAATATCAAAACGTAAAATCTGCTCTGACACTAAAGAGCCTTTTTGTGCGACATGATCACCTAATACTTGACGTAGTGCCGCATGCAATAAGTGAGTTGCACTATGGTTTAAAGTAATAGCATTACGACGTTCAACATTCACTAGGGCAGAAACAACATCACCAACAGCTAAAACACCACCGTTAAGTTGTCCGATATGCCCCCAAACTTGACCATATTTCTGTGTATCATTCACTTGGAATAAACCCAGTGGTGAGCTAATCTCACCTGCATCACCTATCTGACCGCCAGATTCTGCATAAAATGGTGTTTGGTCTAAAATCACAACGGCATTATCACCCGATTCAATTTTTTCAACAGCAACACCATTACAGAATAAACCGAGCACTTTTGCATTATATGCAGTTTGTTCATAACCTAAAAATTTAGTTTGACCTTCTACTTTAATAACATTGTTGTAATCCACACCAAAGTTACTGCTTGCCTTCGCGCGTTCACGCTGTGCCGTCATTTCTGCTTCGAAACCAGCTTCATCAATAGTAATTTCACGTTCACGGCAAACATCTGCAGTTAAATCAAGTGGGAAGCCGTAAGTGTCATATAGTTTGAATGCTACACTACCTGAAAGTGTTTTATTTTCCACTTTCGTTAAAGCATCTTCTAACAACGCTAAACCACGCTCAAGCGTGCGAGCAAATTGTTCTTCTTCTGCTTTTAAGGTTTTTTGAATCTGAGCCTGTTTTTCAGTTAACACTTCTCCTGCTTGTCCCATAACTTTTGCTAGGGTTGGAACAAGTTTGTAGAAGAAGGCTTCTTTTGCACCTAAGATATTTCCGTGACGAACTGCACGACGAATAATACGGCGTAATACATAGCCACGACCTTCATTTGACGGCATAACACCATCTGCAACTAAATAAGAACATGCACGGATGTGGTCTGCTACAACTCGTAAGGATTTGTTGTCTAAATCTGTTACATTAAGAAGAGATGCGACTTCTTTAATTAAAGTTTGGAAAATATCAATCTCGTAATTAGAGTTAACATGTTGCATCACTGCAGTCATACGCTCTAATCCCATACCAGTATCGACAGAAGGTTTTGGCAATTGTTCCATTGTACCGTCTGCTAAACGATTAAATTGCATAAATACAATGTTCCATACTTCAATATAGCGGTCACCATCTTCTTCTGGTGTACCCGGTAAACCACCCCAATGCTCAGGACCATGATCGTAGAAGATCTCAGTACAAGGACCACAAGGACCAGTATCCCCCATTGCCCAGAAGTTATCCGAAGCATAAGGCGCACCTTTGTTATCACCAATACGAATAATATGCTCTGCCGGCACACCTACTTCTTTATTCCAAATTTCATAGGCTTCATCATCGGTTTCATATACAGTAACGTATAGCTTTTCTTTTGGTAAGCCTAACCATTGTGGAGAAGTTAAATATTCCCAGCCAAATTTAATCGCATCTTGTTTGAAATAATCACCGAAACTGAAATTTCCCATCATTTCAAAAAAAGTATGGTGGCGAGCAGTATAACCTACATTTTCTAAATCGTTATGTTTTCCCCCTGCACGCACACAACGTTGTGCTGTGGTAGCTCGGGTATAAGGACGTTTTTCTAAGCCTAAAAACACGTCTTTAAATTGGTTCATACCTGCATTAGTAAATAGTAATGTCGGATCATTTTCCGGAACTAACGAGCTGCTTGGTACAATGGTATGCCCTTTGGTTTCGAAGAACTTAAGAAAAGATTGTCTGATATCTGAGGTTGTCTTCATGTAAAATACTCTTTAAAAAATGGAAATTAAATAGTTAAGTTATCTTGCTATTTTACACAGTTTTTGCTGAATTTTGTTAGTTATGTTTAGCTTATTTCAATAATTTCTCTTCTATAATTGCAAATTTTCTTGAAAAAAGAACCGCTTGAATAAGAAAACTCTGCTTCAAGCGGTCAATTTTACTTAAAGATTTACGTATTATTCATCAGCTAATGGGACAACAAGCATATCTACACTGATATTGTTCATTACTTGGCGGGTTGATGACATGAATTTACTCCAGAAATCTTGATGATGTCCGGTAACTAATAGATCTACATCGTGTTTTTCAACTGCCTCTTGCAATACTTGGCTAAAATCTCCCGTGCCGTTTAAGCAATCAGACACCGGATAATCCACTTTAGCCGCCAACTCAGCTAATGCTGTATTAGTTTCTTCAACAACACCGTCTTGCACTGAAGACATATTAATATCAATTAATCCTGTATATAAATCAGAGAAATTTACATCAACATGAATAAGCGACAATTTTGCACCACATTTAGCTGCTAAGCTTGCCCCTTTACGTGCTAAAACAAGACTCTCTTCCGAAAGATCGACTGCGACTAAAATATGTTTATACATAATAAGCTCCTTGTTTTTAGAGTTTCTGGGTTTATATAGACATACTAGCACAGTCCGTTTAATAAAAACTTGAAGTAGATCGCAAAATCGAAAATTTGTAAAAATTTTATGATGTCTTAGCTCGCTTTTAATTTTTCTACCCCACTTTGCTTAATTTCACTTTAATGGTAAACTTTGTTCTAAATCAAAAATTGCCAAAATCAAGGTTAAATGGATGAAAATTGTATCTGAATTAAAACCCAATGGACGCACATCTTGCACAATTCATTGCCAAAACTGCAGTATCAGCCAACTATGTTTGCCATTTACGCTTAATGAAACTGAGTTAACTCAATTAGATAATATTATTGAGCGTAAAAAACCGGTTCAAAAATCCCAAGTGATTTTTAAGTCAGGGGATGAACTAAAATCGCTTTACGCTATTCGTTCCGGTACCTTAAAGGCTTATACTTTAAGCGAAAGCGGTGAGGAACAAATTACAGGTTTCCATTTACCGGGTGATTTAATCGGCTTTGATGCTATCACTAATATGCAGCATGAAGGTTATGCTCAAGCATTAGAAACCTCAATGATCTGTGAAATTCCCTTTGATATTTTAGATGACCTTGCCGGCAAAATGCCTAAAATTCGCCATCAAATTATGCGTTTAATGAGCAATGAAATCAAAAGCGATCAAGAGATGATTTTACTCCTTTCAAAAATGAATGCCGAAGAAAAACTGGCCGCATTTTTATATAACCTTTCTCAACGCTATTCTGCTCGAGGCTTTTCTGCAAAGGAGTTCCGCTTAACTATGACAAGAGGCGATATTGGTAACTATCTTGGTTTAACTATTGAAACTATCAGCCGCTTATTAGGCAGATTCCAAAAAAGCGGTATGATTACGGTACAAGGCAAATATATTATTATCAACCGTATGGAAGAACTGGCTGAAATGGCAGGTGCAATTAAACCACAACAACCTGTTATTGCACAAACAACAGCTTAGCTTAATATACAAACCCTCTTAATGAACAAATTAAGAGGGTTTCTCATCCGATCAGCTCTTAACATCATTTGCCCCTTCCCACTATATCCGCTATAATCGAAATAATTTTTGCCCCAATGAATATAATATAGAGGAATTTTTATGGGTATCTTAACTGGTAAACGTATTTTAGTGACAGGCTTAGCAAGCAACCGTTCAATCGCATACGGTATTGCAAATGCAATGAAACAACAAGGTGCAGAATTAGCTTTCACTTACTTAAATGATAAATTAAAACCACGTGTAGAAGAATTTGCTAAAGAATTTGGTTCAGATATCGTGCTTCCATTAGATGTTGCAACCGATGAAAGCATTACAGAATGCTTTACTGAATTAAGCAAACATTGGGAAAAATTTGACGGTTTTGTTCATGCTATTGCCTTCGCTCCCGGCGACCAATTAGATGGCGATTATGTAAATGCAGCAACCCGTGAAGGTTATCGTATTGCACACGATATTAGTGCATATAGCTTCGTGGCAATGGCTCAAGCTGCTCGTCCTTTCTTAAATGAAAATGCTTCATTATTAACATTAAGTTACTTAGGTGCAGAGCGTGCAATCCCTAACTATAACGTTATGTGTTTAGCCAAAGCATCATTAGAAGCTGCAACACGCGTAATGGCAGCAGACTTAGGTAAAGAAGGCATTCGTGTCAATGCAATTTCTGCCGGTCCAATCCGTACCTTAGCCGCTTCAGGTATTAAAAACTTCAAAAAAATGCTTTCTGCATTTGAAAAAACCGCTGCATTACGCCGCACAGTGACTATTGATGATGTTGGTAACTCAGCAGCATTCTTATGCTCTGACTTAGCCTCAGGTGTAACGGGTGAAGTATTACACGTTGATGCCGGTTTTAGCGTAATGGCAATGGGCGAATTAGGCGACGAAGAATAATTTGCAAAAAATTAAAAAAATGTAACCGCTTGTCCCTCTTTCTGGAATATTCTTGAAAGAGGGTTTATTTATTTTTATCAGATTAGAATTATGTTCCAAGATAACCCCCTTTTAGCTCAATTAAAACAACAAATTGAAGCCAGTAAAGAATATGTAGAAGGCTCAGTTAAAAGCTCAGATAAGGCTTTTGGCTTTTTAGAATGTGAGAAAAAAAGCTATTTCATCCCCCCGTCAGAAATGAAGAAAGTCATGCATGGAGACACTGTTAAAGCTGTCGTTAAACGTGATGGTGATAAAGAACAAGTTGAGCTAGATTCTTTAATTGAACCAATGCTCGAACGTTTCATCGCCCAAGTACGTTTAAATAAAGAAGGTAAATTACAATTAAATGTTGATCATCCAAGCATTAAACAAGCTATTCCTGCAAATACTCACAAAAAAATCACTGAAAAATTAGAAAACGGAGACTGGGTAGTTGCACAGCTTAAAAGCCATCCGTTGCGAGATGAGCGCTTCTTCTTCGCTCAAGTCACTCAATTTATCTGCAAAGCTGAGGATAATTTTGCACCTTGGTGGGTAACGCTTGCCCGCCACGAACAACCTCGTGAACCTGTAGCAAATGAAAAAAGCTACGTACTACAAGATGAATTAATACGTGAAGATTTATCTCATCTTTATTTCACAACCATTGACAGCCCAAGCACACAAGATATGGACGATGCCTTATATATTGAGCCTATCTTAGATAACAACATCCAAACCGGCTGGCGTTTAGTGGTGGCTATTGCCGATCCAACCGCCTATATTCCGGAAAATTCCAATATCGAAAAAGCGGCTCGAGAACGTTGCTTTACCAACTATTTACCGGGCTTTAACATTCCGATGTTGCCACGAGAATTATCAGATGATCTCTGTTCTCTTGTACCAAATCAAAAACGTCCTGCATTAGTAGCTTTTATCGAAACTGATTTAGAAGGTAACTTAACAACCGAAACAACCTTTACTTCCGCTTGGGTGGAATCTAAAGATCGGCTGGCATACGATAATGTATCTGACTATCTTGAAGGTATAGAAAATGCATGGCAGCCTACTTCAGCTGAAACCAAACAGCAAATTGATTGGTTGCATCAATTTACTCAAACCCGTATTCAATGGCGAGCTAAAAATGCTTTGCAATTTAAAGAACAAAGCGATTACTCTTTTGAATTAAATGAAGACGGTTCAGTAAAAGATATCCATGTGGAACATCGCAGAATTGCAAATCAAATGATTGAAGAATAAATGATACTGGCGAATATCTGTTGTGCGAAATTCTTAAGCCAACATGCCCAAACAGGTGTATTCAATACCCACACAGGTTTTGATGCAAAAAATCTTGAATTAGTGAAAACCTTCTTACTAAACACTTTGGCAACCGACGAAAACTGCGAAGTGCTTGCTGAGCGTTACTCAGCCGAACGATTATCGACTCTGGAAGGCTATTGTGAAATGAAACGTGACACTCAAGATTTCCCCGAAAAATTCTTGGAATTACGTCTGCGCCGTTACTTAACCTTTGCGGAGTTCAAATCTGAAGTGGCGCCACACTTCGGGTTAGGTATCAGCCATTATGCGACTTGGACCTCACCAATCCGTAAATATGGCGATATGGTTAATCACCGCTTAATCAAGCAGGTTTTATTAGGCAAACAAATCAAGACAGTTGAAGCATCTGTTTTAACTCGCCTGCAAGAGGCCCGCCGCCAAAATCGTCTGGTTGAACGTGACATTGCCGATTGGCTCTATGCCCGTTACCTGTTCCCGATGGTTGAACAAGCGGTCGAATTTGAATGCGAAATTGCAGATGTTTCACGTGGTGGATTACGTGCAAAAGTCATCAAAAACGGGGCACAAATATTTGTACCGTTCTCGAGCTTACATGATAATAAAGAAGAAATAGAGTATCGCCAAGAAGAACTTGCCCTTTACATTAAAGGCGAAAAAGCTTATCAAATTGGGCAAGAAGTTAAGGTGAAACTGACTGAAGTACGCTTAGAAACACGTTCTATCGTGGGAAATATCGTATAAATTATAGGGGCGAATCATCATTCGCCCCATCATAATTTAGGAAATCTTTTGAAAGGACGAAAAATTTTTCGCCCCTAGGGAAATGGGACAACAGATGGCAACATATATCGTTGGCGACTTACACGGTTGCTTTAAAGAATTTCAGCTTTTATTGGAAAAAGTAAATTACAATCCAAAACAAGATGAACTCTATTTAACTGGCGACTTAGTCGCTCGTGGAGAAGATTCTCTTTCCTGCTTGCGTTTTGTCAAAGAACCGAAAAATAACGCCAAGACTGTGCTTGGTAACCACGACTTACATTTACTTTCTACTTTACTTGGGTTTAAAAAAGTCAAACCGAATGATAAAGTCGATAGTATTTTTCAAGCGGAAGATCGTGCTGATTTGCAAAATTGGCTGAGAAATCAACCGCTTGTCATCCAGCACCCAACTCATCAATTTTTACTCACTCACGCAGGCATAAGCCCAGAATGGGATTTAACAACCACTTTAGCCTGTGCTAAAGAAGCTGAGGAAGTCTTGAAAAACCCCAACTATGCAGATTATATTTTCCAAATGTATGATAATCAGCCGGAAGCTTGGTGTGAGGATTTAGAAGGAGTTGCACGCTGGCGTTATATCATCAACGTTTTCACCCGTATGCGTTTTTGTTACGCTGACAAGCGGTTAGATTTTTCTTGTAAATTACCAATTGAAGAAGCTCCAAAAGAGTTACTACCTTGGTTTGAATTAGCTAATCCGCTATTTGAAAAAACCGAAATTTTATTTGGGCATTGGGCTAGTTTGATGGGAAAATCAAGTCGTTCAAATATCTACGCCTTAGATACCGGCTGTGCTTGGGGCAGCTATTTAACAATGATCTGCTGGGAAGATAAACAATTATTCACTCAACCGCGTTTAAAATAACCAAATAGCTTCCACATCACCTTGCATACAAGGATTTTTTCTATTAGAATTCCTCCCATATCGCGACTATAGCTCAGTTGGTTAGAGCACCACCTTGACATGGTGGGGGTCACTGGTTCGAGTCCAGCTAGTCGCACCATTTTTCTGAAAAATAAAAGGCTATCAAATTTTGATAGCCTTTTGTCATTCTAGTTATGCTGACTTCACTTTCTTGCTTTTATACCATTTCCAACCTAGGAATAAGATAACAATACCTAAAATCGCAAAAATAATGTGTTGACCGTTTGTAACTTGTTCTTTCAGCCAATCAATATTAGAGGCACCATAATCACCTAAATAAACCCAAATGGGCACAGAAATAATCGCAGCAATAAAATCAACGAATAAAAATTTAGCAAAACTCACCTTTCTGGTAATGCCAGAAACCAGATAGACTACCGCACGCAATCCCGGTAGGAAACGCGCCATGAAAAGTAATTTCCAGCCTTGTTTTTCGAAACGTTCTTGTACCGTTGCAAAACGCTCAGGCGTTGCGACCCGTCTAATTAATGGAAACTTAAGAATTTTTTCACCATAAATTCTACCCAACCAGTACATTGTACTATCACCTATCAATACACCAAGCATACTCACTACAAGCATCCAATGTACATTGGTATAACCTAGTCCCGAAATAACGCCGCCGGACACTAACGTAATATCTTCAGGAATGGGAAGCCCAAATCCACAGGCAAGTAGAACAAGAAATACAGCCCAATAGCCGTAACTACTAAAAAATTCAATTAACGTTTCCATATTACTCCTTAATTATTGTTAAATCTCTAACTGAGCTGCGTTTTACTAATTCCGGAAAGAACTCTAAGACTTTTGGTTCTTTGGCTTTCTCATTATCTTCTATTCTTGCCAAGAGTAATTCCAAAGCAGCTGATCCCAAGCGGGATTTTGATTGATGTACCGTGGTTAGTGGTGGTGCGTAAAAGCGTGAACTATGGATATTATCATATCCGATCACAGAAATATCCTGTGGTACACTTAATCCGCTTTCGGTAATTGCAGAAATTGCCCCTAATGCCATCACATCATTAAAACAGAATACTGCCGTTGGTAAGGTTTGACCACTTTTCAGCAAATTATTCATGCACTCATAACCGCCTTCCGGTTCAAAATCGCCTTCTAAAACCCATTCATCACGAAGAGCTAACCCGGCATCCGATAGCGCTTTTTTAAATCCGTCAAAACGAGTTCGAGCAATTTCTTTATTTAAATTTCCGGTAATTACCGCAATCTCTTTATGCCCATTTTCAATCAAATGTTGTGTTGCTAAATAGCCGCCATCAAAGCCGTGATCTAAAATTAAATCACTACGCTCATCACTCATTCCCCAATCCATAATAACCATCGGAATATTGGTATTTTCGAAAATGTCGAACGAATTATTGGTGTATTCAGAACACATAACCAAGATACCATCTACCCGTTTTTTAATAAGCATATCCAAATGATTTTGGATTTTCTCAGGATCATTTTGAGTATTACATAAAAATAGGGAGTAACCTTTTCGGTAGCAATACTCCTCTACTGCTAGAACAATCTCAGCAAAAAAAGGCGATTCGCTGGTTGTAATGATCATACCAATCGACTTGGTGGTATTAATTTTTAAACTGCGCGCTACTGCACTTGGGGAATAATTAAGTTCTTTAATTGCATTCCATACCGCTTTAGTTGTCTCTTCTGCTACAAAGCGGGTTTTATTAATAACATGTGAAACGGTAGTAGTTGATACGCCTGCCTGTTTCGCAACATCTTTTATCGTTGCCATAACTGTTTCCTTGAAAATAAATTCTTCGGATTATAACCGATTCTATCTTAGTTTTCTGCCAAAGCAAAAAACCATTAACTAAAAGCGGTTATTTACACCAAATTTTTTGCAAAAATGTTATGAAATATAACCGCTTGTTAAGCTTTGATTGCAATCATTGAGCCGAAGTTAAAACATTGAAACCATAACTCCACTTGCTCAAATCCAGCTTCTTTCAAACGAGCTTTATGAGTTTCAATACTATCTGTTAACATTACGTTTTCTAACGCATTACGTTTTTGACTGACTTCTAATTCACTATACCCATTTGCCCTTTTAAAGGTATGGTGTAAATCAATTAATAATTCATTCATGATCTCACTGTCAAAGGTAAACTTTTCAGATAATACCAACACACCATTTGAGTTCAGCCCATGATAAATTTTTTTCAATAATTTAAGCCTATCTACTCGTGGCAGAAATTGTAAGGTGAAATTCAGCACAACCATAGAAGCATTTTTGATCTCAATTTCGCGAATATCATCCAATAAAATCTCAACAGGGATATCTGAGTGATAGGCATTTAAATGAGCTTTACAACGCTCAACCATTGGTTGTGAATTATCCACACCGATAATTTGGACATCTTTCGCTTTTAGATTACGCCGAATAGATAAAATTCCAGCACCTCTAGAACAACCTAAATCATAGACATTTGAGGAATCAGTTACAAAACGCTCGGCCAACATTCCGATTGCGGTGATGATATTCGAATACCCCGGTACAGAGCGTTGAATCATATCGGGGAAAACTTCAGCAACCGACTCATCAAAGGTAAAATCCCCTAATTTTTCAATAGGTGCTGAAAATAACGTATCTTTTTGCATTTTATTCTCTCGATTTTTCTAAAAATTTGGTGATAGCACGAACTACGGCATCTGGTTTCTCTGCATGAACCCAGTGATCTGCATTCGCAACAATAAAAGATTTTGCTTGCGGGAATTGGCTTAAAATAGTATTCGTATATTCTTGCTGAATATAATCTGATAATGCTCCTTTAATAAAAAGGGTTGGTTTATCTACTCTTACCTCATGCCAATCCATTAAGTGCTGATAATTTTGGCTAAGTGCTGTTAAATTAAAACGGAATGACTCCTCGCTTGCATTATCAAAAGATTTAAGCATAAATTGTTGGATCCCCTCGTCAGGAATATATTCTACCATAATCGCTTTGGCTTGCTGTCGAGTTTCCGGCTTGGCATTTCGCACTGCTGTTAAGCCTGCAATAATTTGTTGATGACGATTTTGCGTATAAGTTACCGGTGCAATATCAATAATCACCAATTTATCCACTAATTCAGGGGCTATATCAGCTAATGCCATTGCACTTTTGCCGCCCATTGAATGGCCTACAATTACCGTATTTTGAATCTTTAATTGATTGAATAAGCATTTTAGATCTTCGGCAATTATGTGGTAATCCATTTCGTCTGCGTGAAAAGATCGCCCATGGTTTCGCAGATCCACACGTAAAACAGCGTACTCTTCAGCAAAGGCTTTTGCGATAATCCCAAGATTATTCAAATCTCCAAACAAACCGTGTAAAAACACCATGGTCTGCGCATTCGGATTGTTTTCTACAGGCTGATAACTAAAGTGTAAAAGAGGGTGTTTTGTCATATAAATTTTTGCTTTTTAAAATAAAAATTTTCAGCAAAGATCCTCTATAAAATCACAGCGATAATGCGTATAATAGGACATATAATTACCTGTTTTTATGATCAGATGAATGAGGATCCCGATGAAAAGAATCGAAATTGATGATGAATTATATCAGTATATTGCAAGTCGTACACAATCTATTGGTGAAACTGCGTCAGATATCTTACGTCGTTTACTACGCTTGCCAGAATCACCTCAACCGTTTGTTTTAGTACAAGAACATATGATTAACGAGCTTAAAGAGCTGGTAAAAAGCCCCTCTCGTGCCACAAAAAAAGATGAATCTAATATTGAGAAAACCGTTTCTAAACTAGAACATATCCTAGAATCTGAGCATTTTATCAATGAAAATAAAAATGTTGTGCGCTTTATTATGCTATTAGCTGCATTATATCGCTCAAATCCGGAAACTTTCGCCAAAGCAACTGAAAATGTGCGTGGTAACGAGCGAATTTATTTCTCACAAAGTGAAGAAGAGATTTTATCTACCGGCAGCAGCGTAAAAGCAAAACAGATCCCAGATTCCCCTTTTTGGGTCATCACCAATAATAATACTGCACGTAAGGGCCTAATTCTTAAAGCGGTTATGGAGTCCATGAAAGTGCCAAGCCACTTAATTGAACGTATCCAATCACTTTTTATATAAATTATCAATGGTCGCTGATTGTTCTTTTTTTCCGACTTCCTTTTGGGCTACTCATACAGCTCAGAAGATCGCTATTATCTGGGAAAAAGATCAATCAGGCTATTTTTCATGCCTCCCATCTCAATTAAGTTGGGCTAAATTACATCAATTACTTCAACAAGTTTCAGTATTTTTTCAACAAAAAGGGATAACCCCCCAAAGTTTGGTCGCCTATAGCGGAACTCATCGCTTATGTGGTCTTTTAACCTACTGTGCAACATTGGCAATGGGAGCAAAGATTTTAATGTTAAATCCAGCTCTATCCGATTTCCAACGGCAAACTATCTTAGAAGATAATGGGGTTGACATACTCATTTGTGAGAATGATTTTGTAAATTTTTCTGCAAAAATGACCGCTTGTTATCCTTTCCCTAAACTTCACATTCAGCAAGCAGCCACCTTGACATTAACTTCGGGTTCTATAGGTAAACCTAAGGCGGTCGTTCACTCTATTTCCGCTCATTTAGCCAGTGCTGAAGGTGTCTGTAAATTAATGGGGTTTGAAAAACAACATAGCTGGCATCTCAGCTTGCCACTCTTTCACGTATCAGGACAGGGGATTATCTGGCGTTGGTTACTAAAAGGTGCCACCCTTTATCTGACTGAAAATAAAGCCAACTTTTTTAAGATACTTGAAAAAGTCACTCATAGTTCGCTCGTACCGACTCAATTACAGCGTTACCTTAACCAACTAACAAAACCGACTTCTCTACAATGTTTACTTGGCGGAACGCATATTCCGGCAGAATTGTTGGAAAAAGCACAACAGTATGGTATTACCACCTTTGCCAGCTATGGTATGACGGAAATGGCCTCTACCATTTGTGCAGTGAAAAATGAATCGGATAATGTAGGTTTTCCACTGAAATATCGAGAAGTAAAATTAGAAAATAATGAAATTTGGGTAAAAGGCGAAAGCTTAGCATTAGGTTATTGGCAAAAAAATCACACAATTCGACCGCTTGTTAATGCGCAAGGCTGGTTTCAAACCAAAGATAAAGGGGTATGCAACGCACAGAAACAGCTTGTAATAAAGGGGCGATTAGATAATATGTTTATCTCCGGAGGAGAGAATATCCAACCGGAAGAAATTGAACTGGTGATTTTTCACTCTCAACTAGTAGAACAAGTTTTTATTTTACCTATCCCGGATAAAGAATTTGGTCAGCGTCCTGTTGCTGTATTGCAATTTAAAAATCCGGATTTTTCACAGGAACTTAACAAATTGAAAATTTGGCTGTCTGATAAATTGGAAAAATTCAAACATCCGATTGCCTACTATCTGCTAGATATTGAAAAATATCAAAAACAAGGCACAATCAAAATCTCCAGAACGGAGTTACAAAAAGATTTAAACAATAAAATAATAAAGGAAATCCATGTTTAAACACATTTTAAAAACACTTTTCATCAGTTTAGGGCTAATGTTGCATGTCAATAATAGCTATGCTCTATCTGAAATTCCTACGGAAAAAGTAATAAAACAGCAGCTAGATAGCGCGAAAAAACTAGACCAAACCGATGCAAATAATAAAGCATTGGTACAAACCCTTGAAGAAACGCTATCACTTTTATCTCAAATAGAAAAACAAAAAGCAGAAAATGAGGCGCTAAAACAATCTATTCAGGAATCTCAAAAGTCACTGAAAAACAGCCGTGCTAATCTTGAAAAATTAAAAGTTGAGGTAATTCCTGCCATTGAAACCTTAGACCAAAAATCAACGACTGATTTGCAAAAAGAGTTGACTGCTACTCAATCTAAATTAGAGGTGGTACAACACGACTTAAGCGTTATTAATAATAACTTGGTTATTCAAAATACTGCACCGGATAAAGCACAATCGACTTTAACTGAAAGTGTTAAACGTAAACAGGTAATCAATACTCTACTCGCTTCCAGCTCAATAAGTAGCGAGGAGAGAAACAAATTGGAAACCGAGCTAGAATTAATTGAGCTAAAAAGTAGCTATAGCCAAATTTTGTTAAATGGTAACGAAAATTTATCTGCTCTCTATTCAGCCCAATTAGATGAAAAAAGGCAAGCTCAGCAAAATCTACAAGCTGAAATTACCAACTTACAGAGTGCTATTGATAACAAAATTGTTGAAGAATCCAAAAATAAAGTTGAACAAGCTCAAGCGGTTCAAGATCAACAAAATAATGCGACTGCAAACCCAATTCTTTTGCGTGAGCTAGACACCAACACACGTGTCAGCCAAGAGCTACTCAAACAAACAAAAGATATGAGTCAATTGTCGCAAGATAATTTACGTATTAAAAGTATTCTAGATAATTTACAACAAACTCAACGTAATATTGAAGAACAAATCAGCTCGCTTCAAGGTACACTTGTGCTTTCTCGTATCATCAATAAACAAAAACAAGCCCTACCTCAAGATGAGCTGATTTCCGGCTTATCTAAACAAATTGCTGATTTACGTGTACGAGTTTTCGATATTACAGAGTTTAAGGACTCTTTTGCTGACCCGGCCGCTTATATTGCCACCTTGGAAAAAGATGAGAAGATAACTTTCACTGCTAAAGAAAAAGAGCAACTGACAAAAGTCTTACAAGAGCGTTCCGACACTTTGTCAGAAATGATCAAGTCATTAAATAACCAGCTTAATTTATTAATTAATATTGAATTAAACCAGCAACAAGTTAAAACCATCAGTGATACTTTGCAGCAAAAACTACAGCAACAAAGTTTCTGGGTGAGAAGCAACAGCCCGATGGATTTGGAATGGTTTAGCAAATTTGTAGATATCGCAGGCTATCAATTTAATGATATTAGCAAAAAACTTAATTTCTCAAATTGGCGGGATAATCTGTTACCTGCCGGTGTGCTAGTTACTTTCTTATTGTGTTTGGCAGCCTTTATTCAACGCCAGAAAAATAATATTAAACGAAAGTTAACCCAAATTAATAGCCAACTTAAAACCGTTGCAACCGATAGTCAATGGAATACACCCATTGCGATTTTTTGGACTTTGGTACTTTGCCTACCGAGTACTTTAATGTTCTTGGCTTGCTTTATTGCTATAACCTATATTTCATTCCAAAACCCAGTGGAAATTTGGCCTTGGGGATTAAAAATGGCGGTTTACTGGCTTTATTTTGCTTTTATGGTCGCTATGTTACGCCCTAATGGTATCGGCTATGTTCATTTTAATATGCCACAAAAAAGTAATGAAATATTCCATAACATCTTAAAACGTTCTGTATGGTTGATTGCCCTACTGTTAAACACCTCAATCTTCACTAACTTAGAGATGGGGGTAGCTTATGATGTGATCGGGCAAATCATGACGATTTTTACCCTTATTTTAATGATTTGGATGATTGTTCCTGCCTTTAGGCAAGCAATCTCAACCTATGAAAATGTAACAACAGGGGAAACCAAAAGTTCGCCGAATCTTCTGCTAACCACAGTTAAAGTAGTCTTGCTAATTGCACCAATCATTCTGATTATTTTAATTGTACTGGGATATTACTATACTGCTTTAGTGATTATAGAGCATTTAGTTGACTCCTATTTTGCAATTATTACTTGGATTATTTTCCGTAATATTTTATACCGCGTATTTTCCATTTCGTCACGCCGATTAGCTTATCGCCGTTTACAGGAAAAACGTGAGGCAGCCAAAGCAAGAGCCGAACAAAACAATGAAAACTCTAGCGAAATAGAGATTCCGTTTGAATTAAGAGATGACTCCATTGCAGTGAGTGATGTCAAAAACCAAATGATAAAATTAATTGATTTCGTACTTTGGGTCGGACTCTTCTTGCTTCTCTACTGGGTATGGTCAGATTTAGTGACGGTTGCTCTTTACTTAGATGGTATTACCTTATGGCAACAAAGTGTAATTACCCAATCTGGCACAATAATGGAGTCCATCACTTTACTTAACTTACTGACAGCAATTATTATTATTGTAGTTTCTGTAGTATTAGTAAGAACGCTAGGCGGGGTTTTAGAAACACTTATCTTCTCGCATATTAAGTTATCTCAAGGTACACCTTATACTATTACAACCTTATTAACCTATGTCATCATTGCATTAGGGGCGATATTTGCCTTTGCAACATTAGGGATGTCTTGGACTAAACTTCAATGGCTATTTACTGCTCTATCCGTTGGTTTAGGTTTTGGTATGCAAGAGATCTTTGCTAACTTTGTATCCGGCATTATTATCTTGTTTGAACGCCCTGTGCGAATTGGTGATACAATCACAATCGGTACTTTTAGCGGTAAAGTCTCTAAAATCCGTATTCGTGCGACAACCTTAGTGGATTTTGACGGTAAAGAAGTGATTGTACCGAACAAAGCTTTCGTAACCGAACGCTTGGTTAACTGGGCCTTAAGCAGTACTGCAACCCGAGTGATTGTGAAAGTCGGTGTCGGTTATGGTTCCGATTTAGAACTCGTAAAACGCTTACTCTTAAAAGTCGCCGAAGACAATCCAAAAGTATTAAAAGATCCGGCACCGCGAGCTTTCTTCTTAAACTTTGGAGCAAGTACACTAGATCACGAACTGAGAGTTTATGTAAATGAACTGGCAGATAGAACCTCAACTGTCGATGCATTAAACAGCGAAATTCATCGTGTCTTTAATGAACACGACATCGAGATCGCATTCAACCAGCTCGATATTTTTATTAAAAATAACGACACACAAGATGAACTAAAAATTGATTCAAAACGTTTTGAATTTAACACAACAGACAACACAAAGCATAAAGAAAAGGAATAAAAATGGCAGGCAACAGCATTGGACAACTCTTTAAAGTAACAACTTTTGGCGAATCACACGGTATTGCATTAGGTTGTATCGTTGATGGTGTTCCCCCTAATATGGAACTAAGCGAAGCGGATTTACAACCTGATTTAGACCGTCGCAAGCCCGGCACATCGCGCTATACCACACCGCGCCGTGAAGATGATGAGGTACAAATTCTCTCTGGCGTATTTGAAGGAAAAACTACCGGTACCAGTATCGGTTTAATTATCAAAAATGGCGACCAACGCTCGCAAGATTACGGTGATATTGCGGAAAAATTCCGCCCGGGACACGCTGATTATACCTATCAACAAAAATACGGTATTCGTGATTATCGAGGTGGTGGTCGCTCATCTGCTCGTGAAACTGCCATGCGTGTTGCCGCCGGTGCAATCGCTAAAAAATATTTACGTGAACAGTTTGGTATTGAAGTACGTGGCTATTTATCGCAAATCGGTAATGTCAAAATTGACCCTAAAACAGTTGAAAATATAGAAAAAATTGATTGGAATGCGGTTAACGGTAATCCGTTTTTCTGCCCTGATCCTGTTGCTGTTGAAGGTTTTGATGAATTAATTCGCCAACTGAAAAAAGAGGGTGACTCAGTTGGTGCCAAATTAACGGTAATTGCCGAAAGAGTACCGGTGGGATTAGGCGAGCCTGTATTCGATCGTTTAGATGCCGATTTAGCTCACGCATTAATGTCTATCAATGCGGTGAAAGCGGTCGAAATCGGTGATGGTTTTGCAGTTGTTGAGCAACGTGGCAGTGAGCATCGTGATGAAATGACACCGGAAGGTTTTCTATCAAACCACGCAGGCGGTATATTAGGCGGTATTAGTTCGGGGCAACCGATTATTGCCAATATTGCCCTAAAACCGACTTCAAGTATCACCATTCCGGGCAAAAGTGTAAATAAAAACAATGAGGCAGTTGAAGTGATTACCCGTGGCAGACACGATCCTTGCGTGGGCATTCGTGCTGTGCCGATTGCAAAAGCCATGATGGCAATCGTATTGTTAGATCATTTATTACGCTTTAAGGCACAATGCCGTTAAAATTTAATTTGTAATGGCAGGTTAAAACCCGCCTCTACAGGAATCTATGAAATTAGTTAAAACTCTCTTTATTTCAAGCATCGCTATGGTCGCAACCGCAGCCCATGCCACACAATGGGAAAAAATAAAAGCCCCTGTGCAAGGTAATGCACAATCTATTGGTGGATACAGCAACGGTTGCATTATCGGTGCACAGCCCCTTGCCTTAAAAGGCGAGGGTTATCAAGTGATCCGCTCACTTAAAAATCGTTATTACGGGCATCCCCAACTATTAGATTACTTAACGAAATTAGCCAAAAAAACCAAAGCTGCCGGCGTGCCAACTATTCTAATTGGTGATATGGGAATGCCCGCTGGCGGACGCTTTGCATCTGGTCATGCCTCTCACCAAACCGGCTTAGATGCAGATATCTGGCTAAAATTCGGACCAATGGACGATAAAACCGCTCAAAACCCAGCAGGGCTTGCGACCATTATGGTGAATCGTACTACCGAACGAGTGGATGACAATTTATGGAATCAACACCACACTAATTTGATTAAACTTGCAGCTACAGACAGCCGTGTAGATCGTATTTTTGTCAACCCGGCTATCAAAGTCAAACTTTGTCAAACAGCCGGTAATGATCGCGAATGGTTACGTAAAATCCGCCCTTGGTATGGACATGACTCCCACTTTCATATTCGTTTAAGCTGTCCGGCTGATGCCCCAAGCTGCGAAAACCAATCACCTGTGCCGGCTGGCGACGGTTGTGGCGAGGAGCTTTATTCTTGGTTTGAGCCGAAAACCGACACTGGCACACCGAGATCAAAAGTGCTGCCAACGCCACCGGTTCAATGCCAGATGATTTTATCTGAAAACGGTTTAAACTAATTTGTAAATTTTTTCTCTTTTTTAACCGCTTGCTCTGTTAAACCAAGCGGTTAATTTTGTTTATGGTGCATTTATGCGTTTATTTGTAGCAGAAAAACCCAGCCTCGCTCGTGCAATTGCCGATGTCTTACCGAAGCCTCACAACCGAGGTGACGGTTTTATTCAGTGCGGTGAAAATGATATGGTGACTTGGTGTATCGGTCATTTATTAGAACAAGCTGAGCCTGATGTTTACGATGAACGCTTTAAAATGTGGCGGATGGAACACCTACCTATAATTCCGGAACAATGGAAATTAGTACCGAAAAAAGAAACCCTAAAACAGTTTAAGGTAGTGGAAAAACTCATCAAAAAAGCGGATGTTTTAGTCAATGCCGGCGACCCGGATCGAGAAGGGCAATTATTAGTGGATGAAGTCTTCGGCTACCTAAATTTACCCCCTGAACGCCGTAATCAAATTCAACGTTGCCTGGTAAGCGATCTCAACCCAAGTGCGGTGAGCAGAGCCATTGAAAAATTGCAAAAAAATACCGATTTTATACCGCTTGCGACCTCAGCTCTTGCCCGCGCTAGAGCCGACTGGCTTTACGGCATCAATATGACTCGAGCCTATACACTGCAAGGGCGTTGGGCTGGATATAAAGGGGTATTATCAGTAGGCAGGGTGCAAACTCCTGTGCTTGGGCTGATTGTTCGCCGAGATTTGGAAATTGAAAATTTTGTACCCAAAGATTATTTCGAAGTATTCGCCCATATTGTAGTACCGGAAACCCAAGAGAAATTTAAAGCACAATGGCAGCCAAGCAAGGCTTGTGAAGATTATCAAGATGAAGACGGTCGAGTGCTTTCCCGCCCGTTGGCAGAAAATGTGGTCAAACGCATCACCAATCAGCCGGCAAGTGTCACCGAATACCAAGATAAAATCGAAAAAGAAACCGCACCGCTTCCCTATTCTCTCTCTGTTTTACAAATGGAAGCGGCGGGTAAATATGGGCTATCGGCTCAAACCGTATTAGATATTTGTCAGAAATTATATGAAACCCATAAGCTGATTACCTACCCTCGCTCCGATAACCGCTATTTGCCGAATGAGCATTTTAACGATCGCTTTAAAGTGATGGCTGCAATCGCCCATCATCTACCGGAATATCAAGAAAAACCAGAGGCAGTTGATCCAAATCAACGCAATCGTTGTTGGAACGATAAAGAGGTTGAGGCACATCATGCGATTATTCCAACCTCTCGACAAGGTACGGTGCATTTAACTGAAAACGAAAAGCGAATTTACCAACTGATAGCCCGTCAATATTTATTGCAATTTTGCCCCGATGCCGAGTATCGCAAAAGCAAAATCGGGCTTGAAATTGCAGGCGGGAATTTTATCGCTCAAGCCCGCAATTTAGTAGTTGCAGGCTGGAAGTCACTTTTAGGCAAAGAAGATAATTTTGATATATCAGAACCGCCACTTCCGATTGTGAAAAAAGGGCAACAACTGCATTGTGAAAATGGCGAAATTATCAGTAAAAAAACACAACCGCCCCGTTATTTTACCGACCGTAGCCTGCTTTCAGCCATGACAGGTATTGCCCGCTTTGTGCAAGATAAAGAACTGAAAAAAATCTTGCGAGAAACCGACGGATTAGGCACCGAAGCCACTCGAGCAGGGATTATCGAATTACTGTTTAAACGTGGTTTTCTCATTCGCAAAGGTAAAAATATCCACAGCACTGAAGCAGGTAGAACGCTGATTCATGCCTTACCTGATTCCGCGACTCAACCTGATATGACGGCTCATTGGGAAATGCAGCTGAATCAAATTAGTAAAAAAGAAACAAGCTATCAACAATTTATGTTTGAGCTAAGCAATCAACTACCTAACTTATTGCAAAGTCCTAATCGGCAAATTTTGCAAAATTTAGCTAAAATTTCACCGCTTGCAGCGAAGCCAAAAGCTCGTTATGCAAAAAAGACAACACAATCTGCTGAAAATTAAGCCAAGCGTTTAAAAATCAGCGTTTTCCTCTTGTCAAAAAGGGATAAATTCTATATTATTCACGCCATTGCAAATTTAGCATAAAGAATACATAGAGAATAAATTAATGTTAATTAATGTCTTAACAATTGCTTATCTTGTTGTTGCCATCTTACTGATTGCATTCGTATTAATGCAGCAAGGTAAAGGCGCTGACGCAGGTGCATCATTTGGTGCTGGTGCTTCAGCTACTGTGTTTGGTTCAGCAGGTTCGGCAAATTTTTTATCAAGAATAACAGCACTATTAGCAACAATCTTCTTTGCAATTAGCTTAGTAATCGGTAACTTAAGTTCACATTCAAAAGCACCAACAAGCCAATTTGAAGATTTAAGCCAAGTTGAACAAAAACAGGTTGAGCCTGTTAAAACAGAAAACAGCGATATCCCTCAATAATCGCTAAAACAAATAAAGCTCTGGTGGTGGAATTGGTAGACACGCCATCTTGAGGGGGTGGTGGACGTAGTCCGTGCGAGTTCAAGTCTCGCCCAGAGCACCATTTAACTAATTTTAGCTCAACGGAGCTAAACAATAAAAACCTTAGAAAGCCTGTAAAATCAACGTTTACAGGCTTTTTTGCTATCTTATCTCAACACATCTAAACGTTTCCTATCACAAATTTTAGTTACACGTTTAGTTACACGTTTTAAATCGTGTTACTATACTCTTAATCATTGTGTAACATCTTGTAGGTTTAATTTATGGCTAGAACAACCAAGGCATTAAACAAAACTCAAATAGAAAACGCCAAGCCAAAAGATAAAGAATACATTTTATCCGATGGCGATGGATTAAATCTTAGAGTTAAACCACTTCCTAAAGGCTCTAAAATTTGGATTTTTAATTACACCAATCCAATAACCAAAGGTAGAACAAATTTAACTATTGGTCGTTATCCTTCCGTTACACTTGCTGAAGCTCGTGCTATCCGTGATGAATACCGAGCTTTATTAGCAAAAGGAATAGACCCTAAAAAAGAGCAAGAGAGAATCCAACAAGAAGCAGAAAATAGAGTAAATGACACTTTCCGGAATGTTGCCGAAAGCTATTTCAATGGCATTTATAAAGAGAAAGCGAAAAATCCGCTTACTCGTGAAAAGAATTGGATAAGGCTAGAAAATCATATTTTCCCTTATATTGGCGATCAGCACGTTGAAGAAATCAAAGTCAAAGGCTTAGTTGATATTTATTCTAAAGTGGCCGACAAAAGCAACACATTAAAAAAACTGCATCAGCTTGTATCTGCTGTAATGGATCACGCCATTACACAAGGCATTATAGAAAGCCATAATTGCCGGTTAGCAGTTAAAAACTTTTACATCAAGCCATCTACTCCAAATCCAACGATTAGGCCCCAAGAACTGCCGCAATTATTCACCGATTTACATAATGCGAAGTTATCAAAAAAAACTTACGCCCTTGTCTGTTGGTCGTTTTTGACTGCTCTACGCCCGAATGAGGCCGTTAATGCGGAATGGAAAGAGATAGACTTTGAGAAAAAACTATGGAATATCCCTAAAGAGAAAATGAAAGGGAAAGAGGATAAAAAACGCCCTCACACCGTACCGTTATCTTCCCAAGCGTTAAAAATATTAGAGATGATGAAAATGTACTCTAATTCCAGCCCTTTTGTTTTTCCCGGTCGTTCATCAAATAGTAAACCAATGAGCAACGCAACCGTAAATTCAACATTAAAAAGAAACGGATACAAAGGTAGGCTTACTGCTCACGGTATTAGGGCGTTTGTTAAAACATTCTTAGCTTCTCGCAAAGTAGAAAGGAATGTATCAGAATCAATATTATCCCATTTATTAGAAGGTGGCGATGATTTGGAAAATACATACAACCGATATGATTTTTTAGAAGAGCGTGTGCCAGTAATGCAGCTTTTAGGCGATTACTGCGAACAGTGCGGAATGAATTTGACCTTGAATTTTAATTAAAGGGTTCGGGAAAAGTTTTTTTATGTTTTACCTGTCACTCCGTCACCATCACCATTTTTATCTTTAAAATCAAATAGTTAAATAATGACACTACCTGTCACTATCCGTCATCAAATAGTGTCACGTCATAAAAAAAGCGGGATTTCTCCCGCTTTTGTTACTGTATAATTTCACGCCTGAACACATCAAAGTCTTTAAAGTGAACGTTTGTTCTGCGTCCATTATTTCTTCGCTGTTTCGTAAATGGGTAAGGGTTGCCGTGTTGCTTGAGTGCCTGTTCAATGCTTTTACTGAACGACATTACGTTCAACGTTGCCAGCCCTAACGCTCTTACATATTCTAAATAAGCGTGGTAGAGGTATTTTTGTGGCTCTCCTAGCCCTTTTGGTGTGTTTCCAATAAAAAGCCCATTTAATTCTTCTGAAGTATAGAAATACTCAAAGAAAGCCGTTATTGGATCAGATTCCATCTTAATTTCTAAAGCCTCTTTACTCCCCTTTTGTTCTTCTAGGGCTTTTTTAGCTTCCTCAACATCAAGAAAAGTATCAAGCACTTTTCTGATAATACCGCCAATTTCAAGCGTAATTTTATCCATAAAATACGGATCACGCTCATTATCTGGCATTACTTTATCGAAGCAATAGTTTACTATTCGTCTTTCTATTCCGCCGTTGCGTTCCGTCCACTTACAAGGCTCATTATTGACAATCATCACTAAGGCTTTTATTTTTGTGCTGAAGGGTTGCTGGTAGTTATACCTCACCCTTACCATATCACCGCCAGTTATCGCTTTTAATCCGCCACCATCGCCAGCGTATTTCGTCTGCTCGGAGCAGATAATCAGCTTTTTATCTTCAAAACCTGCTAAACCTCTTTCATCATCAAAATTTTCTAACCTTGCGGAAGCCGTGTTCTTTTCTCCAGCTAATAGCGTAGCAATACCCGAAAATATAGACTTTCCGCTACCGCCTTTCCCTGTTACTTGGAAGAATACTTGCCAGTTGTAGCGGTTTGTTAAAATCGCATAAAGTGCGGCTAGAATGTTTTTTGCCTTGCTTTTATTACTATCTGATACAAAATTCAACCATTGATCAAAATGGGGCGTTTCGGCTGTGTTCTCGTCATAGCTATATGGAATATAAGCAGTTAGCCAGTTTTGGCGGTTATGTGGCTCAAATAATAGTGTGCTACGATTTAATACACCATTATTAAATGCAACTAAATCGCCTAAAGGCTCGCCCATTAATGGTAGTTGGATCTCCATTGTCTCAAGTAGCGATGTAACCGATTTTTTACTATACCCTATGCCGTTTTCTTCTAAAAAGGTAACGACATTTCGGTTTATCTGTTCTCTCTCCACTTTTTCCCATATTTTGCCGTTATATGCGTGTATTTCTCGGTTGCTGCATTGAAAGGCAAGATCTAAGCCTAGCCACTTTTGAAAAGCTCTCGCCTTGTCATTGGTGCTATCGCTTTCTTTGATCTTCGGCTTATCCGCCACACTTCTTCCATTCTCAGTACGCAATCTGGCAATATATCCACTCGCATTTTCTTCAAGCTGTAGGGCTTCGTCATAAAAAACCACGGTTTCAGCCGTTGAGTGTTGGGCCAGGTTTTGGCAGATAGCGGATTTCTCCGCCTCTGTCAGCTCTCCCGCTCGATAAATTGCGATATATCCCACCTCTACCGCCAGCTTCAAGCAGTCGATTTCTTGAAGTTGTTTACCACCTAAAATGATAGGCTGATAATTTGGCTCAGCTTTCGTCCACTCTAGCACAGTTTTCTGTTTGGTTTTATCCCACGCATTTGAGCCAGCGATGATATAAGCCTCGTATGGCTTGCCTTTAGGTTGCTGACCAACATTGGGGGCGTTTTTGAGTTTAGCCATTATTTCCCCCTTTTTCTGTCTGTTGGGGGTGTACGGCATTGCCTGATACCAGGTTAAAATCTAAATCTTCCATATCACATAAAGCAGAATGTAAAATGCTATAAACGCCTTCTAAGGCTACAGATACATCTAGTCCATCCATTTCTTGAAGGCGTGATTTTGACATTGCTTGAAGAATAGTTGCTGCTTGCCAGCATTTAGAAATGCCTTTATTGAATTGTGCTTGTTGTCTGTTTTGATTACTAGAATTTCGCATAGCTCACCCCCTTTTATAACTCTTCTTCAAGTGCCATTACGCCATTTAAAATGAATTTTGAGATTCCTCTAACTGCAGTTTGAATAGTTATAGGATCGGCTTCTTCTAAATCAGCATTGGAAATAATTTCAGCCATAGCTTGTGCTTGCCATAATTCAGTTAAAGCGGTTTGGATTTCTTGATTACGCATAAGCCACCCCCTGAAAACGTGTAGAGAGAACAATAGGCGTAGTTATGGCGGTTAAGCCGTTTAGGGTTTGGGTTGGATTTTTCATAGTGTCGTATGTTTTAGTTAGTGGATAAAATAGCTTATCGCTTTTTGAAAGGTGCGATAAGGGTTCAACTGCTACATACGAATAGCCCCCCTTATTCGTGCTTAAAGCCTTATTTCGGGGTGTCGCCCTTATCGCAAATTCTGAATAGATCTCGGGTGTAGTAGTCCCTTGATGTTGGTAAATTTGAGATAAAAAAAGACCGCTTGTATAACGCTTGCGGTTAGCGTCGTATGTAGTAGTGAGGTCATTATGACCGCAACCGCCCACACTTGGCAAGCTGTTATTTTGTTCAGTATTACAAGCGGTCAGATTTGCTGAATTATTTACAAGTGGATTACGCATAAGCCACCCCCTTAATGCTTGGTAAATTAAGACCTATACATAGAGGTTTGCTAGCCCATTTGATTTTATTCTCGGCTTCTTGGCGGTTATTGGCGTAAATGGTAATGATAAGGCGTGAGCCTGTTAGAAATTTGAAGCGTTTCATAACGGTGTCCATTAGTGATTGATGAAAGCTACCGCTAAACTTTCCAGGGTTTGGGCGGTAACGTGTAACAGGCTGGAAAACTACGACTAATGGAACGTAGCAAAGGGCGAAACCTTTCCCATTACACGCTACCATAGAGAGAAACTCAACAAGCTCAAATTTGAGCTTGTTGTTTTCTTTAGGTGTGCGTGTGCTACAAACAAAAATAGCACGATTTAGAGGCGTGCTTTTGTTCGCCATTAGTAAATTATTCGAGTTTCCAGGCTCGGTTGTAGATTTTGCTACAACGGGAATAGAATAAATCGAATTTTTGCTTTTTGAAAATGAAATATTTTCAATTACATTGATTTTTGTATTAATTTTGCTAAAATAGCATTGCTTTATGAATACAGGCATATTTGTAAAGTCCTTTAATAAACATCAGTGTTACTGTGTGCCACGTCCACTGATTTTGATCTTGTTCGTATTGATATTAAGAGAGTGAGATACTCTTAAATAACTCCAAGTTGAAAGACTTGGAGTTGTTTTTTATCCGTTGTTTCTACCTAGGAACGGCAAAGAGTAATAATCAACACAACCGCCAAGGCAATTCCGATAGATTTGAAAAGAAATCGTAAACCTTCAGAAATAGCCTCATCTGCTTGATCTGCCGCTTTTTGGCTCATTTTTCCTCTTATTCTTAGCATTATTTCCCCCTTGCTTAGTTTGTGAATTTACCTACTTGATTTTTCAGCTCATCTTTCAGAATGTTCACACTTGCCGCTACTAATAAAACTTGATCTTCAATGTAAGATAAATTTTCGTCTGCTGTTGCTTGCTTACGTTCGCCAGTTGCCGGATTAACCCAGTAAATAGGCTTACCACTTCTTACGCTGTCAATGTAGGTTAAAAGGTTATCTAGCTCTTCGGCTATGCTTGTAAATGTAATCATTCTGCTTTCTCCTGTTGAGTTTGGAATCTAGAATAGGCTCGTTGTTGCTCTTCTGGTGTAAGCTCTCCACCTTTCGCCTTATAAATGGCAATCACTTGCTTTAATTGCTTAAGATTGGCAACTTCATAACGGTAATACTGCCCTACTCCGTCTTTTGTGCTTTCTCGTGTGCGTTTTACTTTTTCGGTTAAGTGATTACGCTCAAGTTCGCTGATTACGCTCAAGTTCGCTGATATAGTTTCGGGCAGAGGTCATATTCATAGCGTAGCCATCAATGCCGCTAACACTTGCCACAATTAAGCGATGAAGAACTTTTAAAAATTGGGTTGGTTTTCTTGCTTCGTTCATTTCCATCTCCTTAAGCCCTTGCTGCTTTTTGCTCTTCAATCCAACTATTCACTTCTTCTAAATCCCAGCGGATAAAGTTGTCTGAAAATCGGATCGGTTGTGGAAATTGATTGGCTTTTACCAGTAAATTTAGTTTTGTACGGCCGAAGCCAACAATGGCGGTGACTTCCTTGCCGGAAATCAATTTTTTAGATTGGGTTTGTGATTGGGTCATAAAAAATTCCTCTCATTAGTTCAATTATTTAAAACGCTGTTGCGTTTCGTTGAGCTGTCTAGACGAAAGATATTTTTTAGAAAAATGGGCTTAAATTCAAAAGGTTGGTTTCTTAATAAGAAAAGTATGGCTTAAATGGAAAGAAAAAGCCCCTTAATTGGAAAGATTAGGGGCTAAATGGAAGATTAGGATTTTTTGGGCGGAAAAATTTCTTTTGTAAAATCAGCTGATTCATCAATCAATTTGTAGAATGTATCAGCTTTAATTGCAGTATTTCTTATTCCTGCTTCTTTCAAGTCCGCATTTATCACTTCAAATACTTTATTTCTACTATCCAGATTTGAATAACATTTTTTAACTAATAGGGCAAATAGTTGCTTTTGCTGAACGCTGATACGCTCTTTTGTTCCTGTGTCTTGATAAAATTTTGAAATCTCCTCGTTTTTCTCTTTGATTTGATTTTTTAGTTTCTGTAACTCATCTTGTTTATTATTTGGCTCAATAACAGAAAACAACTCTAAAAACTCAATAATATCTTGATGAAGAATATAAATATCATCTAAATATACTTTTGTTCTATTTTCATAAAAAGGTAAATGAAAGTAGAACGATTCCCCTGTGTTTGCTTTTATATCCTCTAGCTCATCTATGTAGCCTTGTAAAATAAGTTCTCTCACGTTGTACTTATCAAATATTTCTCTAGGCAAAGGAAAATAACCATTAAATAATATATTTTGAAATCTTCCTATTTCACCAGAGTATAGCCTAATTTTATCATTATCAGAAAAGTAGCTATCTAGATAAAATTCATCATTTAGAATTACAGTTATATTAAAATAAATATTTCTTAAGTCTATGCTTATGACTTCAAAATCTTCATTTCTTTGAATTGTGGCATTGCATTCTGATTTACTAAATTGTAAGAATATTTCTTCACTACGAACTCTTAACTTTTCATTTTCAGCAAGCTCTTTTCTATTGATACAGTCTATTTTATTTATTCTTCCGTCTATATGAATAGAAGCCACTAAATCACCATTCTGAATATATTCAAGTAAATCTGCTTCTGTTATGCTTATATTATGGTTTAAAGAAATATACTTTACTGCGTCATTGATTGAATATGCTTTCTTAGGTAAGAATTTTTGATTAGTCATAAATAATAATATCCTATGATGATTGGATTAAATGATAAAAATCACTTTCTGAAAGTAATTGAATAGGGTATCCTTTTTCTATTAGCTCCCTTGCTTTTATTTCTTTACTGCTTAATTCTTTGCCTGCTAATTTTGTTATATCTTGTTCACCGATAACAAGTAACGTTACTTTCTTGCTTACTCCTGTTGCAACATTACAACCTGCTTGAGCCGCCATTTCTGCCGCTTTTGCTCTTGGTATTGATAATTCACCAGTAAATACGACTGTTTCACCATATAACGAGCCTTCCGGATTTCCTTCTAATTTGCTGTGAGCCTTATTGTATGCTTCAAGATCAATAGGTTTTCTTACCCTATCTAGCCAAAATGCTAAATCTTGCTGGCTATCCGCTAATGCTTTCTTTAGGATTTCACCAGCTACTAACACATCATCTAAAGCATCGTGATGGTTTTCTTGATTAATCTTTAATGCTTCCGCCATACTTGATAAACCATAACCATATTTAGCAAATTGTTTATCCCAAGAACGGCGTACTACTCTAACAATATCAAGCCATTGATTAGGTAATTCAGGGAAAATTCTAGTCAATGAACTTCTATCAAATGCTCCGTAAGAACAAATTAAGTTATCCGCAAATTTTTCTTTGATAATATCCGCCACATCTGAAAGATGTCGGTGCATTTCTTACTTTTCTTTCTGTGATGCCGTGTATCATTACATTTATTTCGTGGAAGTAAGTTTTAGGATTGATTAAGGTGTGCCATTGGTCTGTAATCTCGCCATTTTCATAGGTTACTATAGCGATTTGGCAAATACTGGTAATATCTGGGTTTGCGGTTTCAATATCCACAATAACGAATTTATTCATAAACGCCCCTTTAGCATTTAGTCCTTATAGATAGGTAATGCACCAACAAGATAAGGTTTCTTGCTTTCGGGGATCAGCCTAGGTGCATTAAATTGGGTTATTATTCTATTATTTCTATTACATCTACAATTTGTGGATTAGTTTTTGGATAAATAGTTGATAATTTACGAATTGCCTCTAACCTTGCTTTTTGAGCATTTTCAGCAATAACATCTTCTAAAAAATTTTCAGAAATTATGCCTCTGTCATAGCATAAAATAACATAGCTCACATTAAACTTTTTCATATATAAATCTTCATTTGTTTAAAATAATTTTTTAGGTTATTCATAGGTATTAATTATTGAGATTATTTTATAACATCTTTCATCTCTTTTTCAAAAGTATTTGCTACCGTTCGCAAGGCTCTTTCCTCTGCCGCTTTTGCTCCTTTGTCAAAAAAGTGTGTGCCGGTCATTTTGCTTGTTCCTCGATCAAGCATAAACCAGTAGAAAGGGTCGGTGCGGTCTCTCGTATTTTCGCCTACTCTTGCCATACGTTTTCCGCCAGCTCGTCTAATTCTGATAATAGTCGATCCGCTTAAACCATCTCGGGCTATATGAGTGCGGTGTCGGAGGTTGTTTTTTACCGTGCCTTTTTGTCTAAAATTAGTGCTTGAGCCTAGCACAGGAATATAAGGCTTCATTATGCCTTTTGCCTCTTTTGCCCCGGCATTCAGCGATTTTCTGATCGCTTTTTTAGCCTTGCTCTGAATTTCTTTTTCTTTCTTCTTCAAGGCTTGCTGTAGTTCTTTAAGTCCTGTAATTTTGGCACTCATTTTAGCTTTCTCCGTTTTTCTAATAGGTTTTTAAGGGTGAGTTCGGTTTCGATTGTCGATGCGGTTGAATGCAGCTCTTTTAGCTGTTTAATCCACACATCTAAACAGATTAATAGTTCATCTTTTGGGAATGGCTCTTCATCATTCCATAGGCTAACAAAGGTAAATAAGCCATTTTTATTTTTTAGGTAAAATTCAACCGCTTGCTTGATGATTAGCGGGTTAGTTTTCGCAAATTCGCATTTCATTAAATATCCACTCCTGTGAAATTCTCTAGGGTTTTACGTTGTTCTTCTGTCATCTCGAAAGCAAGATCGCCATATTCAAGCTGATAAGTGCCTAACGCCATTAAAAAGGCGATTGCCGGGTCGATTTTATTTGCTGATTTCTTCTTGTTCGGCTTAATGTTGGCGTTGGCATCGGATTCCATTACGACATTTGATAACGCCCACGCTAGAATAGGGTCTCCGTTATGCTCTATCATTTGGCGATTGATTAGCACTTCGGCTGATTTTGCCACAGGGCTATAGCGTTGATAGGTTTGTGGGAATGGCTCAACTTCCAGCCCATAGCCTTGTAACTGCGTTCTTAAGTGGGTAGCGTTCCATACATCGAAGCCGATCATCTTGATTTCAAATTTTTCTGCGTCTTTGAAAATATCATCTCTAATTCGGTCATAATCGATACAGTCGCCCTTAGTAATGCGTAGCCAGCCCATACGCTCCCAGTTGCGATACATCGCACGGTTCTTGTTTGCCACATTCGCAAGCTGGTATTCGGGTATGTAGTGCCGGGTGATTATTCGTACTTTGTTTTGTTCCACCGGGAAAACATAGCAAAGGCTTGTTAAGTCGTTGGTACTGGATAAATCAAGCCCCATATAGCACGCTTTACCTTGTAATTCTTCTTCGTGGTAGGCTCTTTCGCACGCTTTCCAGTTGCCATCACCTAGCCACGGGGTAGAGCCGTTGCACCATACATTGAAGCGTTTAGTTAGCATTTCCACCCATT
Source organism: Mannheimia granulomatis (assembly GCF_011455695.1). NCBI lineage: Bacteria > Pseudomonadati > Pseudomonadota > Gammaproteobacteria > Pasteurellales > Pasteurellaceae > Mannheimia > Mannheimia granulomatis. Next base: position 730,847 of record NZ_CP015030.1, on the reverse strand, counting down.
CGGACGGAATGCCCCTTGCTTTGGCTATGGTATTTTCAAAATCTTTGTAAGGAATAGATTTCCCTATGTTGGGGTTTGCCTTGATCCAGTTTTTCGGGTCGTCAATATCGGTTTCATCGTCTAGCTCAAAAATCATTATAAAAATGCTCTCGTTCTGTTCTGAACCGTCCAAAATTTGGCAGCAATAATCATAATGTTGTTTACAGGCTGAAATAGTGTTACTGCCCGCAGTCGTGATCGCAAATAAAAGCCCTTCAGGTCTTGCCCCTTGCCCTAGCTCTAACGCACTATATACGCTGTTATCGGGGTGTAAGTGGTATTCGTCCACAATCGCAAGGCTTGGGTTTGTACCTTCAATGGTGGAGGATTTAGCCGCAAGCGGTCGCATTAGGCTATTTTTTTGCGTGTATAGCATTTTGTGCTGTTGGATTGTGAGGCGTTTGCTTAATGGCTTGCTTAAGGTTGCCATTTTCTTTGCGTCATCAAATACAATTCGGGCTTGATCTCGGCTTACTGCTGCAGTGTAAATATCTTGTTGCCCTTCTTCCATAACCAGCCACCAGTTAGCCAGTATTGCCGCCACCGTGCTTTTTGCGTTTTTTCGTGCCACTTGAACATAAGCGGATCTGTATTTTCGCAAGCCACTATCACGGTATTTAAAGCCTAAAATGTTCGCAAATAAGAAGATTTGCCAGTCTGAAAGCTCTATCGGTTTGCCGTATAAAGGCCCTTTAACGTGCGGGCAAAGGGCTGAAAACTTGATGAATTTCGTTACAATCTCTTCATCAAAATAGTATTCGGGGTTGTTTAGGTCAGAAAAATAACGCTCTACCGCTTGCTTTATGCGTTTACAAGCGATGATTTCGCCATTTTGTACTTGTTCTGCGTAAGTGTGCCACGGTGTCATAGTTGGTCTAGTGCGTCAGTTTCTTCGGTATCTATCGGGGTTTTACGTCTGCTTACCGGGTCAAAGCCTAGTAATGAAGACATCTTTATAATGATTTTTTCAGCTTCGCTTTTAGCTGTAAGTGCCGGATTGCGTGCTTCTGTACCTTGGCTGTTGGTAATGCTAAAGCCACGTTCTGCGATATTTTGAACCGCTTGTCGATAAAGTGAATAATTCACGCAATAAAGCTCTAAATTGGTGTAATCTTCGCTTGTTATATCGCCACGCTCAGCTAATACTTTAATTTTACTGCCCCATTGTTCCTTTGCGATTTTGTCGAGGTAGTCGGGGGCTTTGGGTAGTTTCTTTTTTGTCATTCGTTCAGTCCTTTAATGTTTTGATTTAATCTCCTCAAAATTGAGGAGACTAACCAACGCAAAACTTCGTTCGTTCAATCTCCCCAAATTTGGGGAAATTGATCTGCTGAAAATTCAGCAGATTGAGGAGAGGTCATAATGACCGCACCTATATTTTCTGAAAAATTGCTGTGCGTAAAAATTCTATTAGGGGGGCGGTTCTACGGCTAAAGCAATTTCTTTTTAAAACTCCCCCCACTGGTTGAGATTGTTTAATTTTCCCGCAAAACTCATATTTGAGTTTCGTTCATTTATTAGTCAAGTATTCGTATCATACGAATACTTTTATTTCTTCGCTCCATATCCTCGTTTGTCTATCTCTCGTGTCTTGTAGCTGTGGCAATCACGGCATAATGCTTGATGGTTTGATTGCACCCAAAAGAGCGGATCAGCTTGTCCGTTCTCAACTGGTTTAATATGGTCTATCACCGTTGCTGGTGTGTAGATTCCTTTTGTTAAACACATCACACACAAGGGATTTTGTGCTAAGTAGCCTTTGCGGTATTTCGTCCATCGGTGATCGTAACCTCGTTTAGCTGCACTCTCTCGGGTGTCCTTCGGTTTATGTTCTTCACATCGTCCAGACTTCACACGATTACGACAACCGGGAAAGGTGCAACGCCTTAAGGGTTGTAGTGGCATAATTTCCCCCTTAATAGATTGCTGGCTCTCTGTATGGATTCCAAAGGCTTTCTACAGACATTGGGATAACTCGCATAATAGCCATACTCTCAGAAGTCATCTCTCTATTAGCATATAGATGGCCTATATACATTAAGCAACCGACTTTAATAGATTTAGTGAATTTAATAGTTTCACTTGTATTATCCGATCCAAACACTTTGCCGATATGCTGTTGAGCAACTTCTAAAGCCGTTTCGGCATATTCTTCAAGTAAATCATCATCTAAATCGTGGTCTATGCGTAAATGTTGTTTGATTACGTCTAAGTCTATTTCAGGTTTAGCCATTATGTGCTTCTCCTTCTTTACACATTATTTGGATCTCCTCGTGTCGTTCCTTATCATCAATAACGGAATACACATCAAATAGTTTATTGCCGTATTTAATCCGCATTTTGCGATCAATCTCTAAATCAGGTTGGTAGCGAATACGAATGCGGGTAATGTTTTCGCCTAGCTGAAATGGGCCGCTAAAATACTCTCGTCCTTGTAATGGCTCGATACTGGCTCGAATGGTTTTCACATCTTGCCAATTACGCTTAACTGAACCAAAATTATTTGAACCGACAACCGCTTTTTGAATTGTGATAACCTTATCGAATTTACCGGCTTTAACCATTCTGGCCATTCTTGCCCCCTGTTGAGTTGTCTTTCTTAACTTCTACGGTTTGCTTCCACGCTTGACTAAATTCATCACCGCCAACATAAGGCGGTAAGCCTTCACGCTTACGGGCTTCATTTGGGCTAAGGATTCCGCATTTAATCGCTACATCATAGCTACTGAAGCGTTCTTGCTGGTTCGTGCGTAATAAATCGCTAGTATCAAATTCCACAACGTAACGCTTCTTGCTATTGCTGGTTAAATCAATCATCAAGGCGTCTTTTAATTGTTGTTCAAAATTGACTAAGTGGGGGCGTAGGGTCTGACCTAAGAACGCCCGACTGGCTTCGCTAAAGTTCGCATAGGTCGAGTGGCTATAATCTTGAAGGAAGATAGGGCTGATATTAAAAATGCGTGCTATATCTTCAATCGTGAATTTACGGCTCGCTAACCATTCCGCATCTTGGTTACTCATTCCAAGCTGTTTATATTCCATTCCACCTTCTAAAATCGGTGTTTTACCGGCATTCTTCGCACCTTGATAACGTTTCAAGGCTTCCATCGCCTTTTGCCCTTTGCTTTGGTCGAACCATTCGGCAGTTGTTACAATACCGCCAGCCATCAAGCCGTTTTTCATTACGCTTGAACCGTGCTTCTGTTGAGCCAATCCAAGCCCCACCGCTTCACGGCATACCGTAATAGGCGAACGCCCCATAAAGCCATCATTAGAGGCGTGGCGTAAGTGTAGGATTTCATCTTGAAAGTAGTTTTTTACTTTGCCGTTTAAATTGGTGATTTGATAAATGTAATCGCCTTTAATCGTTCTTTGAACGTTTACCATATAAGGCGGGCAAGGGGTTAAAGTTTCGGGCTGTCCCTTACTATTCCAACCGATAATCGCATAAGCATTACCATTCAAAAGAACGTGCCTCATCATCACCTCCTTAAATTGATAAGGTGTTTGATTGCGATTCGGCATTTCATTAAGCAAATATTCAACGCTGTGATTCTCTATGCGTTTTCGTCCTTCTGCGTTTACTTCAAATAGATAACAAGGCATAGCCGCCACCGCTTGAGAAATAACATTTACTGCATTAAGCACGGCGGGCAATGATTCCGCATTGTAAGAGCTAACGTATTCACCGGCTCCGGTGTTAGCCGCTCCCATATTGGCGAACAAGTCATCAATGGTAAGGCTTCTAGTTTCAGGTTTCTTTTTAAATAATCCGAACATTTAAGCCCCCAAAATATGAAGCCATTTATGGCGGTTATCATCTTGCCAATTTGAAGAATCGTTGCCTTTTGCTACCGCTTGCGAACGTTTCAAAATTTCTAGGCTAGAATCGGGATAAGCCGGAATGCTGGTTACTGTAATTTCTACCAGTTCCGCTTGTAACACCGTTCTAGTATTCGGCTCTACGCTAAAATCCCATTCATTTTTGACTGTGCGAAAACCAAAAGACATTCCGCTAATATCGCCACGTTCTACACTTACCAATAAATCACGCCCAGTTTGTATATCAGGCGGCAGCAATTCAAAACGCAAACCGATATTATCTTCTTCAAGGGTAAGAGTACCGCTTGATGTTCTGCCTAGTAGCTTTGTGTGGTCGTGTTCAAATAAGGCTCTTACGTCTTGGCCGCTTTTTAGTGATTCTGCGAAAGCATTTGGGGCGAATCGTTCTATATACTCTCCCCATAAAATTTCACTGTCTTTGTTCCATTGCACCACATAACCGACTAACTTTTTACTTTCTTTATCTGCGGAGAGTGTGGCGGATCGAATTTCTAAATCTGTCATTATTTCCACCTTTAAAACAACAAAAGGGGCGAATTTGCCCCTTATGTTTTAATTGCTTAGGCTTTCGCTTCAAGCACTTTGATAGCGTTAGAATCAACCACGCCACCGCCAAGATATTTATCAGTGTGAACCTTATAGAATCCGGGCTCTGTGATTGAATCAGGTTTGGTGCGTGTACCTGTTGTATGATCAACAATGGTATAACCACGTTTAAAATCACCTACCGCTAAGAATGGATTGGTGTCCGTAGCGTCTGGCATTGTTTCTAAATAGTAAACCGGTAAACCTAAAAGCGTGCTAGGGCTGCCAGCTTGTAAACCATCTCGCCAAATATAATCACCATTTTTATTCTTGATCTTCTGTAGCGTTGCTGCAGTTTGTGAGTTCATCACCCATACGGCATTTTTACGGTATTTGCTATGTAGTGAGAATAACAAGTCAATTAATACATCAGCATCAAGTTTAGCCGGTTGCACTTCCATTTTTTGAAGTGTGCCGAATGGTCGGGCTTTATCGTTTGCTGTCGTTCGTGGGTAAGTTAAGAAACCTTTAGCCTGTTTCGTACCTGTACCGTTGGTTAAGTCGGTTTCTTCCGTTTCAACAAAAGATTCTGAAATTTCTTCCGTTAACCAGCCTAGAATATCTACACCGCCAAAATCTAAAATCTCTTGCGTTGTTTTCGGGTAAGCGTAAATATTATGAACGGCAATCGTTACTTCATTCATTTTCGGGGTGGCTGTTTCAGTGCGTGCTTCACCTTCACCGATATGATTTACTACCGCACCGCCAGCCGATACTAATTTTTTGTATTCTTTGCCTTGAGTGAGTTTCACTACATTAGCAATTTGTCGCATTACAGAATCATCGGTTAATCGTTTCATCACTTGCTTATCAAGCTCAGGGATTACAGAATATCCGCCATCTGCACCGCCATTGGTATTCGTAGCAAGTGAACGCAATTCACCCGTTTTGATCCAATGGCGAAGCTCATCATCAGATACTTTCATGTTTGCCGTTTCTGCATCTTGACCGGGTTGGTTACGCTGTTCTTCTGTGATTGCTTCATAGCGGGCAATCTCTTTAACTAGATTTTCAGCCTGTGAGCGTAATTCATCGAATTTAGCTCCTTCTGCTTCAGTCGTTGAGCGTTTTTCTTCGTCTGCTTTGGTTAAGATTGAACGCATTTCTGCTTCAATAGCCGCTTTTTGCTGGCGGAGTTCTAAAAGTTTTTTAAACATTGCTTTGTCCTTAATTCAAATAATTGATGTTGTAATGAAGTGTGGCTGTTTTCCACGCTGATTCGTTAGCATCGTAGTCATAGCTGTATTTAGCAAGCACGCATTCGTCCATACTACGGAAAGTAACATCATTCATGACATCACTGATTTTTTGAGCTACTAAATCAAGATCGTTTTCAGTTGAAAACATTGGTAAGTAAATACCGATTTTTAAATAGGCGTTACATTCACCATCACAAAGTGTAAGTTGGGTATATTCCGCTTCATCAATGAATACGGCGATAGCCGGTAATTCATTTTCTACATCGGTGAACACGGCTCTGCCATTATGAAAATGCTGAATGCCTTGAATTTTATCTCGCAATAGGTCGATAACTTCTTGGCGGATTGCTTCGTTAGAAATCATAAAAAAGTCCTCTTAATTAAGAAGGCTACAATTAGCCATAGAACAATATAGGCTTAATTTCAACGGAGTAAATAGGGCAAAATTTAATCGTTTAGATACGTTTGAACACGTTAAGAAGAAAATTTTTAAGTGATTATTTTTTATTCAACAAAGAACAAAAAAGGAGGGAATAAACAAATAATTTTATAGAAGTGATGACTGTGACGACTTAGTGACGACTTAAAAATAAGTAGTCACTATATTAATATATTGATATATAAGGGATTTTTCTATTTTAGTGATGAGGTGACGACTTGTTTTATAAAATAATTTTCTCTAAGCTAAATCACTTGATATAATGCCAAAAAATCATTGTTACACGTTTAGTTACACGATATGGATTTAATAAGTTATTTTTACTTATTAATCAATATGTTAATTATTAATTTCAAGTCTCGCCCAGGCACCATTTAGAAGAAAGCCTGTAAAATCAACATTTACAGGCTTTTTCTCATTCTGGAGCATCAAGCTATCTCAAGTTATTTGGATTTGATATTTATCTCAATATCGAAAAGGTCTTCTGTAGTTTTTCCCTCTTTATCCGTCCAACTTACCTTACCCTTAGCAATAGTACTGGTTTCATCATCAATATTATTTGATTGAAGATGGCATAGTTTATTTTTGACAACTGGGCGTTTTAGTTCGTCTTCAAGCTGTTTATTAAATATTATTTCTTCGGCTTCTTTCTGCATCTTTTGATCAGTATGAAATATCCATACTATAAAAATATCAAGAAAAAAGGCAAATATAAAACCAACATTTTCTAAACCTATCTTATTAAAAATTGAGGTCGTAAAAAAAGTAATAATAAATAACATAATGAAAAGAAATATATTACCCATTCTACTTCCTCTATAGTAGCCAGCTTGTGAATACTATATAGCAATTTCGATTTCAAATTTCAATAAGCTATCGTCATAAATCAAAGAATTTCCTTCATTTCTTTTCAAACGTATTTTACCGTTCGCATTTATAACCCTAGATCGACATTAAAGCAGTATATACTAAATAAAAAGGACCAAACCCTTTTCAGAATTTGATCCTTAATTTTAATTAACTTAGCAATTAGCCTTTGTAGTTATATACGTGAGCAACTAAGTCTAATACTTTGTTTGAATAACCTACTTCGTTATCGTACCAAGATACTAATTTAACGAAAGTATCTGTTAATGCGATACCCGCTGCTGCATCAAATACTGAAGTTTCAGTTGCACCGTTGAAGTCTGTTGAAACTACTGCATCTTCTGTATAACCTAAAACGCCTTTCATTTCGTTTTCTGAAGCACGTTTGATTTCCGCACAGATTTCAGCATAAGTTGCCGGTTTTTCTAAGTTTACGGTTAAATCAACTACAGAAACGTTAGTTGTAGGAACACGGAAAGCCATACCGGTTAATTTACCGTTTAATGCAGGTAATACTTTACCTACTGCTTTCGCTGCACCTGTTGATGAAGGAATGATGTTTTGTGAAGCACCACGACCACCACGCCAGTCTTTAGCTGATGGACCATCTACAGTTTTTTGAGTTGCAGTTGTTGCGTGAACTGTAGTCATTAAACCTTCTTTGATACCGAATTTTTCATGGATAACTTTTGCTAATGGTGCTAAGCAGTTTGTAGTACATGAAGCGTTAGAAACGATGTCTTGACCAGCATAAGCATCAAAGTTTACACCATTAACAAACATAGGAGTTGCATCTTTAGACGGACCTGTTAATACAACTTTTTTCGCACCAGCAGTGATGTGTTTACGTGCAGTTTCATCATCTAAGAATAAACCTGTTGCTTCAACTGCGATATCAACACCGATTTCGTCCCATTTTAAGTTAGCAGGATCACGCTCAGCAGTTACACGGATTGCTTTACCGTTAACAACTAATTGACCATCTTTAACTTCAACAGTACCGTCAAAACGACCGTGAGTTGAATCGTATTTTAACATGTAAGCCATATAGTCAACATCGATTAAGTCGTTAATACCAACTACTTCGATGTCATCACGATGTTGTGCTGCACGGAAAACGATACGACCGATACGACCAAAGCCGTTAATACCAATTTTAATTGCCATAGATTTTTCTACCTATATTTAAAGTTAAACAAAATTTGTTCTTTATGTACTACTATAAAGATGTGTGGATTATAACACATCTTTTCTACTTCCTGACAAGCCAAAAGAACGCTTCCAATATAACAGATAAATTTTTTGTGATCTATGTCAAATTTTAAAATTTGGCACGATTTTTAGGATAAAAAACGCTACAATACTAAGCAATTATCCAAGGGGAAATTTGAATGATAAAAGAGATTAAAGACTTAACGGAAAAGCAAGTTGAAATATTAATAAATCATGGTACAGAACGCCCATTTACCGGAAAATTATTGAATGAGTACCGAGTTGGAACCTACCGCTGTGCCAGATGCCATCATGACTTATTCCGTTCAGAGACGAAATTTGACGCAGGATGTGGCTGGCCAAGTTTTTATGAAGCCATTTCTGAATCTGCATTACGTTATTTAGATGACTATAGTTTAGGATGCCATAGAACCGAAATTCGTTGTGCTAATTGTGATTCCCATATGGGACATGTATTTAATGATGGCCCACCGCCAACAGGCTTACGCTTTTGCCTAAACTCTGTGGCATTAAATTTTAAATGGGCTGAAACCGGCGAAGAAATTGATGGTTAATACTTAACAACATAAACAAGCGGTCAAAAAAACGGGTGATTTTGCAAATTCTGACAATATTATGTAGTAAATGCATAAAACAGTGGCTGAGAAGGTTACTGAGCTTATCGAAATGTACGTCATTTCAACGTTGTGCAACTGCTACATAATAGCGAATTTTTGATAAAATTTGACCGCTTGCTAAAATCATTATGTATAAGAAAATAAAAAAACGCTTATTACTGATTATTGCTCTTATTATTGGTAGCGCAGCATTATTTATTCATAAAAATTTAGTTATTTACCCTAACCCCAACATTATTTTTCAAGATTCCAAACAACGTGTTTTTGAAAAAACCGACGTATATAAAGGCTGGTTATGCTATCAAAATAATGAAATATCGCCGAATAAAAATCGTCCTTTTAAATTGTTTAACTGGAATATCCACAAAGGTGTAGATAATGGCTGGCAAAACACTCTAATAGAATCTGCAAACAACAAAGATTTTGTATTATTGCAAGAGGCGACCTCTTTACAGGAGATCCCTCAAACACTTTTACACTTTAAACAATACTTGCATCTCTTTGCTTTTGAATATCAGCAACAAAAAACAGGTGTTTTAAGTTTAAGCTCCTTAGATGCTAATCTTTACTGCGGAAATCAATTGCAAGAGCCACTGCTTCAACTACCAAAAGTGATGTCTGCAATGCGTTTCCCTTTAAAAAATCACCGTTCATTATTGCTAATTAATGTTCATTTGATTAATTTTGAGTGGCATAGTCAGGGTAACTATCAACAGCAGTTAAATGCATTAAAAGCATTAATGCAAAAGCATACAGGAGCTATTATTCTTGCGGGTGATTTCAACACATGGAATGAAAAACGAAATAAGCAATTACTTGAATTAATCACATCGGAGAAGCTAAGTAAAATATCGCTTAAGCCAGATGAGAGAAGCACTGCATTTGGGTATCCGTTGGATCATATTTTTACCCGAGGAATCACTGTACATTCGGCAACAAGCTATTCTGTGAAAAGCTCAGACCACAATCCACTCGAATTGAATTTTTCTCTAGAATAGCCGGAAATGCATATTATTTGATAAGGAGATCTTATGCTGTTTTCTATTACCTGGCACGAGGTGCTGCTCCTAATTAACTTCTTAATTGTATTGGCGTGTGCCGTACGAGTGCTATATACCCAGCGTAATATCGGGACTGTATTTGCTTGGCTAATTATCTTATTTGCTTTTCCAATGGTTGGCATTATTACCTACTTATTGATTGGAGAAGCTCGAGTTGGGAAAAAACGCCTTGCAAGGACAGCAGATATGAAGCAATTCTATGATGAATTTGCTGAAAAATACATGTCTGATGAGCAGCTTAATGCCACTAAAAACATACCTTCTACTTTCCAAGGTATTGAAAGAATGGCCCAACAAACAACAAGCTTTGGTGCCAATGTGCATAATGATATGCAACTGCTGACTACTACAGATGATATTATCTATTCTATGATTGATGATATTCAGCAAGCGAAATCAAGCTGTTTACTGGCATTTTATATTATCGATCCACAAGGCAAAATCAACGAATTACTACACGCAGTAAAAGATGCCGCGGAACGTGGAGTTCATTGTGTTATCTTAGCAGACGATCTCGGTAGTAGCCGTTTTTTCCGTAGCGAATGGAAAACGAAATTAGAACAAGCCGGTGTTTTTATCCAAAATTCTTTACCTGTTGGATTATTCCAAACCTTTTATAGCCGCAACGATTTGCGGAATCATCGAAAAATTTTAATTGTTGATTATCATATTGGTTACACAGGAAGCTTCAATCTAGTTGATCCTATACTTTTCAAACAAGATGCCGGCATTGGTGAATGGGTGGATGTAATGATGCGTTGTATAGGCCCTGTCGTGCTTGAAATGACAGCCGTACTCTATGCGGATATTGCAGTCGAGAGTGAGGATAACTTACAAAGAGTCAAAACCTATCTCAAGCAAAAATATGAGAAAAATCAGCAGTTAATAACGAAATCTGAAGGGAATATAACTGTTCAGGTGATTCCATCAGCGCCAGAGCAAGAAGATAGCATTATCTATGAAACGATCTTATGTGCAATTCACCTTGCAACCAAAAGAATCGTTATCACAACACCTTATTTCGTGCCTAATGAACCTTTACTGACTGCATTAACAACAGCGGCTCGCCGTGGGGTGGATGTCACTTTAATTTTGCCAGAAAAAAATGATTCCAATATGGTTCGTTACGCCTCACAAGCCTATTTTAGGATGTTGCTTAAACATAATGTAAAGATTGCACAATTTAAAGGTGGTTTACTACACGCTAAAACGTTGGTGATTGATGACAATTTTAGCTTATTTGGAACAGTTAATATGGATATGCGAAGTTTTTTCTTAAACCTTGAAATCAGCTTAGCTATCTATAATCAAGAAATGACTCAAAAAATTGCCGCTCTTCAGCAGCAATATTTGCAACAATCTGAATATATTGATGAGACACGTTGGCTTTATCGTTCAAAATGGTGGGGATTGGTTGAAAATACTATCCGACTAATGAGTCCATTACTATAAAACAAGCGGTCAAAATAAGCAGGAAATTTGCAAAAAATTCGATATTATATAGCGGTTGCACAAAGCTGAAATTACCGTTACTGAGACTGCTTCGTGCATTCGCTACATAATAATTGGAAAAAAATTTCTTAATTTTGACCGCTTGTTTCATCAAAATGTAAGCATTAGGCTAAAATATTTTTTGCAATAATATCGCCCATTTCCGAAGTTGAAAGTGGTTTGCTTTCATCCGCTAAATCAGCGGTGCGATAACCATCTGCTAAGGCTTTTTGAATCGCAGCTTCAATCGCATCTGCTGCTTCATTTAAGTTAAAGCTATAGCGTAACATCATCGCTGCCGATAAAATCTGGGCAATCGGATTAGCAATATTTTTACCTGCGATATCAGGCGCGGAGCCACCCGCCGGCTCATATAAGCCAAAACCTTTTTCATTCAAACTTGCAGACGGCAACATTCCCATTGACCCCGTGATCATCGCTGCTTCATCAGAAATAATATCACCGAAAATATTTGAACATAATAAAATATCAAAGGATTCAGGGGATTTGATAAGCTGCATTGTCGCATTATCAATATACATGTGTTCTAAGGTCACTTCAGGGAACTCTTTTGCCACTTCTGCTACTGTTTCACGCCATAAAATCGAGCTTTGTAGCACGTTGGCTTTATCCACCGAAGTAACATGTTTTTTACGCTTCATGGCAGATTCAAACGCCACACGGGCAATACGTTCAATTTCATATTTATAATAAACTTCCGTATCAAAAGCTCGGGTTTGTGAACCTTCTCCGTCTCTACCTTTTGGCTGACCAAAATAAATACCACCGGTTAATTCACGCACAACCACCATATCAAACCCTTTTGCCGCAATATCTGCACGTAACGGGCAAAATTTTTCCAGCCCTTTGTAAAGTGCTGCTGGGCGTAAGTTACAAAATAACGCAAAATGCTTACGTAGCGGTAAAAGCGAGCCACGCTCAGGCTGTTCATCTGGCGGTAAATGAGTCCATTTCGGTCCGCCAACTGAACCGAATAAAATCGCATCAGCCTCTTCACAACCTTTTAAGGTATTTTCAGGTAAGGCTTTACCTTGTGCATCAATCGCTGCTCCACCGATATTGTATGCATTAAAATTCAGTTTAAAGCCAAATTTTTGTTGGGTAGCCTCTAATACTTTGATTGCTTGAGCCATCACTTCGGGGCCGATTCCATCCCCAGCCAAAACGGCGATGTTGTAAGTTTGCATATAAAATCCTCTTTAAAATAATAACGTTTGAGTCTGCTACATTCTGCCTTAAAATCGTTTTTTTTAAAATGAGTTTTTCAGCAGACTTCGCAAAAATAGCGTAAAATAGCCGAGTATTTGGAGATTTTTTGATGAAATTAACCGCTTGTAGAACCGTTATCCTACTCTATTTAGTCTTTAATTTGGCTGCTTGTGGCACAATTATCAGCCTGGTTGAGCAGGATTACAGCGTATATGCCGGCGTAACAAAAGATTTTTACGCCATGCAAGAAGGGGGCGCATTCGCTATACTTGCTGTGATCGATTTACCTTTGAGCTTTGTATTAGATACACTGATGCTACCAGTTACTCTAACTCAATAGCACAAGCGATTAAATCAGATATTCGCTGATATGAGCTTGCCCTTTAAATATGAGTTACTCCGATAATTCCGCTACCATCAACGGCATCTGTTCTTGCTGTTTTTTCAATAGATTCTGCTCTCTAAAATTAATTGGAAAATGGCAAGCAAATTCATGCTGTTTAACTTTTACCAATGGTGGTTTATTCACACATTTCTTTTGAGCAAACGGGCAACGTGGTCCTAAACGGCAGCCTATCGGCATTTCTTGTAACATAGGCACTGAACCTCTTAAAGTATTGAGGCTACTTTTAAAGGCTAATGGCTGTGAGAAATCCGGCATACTATTTAATAAAACCCGAGTGTAAGGATGATAAGGTGATTCCAGAATACTTTCCTTATCTGCAATTTCTACCGTTTGTCCACAATAAAGCACATTATAAGAATCTACCCAGTTTTGAATACTCCGCATATCATTACTCACCAATAAAATGGAAGTTCCTAAGTTTTTATTCATACTGGAAAGCAAACGGTAAATTTGCAGCTGAGTAGTCGATTCCATAATATTAGTCGGCTCATCCGCCACTAATAATCTAGGTTGATTGGCTATTGCCATCGCAATCATGACTTTTTGTGCTTCACCTTCAGTAATGTCTTTCGGATAGCTTGTCATAATATCTTGATGATCACGTACGCCTACCCTATGTAACAGCTCAATCGCTTTCTTCTTCTTCCAGCCGAACCATTGCCACCATTTTCCTTTGAAATGAATGGTTTGCATCAATTGTTTGCCTACTTGTTGGCTTGGGTCTAAGCTGGTAAGCGGATCTTGAAACACCATAGAAATCTGGTCACCCACTAATTTTCGCCGCTCTTTCGGAGAAAGTTTTAATAATTCTACATCATTAAAACGAAAGCGATCGGCAGTTACCGTCCATTCGTCTTTGGTAATACCACAGATGACTTTGGCTATCAAACTTTTTCCTGAACCGGACTCTCCTACTAAGCCACAAATTTCTCCCTCATCAAGGGTTAAGTTGATATTATCGACCATTTTCACTCGCCCTTTTGGCGTGTTTATTTCAATACTTAAATGGCGAATATCCAGTAATGCCATAATGTTCCTTATGTGTAAATTTTGACAAAATTAGGACCGCTTGTAGAGTACTACATGCCGCTTTAGGGAAGTGGAGAATATTCTTTATTCCTTTCGATACTTTTCAAACACATTGCTTAAACGAGTACCAAGCATTGTAATTGCAAAAATACTGAAAATAATAGCCAGCCCTGGTAATACAACGGTCCAAGGTGCAACATAAATTAGCTCCATTGATTCTCGGATCATCGCTCCCCATTCAGGCGTTGGATTCTGAGCGCCTAACATAATAAAGCTTAATGCGCTGATATCTAAAACTGCAATCGCAAAAATATGTGATAATTCTTTAATTGCAACGCCAGTTAAATTTGGAATAATCACTTCTCGAATAAGATACCAACGACTTGCCCCATCTAATTTGAGCGTGATGATATATTCTTTTTTTAATTGCTGCTCAGTCGCTTGATAAATTTTATGGATAAAATGTGGCAACATAGCTAAAAAAATCGCCAACATTGCGTTAATCAAACTTGCATCCATTAAGGTAGCAATAATAATGGCAATTAATAAAATCGGCATAAATAAGAAAGTATCAAACAGATGGCTGATAAACCAAAATGAACGCCCTTTTTTTAAACCGGCAATAATTCCAATAAAGCCGCCAAATAAAGCTACCAATCCAGTAATCATTAATGCAGAGCCGACTGTATAATAAAAACCATAGAGAATACGACTTAAAATATCTCGCCCTAAGTCATCTGTTCCTAAAAAATGACTAATTTGCCCCTTTTCATCCCATGACGGAGGCATTAATTCCAAGCCAACAAACTGCTGGTTATAATTATAAGGCGCTAATAAACTTCCGAAAAAAACCAGTATTAATAAAAAAAGAAAAAGATAAAAACTCCCTAGAGCCACCTTATCTTGTCGGAAATAATGCCAGAATTTTTTAAGCAATTCCGTCTCTCTAAATTGTTCGGGTTCTCTAATGAGTTCCATACCAATCCTTTTTCTCTGAAGGGTCTAAAATTACACGAATAAAGCCTGTTATCATATCTACACTGAGCACAAATACCCCTATTGCCACTACACCGGCTGAAATCGCATTGTAATCTTGAATAGCAAGAGCATTAATCAACCAACGACCAATTCCACCCCAACTAAAGATGGTTTCAATCAACATACCAAAGGCAAAAATTAAAATAAAGGTACGGGCGATCATTGGTAAAAGTGAGGGCAAAGTATTACGAAGAATATGTGTTGTCCAAATTCGAAATGGTGTCCAACCACGAGTTTTTGCTACTTTAATATAATTCTGTTTCATCACATAACTGGCTCGAGCCTGAGTAACATGCATCATTTCTAATGTTGCAGGAACAGCTAAAATCAGTGTTGGCAAAGCTAAATGATGTAAAGCATTTTGTATCATCTTTAATTTATATGGACTGTCTGATAGCCAAATATCCAGTAATAAAAATCCGGTTATACTTTCTTTCGGATAAATCGAATGCATTTCATCAATAGCGGCGATCTCCCATTGATGCAAAGAGGCATAATACATTAAAACTAATGCGAGCCAGAATACCGGCACCGCCAAACTTAATGAGCCTAACATATTTAATGCTTTGCCCAGCATATTGTTTTTTTGCGTAGCAGAGAAAAAGCCGAGAGGCACACCTAAAATCAACGAAAGTAGCAATGCCGATAAACAAAGCGTAATCGTTGCCGGAAACACCTGTAAAATCTGAGCTGTCAAAGGCTCACCATTGCTAAAACTAATACCAAAATCACCGGCTAATAGCCCTTTGAGATAGTTAAAATAAGCCCCAAACCAATTCATATCCGTTAAACGATTGAGTGGATCTCGTAGCAAAATATGAAAACTGATAATTGATAGAACAATCAGCGTAATAAATGTCAAAAACATTTTTCGGATTAATGCAGTTAACATAAATTATTGCCCCTTTTTCTTACCTGCTGCAAGTCGCAACTCAGATAATTTTACTTGCCCAAAAGGAGATATTTCTGCATTTTGCACAACATTATCTATTACCAAAACCCGATTAGCATTCACTAAAGGTAAAATCGGTAATTGCTCCTCTAATAATTTTTGTGAAAATTCATATAACAGATGAGACGAGGAAGCATCTTCACTCAAACGAGCCGTTTGTAGCCAAAAATCAAAATCTTCGTTACACCAATTCGACAAATTCGTCACCGTATCCGCCATTTTACAGCTCAATATTGCCTCCAAAAAACTGTTAGGATCTAAGTTGTTCGCCAACCATCCGCCTAAAATCAGATCATAATCGGCGGTTTTATTTTCTAGCTGTTGAACCAAATAAGCCCTACTGACTAGGCGAATATCAACCTCAATTTGCTGTGCGCTCAAATCCGCACGAATCATCTCAGCCATCTTAATCGGATGCGGATTGTACACCCGTTTTTCATCAATTACCCACAATTTCAAGCGGTCATTTTTTGCAAAATTTTTACTGTTTTCGACCGCTTGTTCCCGCTGCTGGTGGGCTAAATATGGGTAACTTTCGGGATTTTTCTTCTGCCAAAGCGCTGTAGGTAACACGTTATCCGCTACTTCGCCTGTGCCGTAGAACAACTTATCGGCAATACGCTGGCGATTGATGCTTTGAGCAATCTTCTGGCGAAAAGGCAAATCTTCACCGATAGGTCTTTGCATATTAAATGCTAAATAAACCAAATTTGCCCCTTTACTGCTGATTAGCCGCTCGTTTTTCAATACCGAAAGTTGGCTTGGCTCAGGGAAAGCAACAATATGGCACTCATTATTCAAAAACTTTGCCATTCGCCCTGTGGCTTCTGTCGAGAAATCCACAATCATATTTTGAATATGCGCCTTTTTTCCCCAATAATATGGATTAGGTTTTAACCTTACTTCATTGTTATTTTCATAACTTTCTAACTGGTAAACCCCAGTCCCAACCGGCAATAAATCCAGTTGTGCTAAATTTTCATCGGCGTTAAGTTGTAGGGCATACTCTTTCGATAAAATCACAGCATATTGGCTGGCAAGATGAGCCAAAATAGATGAATCTGGTTTTGACAGCTCAATCTTAACCACATGTGCGGCAGGAGCGGAAATTCGAACGATTTTATTACGTAAATCAACACTTTCAAAATAAGGATAATAAATCTGTCTTGCGGCTTTTTGGTAAATATAGCTTTGATGTTGATGGTGTAAAGTGCCACTTATATCAGACAAGCTGATTTCGGGCAAATCTGTTGTATTACCCATCATACGGTTTAACGAAAAAACCACATCTTCTGCATTAAATTTACGGGTAGGAGTAAACCATTTTGTCGAATGAAACGACACATTTTTCCGTAAATAAAGTGTAACGACTAAACCATTCTCACTAATAGAATAACGCTCTACCAATGCAGATTCGAGTTGATTCTTTTTCGGATTAAACTCAAATAATTTATCATAAATCTGCTCTGTGACTACGTTCATATTGGAGCTGAGATCTGACTTTTGCGGATTAAACGAAAAGCCCGATGAGGTTGTACAATAAACCAGACTGTTCTCCTGTAATTCTTTAGGTATACTAGGAGCAGCCCAAGCGGTCAAATTTAGAGAAAAATTTGCAAAAAGTGCTAAGAAAACAACCGCTAGTTTATTCATTTTTACCATTTCCGCTTTTTGTTAAACCATATTGGCGTAGCTTATTTGCAACTGCTGTATGCGATAGCCCTAATCGTTGAGCCAATTTTCGAGTACTCGGATATTCTGCATAAAATTTTTGCAACAGTTTTGCTTCATATTGATTCATTAATTCTTCTAACGTCTCATTCCCTGTTTCTATTTCGTCAATTTGGGGGAATTCATTCGGTAAATTTAAATCTTTAACGGCTAAACGCCCCTCATAAGAAAGTGTGCAAGCTCGATAAATCGCATTATAAAGCTCCCTTAAATTACCTGACCAACGATGATTTTGCAGTGCTTGTAAGAATTGCTCATCATATTCCAATTTACTTACGCCTAACTGCTTACTAATGTGAGCAATAAAAGCCTCAGCTAGAAGCGGGATATCCTCTTTTCTCTCTCTTAATGGCGGTAAATCAAGGGTCAATACATTTAAACGATGATAAAGATCTTCTCTGACTTTCCCCTCTACCACCAACTGTGATAATGGTTTTTGCGAGGTGCAAGCCACACGGACATCTACTTGAATTTCTTTATCTTCTCCCACTCGACGGAAAGAACCATCATTTAGAAAACGTAACAACTTTGCTTGCATTTCAAGGGATAATTCAGAAATAGAGTCCAATAACACCGTTCCGCCATTGGCATATTCAAAAAAGCCGATATTTTCTACGCCATTGCCCCGATGCCCAAACATTTCCGACTCAGCTTCTTCTGATGGTAAACCTGCACAATTTACTGCAATAAATTTTTCTGCTCTTCTGCCACTAAAATTATGACAAGCTTTCGCAAATAAGTCTTTTCCTGTACCGGTCTCTCCTTGAATCAATAAAGGGGCATTTAAATTGGCAAATTTTTTAGCCTGTGCTATCACTTGCTTCATTTTTTCCGATTCCCCAATAATTTTTTCAAAACACGCTAGATTTTCCGTCATCAAGAGACTCCCCCCTTATTTGCAAAATTTTGGATGAATAATACCGCTATTTTTTACTTTTGGAAACTTTTGTTTACAACCCAAAAGTATTATTTAGGCTACTTGATTTACAATTTCCTTGAGATCTTCTAAACTTAAGCTACTTTTAATCGCAACAAGCGGTTAAAAAACTTCATTTTTTTGCAAAAGGGGCATCCTATGTATTTAGAACAAATTAAAGCGGAACTTCAAGAAGCTGCAGATGTATTAGATAAATTTATGTCTGATGAAAATAACATTAAACTAATTCAAGAAGCAGCCTTATTGATTTCCAACAGTTTCAAACAAGGTGGCAAAGTGCTTTCTTGCGGGAATGGCGGCTCACACTGTGATGCTATGCATTTTGCGGAAGAATTAACCGGTCGCTACCGCGAGAACCGCCCCGGTTATCCGGCAATTGCGATTTCCGATGTGAGCCATTTAAGCTGTGTAAGTAATGATTTTGGCTATGAATATGTCTTTTCCCGTTATCTGGAAGCGGTTGGACAAAAAGGCGATGTGCTATTCGGTTTATCAACTTCGGGTAATTCTAAAAACGTGCTGAATGCGATTAAAGTTGCAAAAGAAAAAGGGATGAAAGTCATTGCCATGACAGGCAAAGATGGTGGTCAAATGGCAGGATTAGCCGATATCGAAATCCGTGTGCCACACTTCCGTTATGCAGACCGCACACAAGAAATTCACATTAAAGTTATCCATATTTTAATGATGTTAATTGAATTTGAAATGGCAAAAGCTTAACAGTTAAAAGGCGTTTCTAATGAAACGCCTTTTTTGTAATTTAAACCTCATCAATCACAAATTCAAACCAGTCAATAATCTCTTTTTCATGAATACCATTTGGAATAAGAACACCGGCTTTTTGCACTGAGTTCGGATCTTGTGATATAAGCGGATGCCAATCAAACAACGGTTTTCCTTCATAAAGTAGTCGATAAGCGCAGGTTTTCGGCAACCAGCCGAAATCTGGTAAATTCTTTTTAGTGAGTTTAGTACAATCTCTCTCAACCTTAAACCGATTAGCATAATTGCTACAACGCCCTGTTTTGAGATCTAATAAATTGCAAGCAACCGAAGTGTAATAAAGTCTTTCACGCTTGCCTCGTCCTTGAATATATTTCCGGTAGCAACATTTCCCACAACCATCACATAGCGCTTCCCACTCTGCCTCATTCATTTCGAGCAAGTTTTTTTTCTGCCAGAAATCAGGCTCAATGCTGTTTTGATTGATTGTCATAACTAACGCACAACTACTGCCGTGCCTGTTGCTACCACAATAAACATGCCTTTATCACCACCCATTGATTGATACTCGAGAGAGACACCAACAACTGCGTTTGCGCCTACTTTTTTCGCCTCTTTTTCCAGCTCCGCAAGCGCATTTTTTCTGGCACTGTGGAGTTTGCTTTCATAAGCACCAGAGCGCCCGCCAACAATATCAGTAATTCCGGCTAAAAAATCTCGGATAAAGTTCGCCCCTGAAACAACTTCACCAAATACTAATCCTTTATATTCAGTAACAGTTTTTCCTTCAATAGTAGGTGTTGTCGTAATGATCATTTGTTATTTCCTTCTAATTGCTGCTTTAAACTTTTTAGTGCAATAGCTCGATGAGAGATTGCTTTTTTCTCTTTGGTTTCTAATTCTGCAAAGGTGCAATTTTTAGGTGGATAGAAAAAGAGTGAATCGTAACCGAAGCCGTTGTCGCCTCGCTCTTCTTTTAAAATTTCACCGAAGCACTCACCTAATGCAATATAAGGAGTAGGATCGGTTTCGTGTTTTAAAAATACAATACAGCTAACAAATTTTGCTTCTCTGCTTATTTTACCATCCATCTCTACCAATAATTTTCTACGATTATCCGCATCCGTTGCTTCAGCACCGGCATAACGGGCAGAATATAATCCCGGTTCTCCGCCTAATACTTCAACTGACAAACCGGAATCGTCAGCAATTGCTGGCAACCCGGTCATTTTTGCGGCATAACGCGCTTTAATTAGCGCATTTTCCACAAAGGTTAAACCGGTTTCTTCAGGGGAAACAATACCAAATTCACTTTGTGCCACCACATCGAAACCGAATTGCGATAACACATCTGCCATTTCTTTTACTTTACCGGCATTGCCTGTAGCAAGCACTACTTTTGTTCTATTCATTTATGATTCAATCCCTTTTTGGTAAGACATCATTAACAAGGTACGCCATTTATCATTCCCTTGTTCATCTTTTCCCATGTTTGCAATATGAGGAAATCTACCCCACTGTTCAAATCCGTGTTTTTTCATCAGATTTTGGCTCACTTGATTCAGCTCAAATACATACGCCATTAAGGTATGGATATTATGATTGAGCATTTCTGCCTGCATAAATTCAATAATTTTTGAGCCGTAACCTTTCCCTTTTGCTTTACTATCTAAATAGATACTGATTTCAGACGTATGCACAAATGCAGACCGCTCATAAAAAGGTGAAAAACTAAACCAGCCCACTATTCCTGTTTCATCTTCAACTGTCCACAACGGATACTGTTGGCTATTTAGATGAAAGTCAAACCACTCTCTACGGTTCTCTAATGTTGCTAAGTCTAAATCTGCTGTAATCTGATGAGTAGGTATAGCTTGATTGTAAATTGCTAAAATGCTTTCAAAATCCGCTTCTGTTGATTTTCTGATTTGCATTTTCCATCCTTATATTGTACTAATCTATTTCTATTTGCAAAATTCTTGTAAAAAATTACCGCTTGCTCATCATATTCGGCAAAACAATTTGGACTTTCACACCACCACTTTCATGATTCTGGACTGAAAATTCTGCCTTTAATTCAGCCGCCCGCTCTTGCATAATGGTTAATCCATAATGTCCGTCTAATAATGTATTATTCGGTAATCCTTTGCCATTATCTTGGATAATAAGACAATGTTCTCCATCTGCGTTGGTTTCAGCCACAACGTTAATTTCTGTCGCCTCTGAGTGTTTAATCGCATTAATTACTGCTTCCCGAACAATTTGCAGCACATGAACTTGCTGTTGGGCATTAAACAAATGAGAGGGTAATTTACAACTTAAGCGAATCTGTGCTGCAGTTTTTGCTCTTAGCCCTTCAATAATTTTTTCTAATGCCTGCTGTAGATTTGCCTCTTGGATAGTCAACCTAAAGGTGGAAAGCAACTCTCTTAGCTGGCTATAAGCTTCATTCAATGCCTTTTCAAATACGGTTAAAATTTCATTTCTTTTTTCATCGCTTTTCGCTAATTTAAGCAAACTCACTTGAATTTTAAAAAATGTAAGAGACTGTGCTAATGAATCATGCAATTCTCGTGCAATAATAGCTCGTTCTTCCATTAAAACCAATTGTTGCTGCTGCTTTTGCATTTGTACTACATAAAGACTGCGGCCAATCATTTCCGATACGTTTTGAATTAATCGTTCATCAGGACAAAGTAGTGATGGCTTCCAGCGTAATAATCCAAGCTTTTCATTTTCTATTGCAATCTCTAATGAAATCCAGTCTATCTGCGGTTTATTATCTATGGTAACGTTCCAATAATCTGCACCATAAACTTGCAATTCAATACCAAGAAGATGTTCATTATCAAATACTGTTTTCAGCACTTGATTGAGAACATCTTGATTAATCGGCTTAGCTGTCAATAGTTGAGAACATTGATATAAAACTAAAAGCGAACGATTTACCGCCAATAAACGGCGGGTTTTATCCTGAACTTTATCTTCTAAGGAGGTATAAAATTTTAACAACTCATTAGACATGTCGATAAATGTAGCAGAAAGTAAGCCTAATTCATTCGGGTCGTTTACCGCTAACTTAAGATGGCTAAAATCTTTATTTTGTATTTGCAAGCTTGCTTTCACAAGCTGCTTTAATGGACTAATAATATGTTTGCGAGTATACCAAACACCGATATATGCAAGGGCGATAATCAGTAACATTGCAACAGAAATTACGCCTGTTGCAATCTTTAGCTTCAACTCCGCAAATTCTTGAAGCCGCAAAACAAAATCATCAACTTTCTGTACATAAGCCTCAATATGAGCAGCATAGCTGCCTCTATCCCCACGATTTGCATAGGACTGCATTTCATACCAATCTTTTAACAGTTTTTGGTAACTATGCTCAAGATTATTAGGCAATAACCAATTTTTTTTCAGTGAACTCAGCTCGGTTGAATGTAATGTCCGATGATATTCTAATAAACGCTCGGGCAACACTTCTTGCTTTGTATACATTTCCGATAATAAGCGGTAACTTTGCATACGTAATGAACCCGAAACATTAATCAGACTTGCATCAGATTTATTGCTCCACATAATCCCCAATGAGATACCACTAATAATGGAAGCAAATGCAATCATAATTAAAAAATAGAGCCCTATACGGCGAGCAATAGAATCTTTGGGCTTAATCATAATTTAAAGGTTAAAGTGCAGTTTTAATTCATTTGCAATACTATCTTCATTATTAGAGCCGATCGTTTTTTTAGCTTTTTGCTGAACTTCTTCTTCGGAACCGCCCATTGCAATACCCAAGCCTACACTTTCCAACATAGAAATATCATTGAAATTATCTCCAAATGCAATAACTTTCTGTGGTTCAATACCTTCTAATTTCAATAATTCTGCCAATCTTGCCCCTTTACTGTTACCCACACTGGTAATATCAACACGGTCAATCCAAGACCACTCAGGGCTTACTTCGTCAAGCGGTAATTTTTCCACAAATTTTTGCATCTTGGCTAAATCCGGATCGCTAATGAGTACCTTCCAAATTGTTATTCCTTTATCAATTTCTTTTTGGAAATTTTCAACCTGTTGCACATTTGGACGAACTGATTCAGGGCAGGAATCTACCCACTTTTTAAATTTGATAAAATGGTTATTAGGTTCTTCATAAGTCATGGCATCCTGAAAATAAACCGCTGTATGAATACCTTCCAACTGTGCTTCATTAATTAATTTCGTCGCAGTTTCTGGTTTCAACGGATTACCTGTTACCACCTTTTCATTTTTAAAATCATACACATAAGTGCCATTGCAACAAACTACAGGTGTATCTAAACCGAGCTCCGCATAATAAGGACGCACCGCCGTGTGATGTCTGCCTGTAACAAAATATACTTTGATTCCCTTTTCTCTTACCTTTTGAATAGCCAATTTACTTGACTCTAAAATAGTAGCATTGGATGAAAGTAACGTTCCGTCTAAATCAAAAGCAATAGCTTGATAACTCATAGCATTCTCCTAGAAAGTAAAAAGTAAAAGAAAAGGCAACCTATTGGTTGCCTTTCTATTCTACTCTAAGTTAATCAAAACTAGAAATTATTTACTGCCGTTATATGCAGGAGTTTGGTAAAGCGGAGCCGGACCATTAGGACCTGCAACATTACCACCATCTTGTTGTTTAATTACGCCACCATTTGCAGAAATTTCTACGCGACGGTTAGGACGTAAACAATCTTTTAACGCTTTACCGCTTTCGCCATCACACGCTTTTACTTGATTTGCTTTACCATAACCAACAGCTTCAATTTGTGCATTAACACCTTGTTGAATTAAGCGTGCTTTTACCATATTTGAACGACGTTGTGATAAATCTAAGTTGTATTCAGCAGAACCTAAGCGATCTGTGTAACCTGAAACTTTAACTTGTTGAGCTTTAGATGATTTTAATTGTTCAGCTACATTATCAACAACTTCTTTACCTTTGGTTGTTAAAGTATCTTTATCGAAGTCAAATAAGAAATCACCCGTTAAGTTGAATGATGAATTACCGTTACAACCATTCGGATACCAGAAGAAGCTTTGTGCATTCATATTTTTATCAAATAAGATTTTATACTGACAAATTTTATGAACACCATTTTCACGATAGTTAAATGCATAATCCCACTCACGCACACCATATAAACCCTCTTCAAAGTGTGGGCGACCGATTAGGTTATATAGTTGATCTTTGTTCATACCTTTTTCAATTTGGCGAACATTTTCCCAATTTGGCCATGAACCAAATTGCGAACCATCGTGGTTGAATTCAGATTCTGAGATTTTTGGGAATACCGGATTTTCAGTTGTCCCTTCATCACTTACTTTGCTTAAATTACCACATGCAGCCACTGCAAGAGCTACCGTCGATAATAATAAACCACGGAAAAGTACTGTTTTCTCCATTTTCATATAGTTTCCTTATTAGTTTCCTTAATTAAATACCATCTAAAAAATTGCTTACAACTTTACAACCAATAAAAGCTGTATACGCACAGATTTTACAATAGAAATTGGATTAATTCTAACTAATTCTCTTAAATTTATGTAAATTACATCTATATGTAAAATCACTTAAATATAATGCAAATACTCTACTTTCAACTGTAAAAATTTATTCCCGCGAAATTCATTCACGTCCAGCTTATAAACTAATTTTGCTCTTTTAACAGACAAATCGGGAAAAAAACGAACATCAACATTAAACCATATTGCATCTAATAACTGTCCAGAGCTTGACTCTAACATTAATTTCAAATGCTTACCTGCCAGTAATTTCTGTTGAAGAATTTTAAACTCACCTTCAAAACTCGGTTCTGGGAAATGCTGTCCCCATGGGCCTGCTTGACGTAACATTTCAGCACATTCTAAATTAAACTCTTGGGCGGTAAGTTCCCCATCGGTATAAATAATGCCTTGTAGTTGCTCAGGCTCTAAAATTTCATCAATAGCCTCATCAAAAACTTGCTTAAATAAATCTAACTTAGATTGATGAATAGTGAGCCCGGCAGCCATCGCATGCCCACCAAATTTTGTGATTAACTCTGGATTTTGAAGATCAATATGCTCTAAAAGATCTCTTATATGCACACCTGAAATAGAACGAGCTGAACCTTTTAGATATTCACTTTCATCACTTTCTTGTGCAAAAGCAATCACAGGACGGTTAAATTGATCTTTGATACGTGAAGCAAGAATGCCCAGAACTCCTTGATGCCAATCAGGCTGATACAACACTATCCCATGAGCTTGTTCTGACTGATTAAGGCTTGGTAGCTCAGCACAAATTGCCAATGCTTCAGTTTTCATCTCAAGCTCAAATTCTTTTCGAGTCTGATTCAAGGAGTCTAGTTCAAAAGCTAACTTACGAGCAGTCTCCATACTATCCGATATCAATAGCTCAACCCCTAAAGACATATTTTCTAATCGGCCTGCTGCATTTAGTCTCGGTGCTATTGCAAATCCTAAATCAGCTGCTTGTAGTGTTGAAAGATCCCTTTTTCCAACTTCTGCTAAGGCTTTTATTCCAAATCGACAATTGCCTGAGCGAATTCTCATTAACCCTTGATGAACCAAAATACGGTTATTTTGATCTAACGGCACAACATCCGCCACAGTCCCCAATGCTACTAAATCTAACAACTCAGCAAAATTAGGTTCAGGTGTTTTTTCAAATAACTTTTGCTCACGCATACGAGCACGCAATGCCATCATGACATAAAAAATAACCCCAACCCCCGCTAATGACTTAGAAGGAAAAGCACAGAAAGAGAGATTCGGATTAACCATAGCATCTGCATTCGGTAACATTTCCGCCGGTAGATGGTGATCAGTGACCAAAACATTTATATTTTTACTTTTTAATAAATCAATGCCTTCAAAAGAGGAGATACCATTATCTACTGTTAATACTAAATCCGCTCCCTTTTCCAATACCATTTCAGCAACAGCAACGCTTAAACCATAACCTTGTGAAAAACGGTCCGGAATTAAATAATCGACTTGCCTAAACCCAAGTTGACGTAAAGCTGTTATCGCCAAAGCAGTACTGGTTGCACCATCAGCATCAAAATCCCCAACGATCACAATCCTGCTTTGAGTATGATAGGCATCCAGCAATAAATCCACAGCCTGTTCAATATTAGCAAGCTGCTGCGGACGGTATAAATGTTGCAAGGTATGTTCTAATTCTTGAACTGATTTTATTCCCCTACTTTGATAAATACGGTTAAGCAATCTATTAGGAGAAAGTATTTCTGTTGTGAGTAAAGGACGTTGTTTAATTAATTTTTCCACAGTATTCTTCTTTCATTATAAATAATTGGGGTTTAACGATCATTGAGAACCAAGTCAGAAGGTAAGGTTATGTTTATAACGGAGTTTTAAATTAAAAAAGTTACTAGCGTTATAAGAATAAGGCCAGTAACTTTTCTCTACTATTACACAACTTTACGTAATTTATTAAAAAGAAGCTGAGCTATTTCGCTACTTTTTAAATAAATTATCAAAGACTAGATATCTAGCTGAGCATACAACGCATTAGTTTCGATAAAATCTCGACGAGGCTCAACCTCATCCCCCATTAAGGTACTGAATAGTTTGTCTGCCGCAATTGCATCGGTGATATTCACCTGCAACATTTTACGAGCAACCGGATCCATTGTGGTTTCCCATAACTGCTCAGGATTCATCTCACCTAATCCTTTATAGCGTTGAATGGTTAAACCTTTGCGGGATTCTTTCACTAACCAATCCAAAGCCTCCGCAAAGCTGCTGATTTCTTGGCGGCGTTCGCCACGCACTACATAGGCAGAATCTGAGAGTAAATCATTTAACTCATTGCCTAATGCAACGATACGGGCATACTCATTACCGCTAATGAAATTAAAATCTAAACGGTAGGTCGTATCCATACCGTGAGTGGTCACCACAATTTCAGCTTCATAGACTTGACGTTCTTCATTAAATACCGTACCCGCACGGTAGAAACTACCACCTACTTCTTTTTCCATTAATTTTGCCACAAACTGCTCGCTCCAAGCGGTCATATTTGCCTGATTTTTTGCAAATTCTACCGATAACGCAGGAGAATAAATCAGCTCGTTTAATAGCAGAGTCGGATAACGACGACTTAAACGTTCAATTAATTTTTGTACATTGTTATACTGCGAAATCAGATTTTCTAACGCTACACCACTTAATGCTGGGGCATCATTGCTCACATATAAACCTGCACCTTCAAGGGCAATATCAATTTCATACTGCGACATTTCATCGTTATCTTGAATATAACGCTCTTGTTTGCCTTTTTTAACTTTATAAAGCGGTGGCTGAGCGATATAGATATAACCGTTTTCAATCAACTCCGGCATTTGACGATAGAAGAAAGTTAATAAAAGCGTACGAATGTGCGCACCATCCACATCAGCATCGGTCATAATGATGATTTTGTGGTAACGCAATTTTTCCAGATTATAGTCATCACGCCCAATGCCTGTGCCTAATGCAGTAATTAAAGTTGCGACTTCTTGAGAAGAAAGCATTTTGTCAAAGCGAGCTTTTTCTACGTTTAGGATTTTACCTTTCAGTGGCAAAATTGCTTGATTTTTACGATCACGACCTTGTTTTGCCGAACCGCCCGCAGAGTCCCCCTCCACCAAGTAAAGTTCAGATAATGCCGGATCTTTTTCCTGACAATCGGCTAACTTGCCCGGCAGCCCACCTAAATCTAACGCCCCTTTACGACGCGTCATTTCACGGGCTTTACGAGCAGCTTCTCTCGCACGAGCAGCATCAATAATTTTAGTAACAATGTTTTTCGCATCGTCCGGATTTTCTGCCAAATACTCTGCCAAGGCTTCGTTCATAGAGCTTTCCACTGCCCCACGTACTTCTGAAGAGACTAATTTATCCTTGGTTTGCGATGAGAATTTTGGATCCGGCACTTTCACCGAAATCACCGCCACTAAGCCTTCACGTGCATCATCACCAGAGGCATCAATATTGGCATCCGCTTTTTTTAGCACGCCGCTGTTATCCATATAGTTTTTCAAGGCACGAGTTAAAGCACCACGGAAACCGGCTAAGTGCGTACCGCCATCACGTTGTGGAATATTGTTGGTGAAACAGTAAACGTTCTCATTGTAGCTGTCATTCCATTGCAATGAAATTTCCACCCCAATGCCGTCTTTTTCGGTTGAAAGATAAAATGGAGTGTTATGAATATGGGTTTTGCCTTCGTTTAAATATTCTACATAGGCTTTAATACCACCCTCATATTTGAAGTGCTCTTCTTTACCATCACGCTCATCAATTAATTTAATTGACACTCCAGAATTAAGGAAAGACAATTCACGCAAGCGTTTAGATAAGATTTTGTATTCAAATTCGGTTTTATTTTTGAAGATATCTAAACTCGGCCAGAAACGAACCGCTGTACCCGTTTTTTCGGTATTACCGATAACCGTTAATGGTGCATCCGGCTCACCAAGGCTATAAAATTGCTCATGAACATGACCTTCACGGCGAATGGTAAGCTGTAATTTTGAAGAAAGTGCATTTACCACCGACACACCTACACCATGTAAACCACCCGATACTTTATAAGAATTATCGTCAAATTTACCACCGGCGTGCAGTACGGTCATAATAACTTCTGCTGCAGAAACACCTTCTTCCGGGTGAATACCGACAGGAATACCACGACCATCATCTTGTACGGAAACTGAATTATCTGAATGAATAGTGACAATAATATCTTTACAATGCCCTGCTAATGCTTCATCAATCGCATTATCCACAACCTCAAACACCATATGGTGCAAGCCTGTGCCATCGTCCGTATCGCCGATATACATTCCCGGACGTTTACGCACAGCATCTAAGCCACGTAAAACTTTAATACTTGAAGAATCATAACTTGTTGTTTGATTTTGTTCAGACATTCTTATTCCTACTATTTTAAAATGGAAAAAATTGGGTCGATTATAGCAGAAAAATGCAAGAAAGTATCGTAAAACAAGCGGTTAAATTTCTTTAGGAATTTGCAAATTCCAGATGAAATTTAACCGCTTGTAGAAGCAACTCATCATTCGCCAAAGTAGATTTTAAAAGGCGAAAATTATTTTGCCCTAAAAAATAGATTAAAAATAAATCCCTACCAAAATTGCAGCAAAAACGCCTAAGCCGAAATAGTGGTTATTTAAGAACGCTTTAAAGCATTCACTACGTTCTCGTTTTTTGGTTAGCCAACATTGGTAGATAAAGAGTGTGGCACTTAACGCCAAGACAATAAAATAGCCGATATGGTAATTTTTAATTACGCCTAATAATCCCAATAAAATCAGGGCAGTGAACTGTAATAAGGCAATGATTTTATTATCATATTGAGCAAATAAAATCGCAGTAGATTTCACCCCAATTCGCAAGTCGTCATCTCTATCAACCATTGCATATTGGGTGTCATAAGCAACTGTCCACGCTAAATTTGCCAAAAATAATAACCAACACTCAAGTGGTAGCGATTCACTTACTGCACCAAACGCCATTGGGATTGCCCAACCAAATGCCATACCAAGCACCACTTGTGGTAAATGAGTAAAGCGTTTCATAAAAGGATAGATAACCGCTAAAAACACCGCCACAAAAGAGAGCAAAAACGCATATCGGTTAAGCATTAAATCAAGTAAGAAAGCAAAAATTAATAAGACAGCAAAAATGATTTTAGCCTCTGTAGTTGAAACCCTCCCTGTTGCCAATGGACGTTGTGAAGTGCGTTTAACATGCCCGTCAATTTCTCTGTCTGCATAATCATTAATCACACATCCAGCTGCTCGCATAACAATCACACCAAGAATAAAAATAATCAGTGTAGATACGGGAGGCATTCCATTTGCCGCTACAAATAATGCCCAAAGCGTTGGATGCAACAATAATAGTGTGCCGATAGGTTTGTCAAACCGCATAAGCTGAGCATAAGCAATCCATTTTTGCTTAGAAAAAAAAGTCTCGTTATTCATTACAAATTTTGACGATAACATCCGATTGATTTAAATGGTTTTGTAATTCTAGCGGTAAATAGGTATCTGTAAACAAATAATTTACTTCTTTAACATTTCCTAAACGAACAATAGCATTACGACTGAATTTTGAGTGATCGGTCACTAAAACCACTTGTCTGGAACATTCCATTAAAGCCCGCTTAACTTGCACTTCGTGATAATCGTAGTCCAACATTGAACCGTCTAAATCTACCGCACTAATGCCTAAGACACCAAAATCCAATCTAAATTGATTAATAAAACGCACAGTTTCTTCACCGATCAAACCACCGTCTGTTCTTAAGCTACCACCTGCAACCGTAATTTGACAATCCGGATTCTGCATTAAAATATGAGCTGCATTTAAGTTGTTGGTGACTACTTTTAAATTTTTATGTTGTCTTAAGGCAAAAGCCACCGCTTCCGATGTAGTGCCAATATCTAAAAAAACTGAAGCCCCATTTGGAATGAGTTTTGCCACTTGCTGAGCAATAGCATTTTTTTCTTGTGAGAAAAACTGTTTACGGTGAGTATAATCACTATTTTCCGTATTAGATGGCGCCGCAGCCCCACCATGATGACGGCGGATCAAATTGTTTTCCGCCATTTCATTTAAATCTCGACGAATGGTTTGCGGACTCACTTTTAACACTGTAACTAATTCTTCCGTGCTGACATATCCAAGCTGGTTTACTAAGTCAATTATTTTTTTATGTCTATTTGCCTGTTTCATATTTCTTCCTTTTGCAAAATAAATACAGAAAAAGACCGCTTGCAAGCGGTCTATTTTGGGCTAAATTTTACAATTGATCGACCAATTCAACAGCATAGCCGATATAAGTAGCCGGAGTCATCTCTTTCAAGCGAGCTTTCTCTGTTTCAGGGAGAGCCAACTTCTCGATAAACTCACGCATTGCCACTTCATCTACCCGTTTACCACGCGTTAACTCTTTTAATTTCTCATATGGTTTTTCAATACCATAACGACGCATAACTGTTTGAATCGGCTCTGCCAATACTTCCCAATTTTGATTTAATTCATCACGTAAATGTTGTTCATTCACCTCTAATTTACTGATACCTTTTAAGGTTGAAGCATAGGCAATTAAGGCATATCCTAAACCAACACCTAGATTACGTAATACTGTTGAGTCAGTTAAGTCGCGCTGCCAGCGAGAAATCGGCAATTTTTGCCCTAAGTGTGTCATCACCGCATTCGCTAAGCCTAAATTACCTTCTGAATTTTCAAAGTCAATCGGGTTTACTTTATGTGGCATAGTACTAGAGCCAATTTCTCCTGCAATAGTGCGTTGTTTAAAATGATTTAACGCAATATAGCCCCACATATCACGGTCAAAATCAATAATAATCGTGTTGAAACGTGCCACACAATCAAAGAACTCGGCAATATAATCGTGCGGTTCAATTTGCGTAGTATAAGGGTTCCATGTTACCCCTAATGATTCCACAAACTCTTGGCTAAAAGTATGCCAATCCACATCAGGATAAGCGGATAAATGCGCATTGTAATTCCCTACCGCGCCATTGATTTTAGCTAAAATTTCTAAATTTTCTAACTGCTTATATTGACGTTGTAAACGATAAGCTACGTTTGCCATTTCTTTACCGATCGTTGTCGGGCTGGCCGGCTGGCCGTGGGTACGAGAAAGTAAAGGAATATGTTGATAGCGTTTGGCTAAATCTACCACGGCATTGATCAATTTTTTCCATTCAGGTAATAATACTTCTTCACGAGCCGCTTTTAGCATTAACGCATGGGAGGTGTTGTTAATATCTTCTGAAGTACAGGCAAAATGAATAAATTCATTAACCGCTTGTAACTCGGGTAAAGCATCACATTTTTCTTTTAAGAAATACTCTACAGCTTTTACATCATGGTTAGTTGTACGCTCAATTGCTTTGATACGATTTGCATCTTCTAATGAGAAATTAGCCACAATTTGATTTAAGTAATCGTTTGCTTTTTCAGAAAACCCCGGAACTTCCTTAATTTGTGCGTGAGATGCCAATTTCTGTAACCAGCGCACTTCAACCGTCACTCTGAATTTTAATAGACCAAATTCACTAAAAATCGGGCGAAGACTCGCCACTTTATCTTGGTAGCGGCCATCAATTGGGGATAATGCTGTTAACGCAGTCAGTTCCATTATTTAGTATTCTCCAAATAGATAAATGTGTAATTAAATTTGACGATAAAGTTGCTGTGCTTGATTAAAAATTTTCTTACGAGAAAATAAAAATTGCCAACGGCTACCGCCCACTTGTTGCCATAAAATCGCAGCACGAATCCCGGCAAGCAAAGAAGCACGAATTTTATGCTGAATATCTGGGCGAACTAAATAGTCTTGTAAGCCCACCACATGGATTTTGTTCCCTAACGGACTAATAACATCGCTATAAATGGCCGCCAAATTAGCAATCATTTGATCGGCTAAGATATTATCTTCATACAACGATAATTGACGTTCAACTTGTTGTAAACGCTGGGCTAATTGCTGCTTGGCTTGTGGATTTTTATTTAGCTTTTGGCTTAATGCAATCAGACTTATCCAATAACGACCGATCTCCGTATCTAATTTCCCGTTACCACCACTTGTTTGTGATAATGCTGTTTCAAGCCCGATTTTTAAATGTGAAATTGAATCGCCAAATACGCTTAATGCCGATTCAGGCTGGGTAACTAATAAGCTACGAATGGAATGCTCAAAAACCTCTCTATCTGCTACACCTTTATGAGCAAACTGTTGCACTAAAGTTGCTGCTTGGCATACGCCGGCATAAGCAAGGGTAATATCGTGATAATCCGTCATATTGTATAAATGTAATCCCATAAATCAATAAAAGAGAATATAGCATTTTTTCCCTTTATTTTGAATGCTAAAAGGCATTTATCCGCAAAAAAGATAAATGCCTTTGGGTTATTGTTTTAATTCAGTAATCGCCCGTTATCTATTCGATAAATCACATCAAATTTCTCTAATGCACTTTGACGGTGAGTGATCATCAATAAAGTGCGATCTTTACAATGCGTAAGAATTAAATTTAAGATCTGCTGCTCGGTTTCCCGATCCAACCCTTCAGTCGGTTCATCTAATAACACTAATTCAGCAGAACTCAGTAATAAACGGGCTAAGCCTAAACGGCGCTGTTCACCACCGGAAAGCGGTCTGCCACCTTCACCAAGCCAAAGTTTTAAACCCTCTGTTTCAAGCAAATAGCCTAAACCGACCTTTTCCACAATTTCAATCATTTGAGCTTCAGTTGCTGCTGCATTGCCCATCAATAAATTATCCTTCAAGGTCTGGCTAAAAATATGGACACGTTGGCTAAGCGTGACTAATTTTGAACGCAAAGTCAGTTCTGAAAAATCTTCAATTTTGCAATTATTTAACCAAATTTGACCGCTTGTTGGCTCATAATTACGATTTAATAGCTGGAAAATAGTTGAT
The DNA here is from genome assembly GCF_011455695.1 of Mannheimia granulomatis. NCBI lineage: Bacteria > Pseudomonadati > Pseudomonadota > Gammaproteobacteria > Pasteurellales > Pasteurellaceae > Mannheimia > Mannheimia granulomatis. The sequence continues at coordinate 696,885 of NZ_CP015030.1, read as the reverse complement.
TTACCGCTGCCCGTTTTACCTAAGATAGCCATTTTTTGCCCTTTTAGCACCTCAAAAGAAAGTTGGTTTAGCACCTTTTGCTCACCATTTAAGTAGCGGAAATCCACCTGTTCAAAGCGGACGAGCGTTTGATTTTTCTCTAAATTTTGCCATTCTGCTGAACCATTAAATTGCACGTTCGGCTGTTGTTCAGTAATTTCATTTAAACGTTCGGCTGCAGTAATCAGCTGCCCTAAATGCAAAAAGGCAATGCCAATCGGAGCAAGGATTTCATTTGATGCCAACACACAAAAAATCACTAAAGCAATTAAAGCTTCCGGATATTCGGCACTCGGCACATTAATTGCGCTAGCAACCAAATAAATAACCACACAAGTTAAAATACCGTTTGAAAGCATTAACAGGCTGCTTGATAAACCTGAAAGCTGACTTTCTTTACTTTGTGCATTCAACCATTTACGTTCGATTTCTTGTAGTTTTTCGCTGGCTTGATTTAAATTACCGAAAAGGAGAAATTCGGCATTGAACTGCACCCATTCAATAAATTGGCTGCGATAATTTGCTCGATTTTGAATAGCATGTCGCCCTAATTTCATGCCTAATCGGTAAAAAACGGCAGGAATAACCAATAAAAGGAATAATAGGCTGCCACAAATAATCAGCATTAGCTTAATGGATACAAAAGACAGTCCAAATGCCATAAAGGCAATAATCATGACTGCGCTGACAAAAGGCGATACCAAATTAAGATAAAGCGTGTCTAAAGTGTCCACATCCGCCACTAAACGGTTGAGTAGCTCGCTGTTTCTGAAACGATTTAAACCGCTTGGGCTAAGAGGGATCAGCTTTTTAAATACACTCACCCTCAAATTTGCCAACACACGAAAGGTCGCATCGTGTGTAACCAAGCGTTCAAGGTAACGTGAAGCAGTACGTCCGATAGCCAAACCTCTCACCCCTGATGATGGGTAGAAAAAGTTAAACGTAATAGCAGAGCCGGCTAAAAAAGAAGCTGCTAAAAACCAGCCCGATAAACTGAGCAAACCGATGCTGGCAGCAAGACTTAAGATTGCAAGCACGATCCCTAACAACAAACGCCCGAAATGAGTACGATAGAGAGAAAAAAATGGAAAAAGTGCTTTCATTAGCGTTCTCCCTGATGAACTAATTCGTTATTTAACAGCTCTGCAAAAAAGCCTGTGTGTTCTAATTCGGCAAAAGTACCTTGTTGAATAATCTGTCCTTGCTTCATCACCCAAATTTCATCGCATTGGGTTAAATCTTCAACACGATGGGTAATCATCAAAGTAGTTTGCTGACGACTTAAATGGTGTAATGCCGCTAAAACTTGTTGCTCAGAATCCATATCAAGACTTGCAGTTGGCTCATCTAACAATAATAATTGATAAGGACGTAATAAGGCTCGAGCAATCGCAATACGTTGTGCCTGTCCACCTGAAATGCCGATATTACTATCTTGAACTTGATGATCTAAACCTAAACGCTCAACAAACTCATCTGCTTTAGATAAGTGCAAAGCATTGGCTAATTCCGTTTCAGTCGCATTCGAATTACCAAGCAAAATATTCTCTTTTAAAGAACCTCGTATTAATTGCGGGTTCTGCCCTACCCAAGCCAGCTTAGTCCTCCACTCACTTAAATTTAGCTCACGTAACTCAACACCATTAATGCTAACGCTCCCTTCATAAGGTAAGAAGCCAAGTAACATATTCATCAAAGAACTTTTGCCCGCGCCACTTTGTCCTACCAGCGCAATATGCTGATGAGCATTCAAGGTAAAAGTAAGCGGCTGGGTTAACGCCTTACCTTGTGGTGAAAGGATCACACAATCTTCTGCTTGAATAACAAGCGGTTGATTTTGTAATTTTTTTTGCAAATCGCTGGAAGTTTGCGTTTTTACCTCTTCTTTTAAAAAACTTTCAATACTGTCTGCCGCACTAATAGCAGCCGCTTTATCATGGTAGAAAACCCCAAGCTCACGCATAGGTTGATAAAATTCCGGTGCCATCATTAAACAGAAGAAACCGACAAAAAGCGTGACATTCGTACCATAATACCCAAAATCCAGCTCTCCCAAATAGATGAAACCAAAGTAAACTGCCATTACCGCCACCGAAATCGCTGTAAAAAACTCTAACACTGCAGACGATAAAAAGGCCATTTTCAACACATCCATTGTACTGATGCGAAAATCTTCTGTGCTTTGATAAATCTGCTCGGTCTGCTTTTCAGCCTGACCAAACAAACGAATAGTTTCCAAGCCTTTAAGCTTATCTAAAAACTGACCGCTGATGCGAGAAAGAATGCCAATATTGCGTTGGTTAGCTTCCACCGCTTTAATTCCTGCCAAGATCATAAAAAGTGGTAGTAGTGGCATTGTAGCAAATAAAATAACGCCTGCCGCCCAGTTAATCGGAAAGACAAAACAAAGAATAACCAGCGGTATAATTAGCGATAAAAATTGTTGTGGTAAATAACGAGCATAGAAATTATGCAGATTTTCCACCTGCTCAAGCATAAGAGTTGCCCAACTCCCCGCCGGTTTTTGTTGAATGGTCATCGGCCCCACGGCTTCCATTTTGGTTAAAATTTGTTGCCGAAGATGAAATCTCAGCACTTGCCCGGCTTTAAACCCCACACGTTCACGCATAAAAATCAACAAAGCTCTACCAATAAAACAGAGAAACAATAAACCAATTTCTGTCAAAAAGGTTGTTGAGCTTTGGTGCTGCACAATCATTTTCTGCAATACTGTTGCAAGCAGCCACATTTGCCCGATCATCAATAAACTGCTGATTATCCCTAACAGCACATTTATGTGCATATATTTTTTTATAACTTTTTGCTGACTTTTGAGCCATTTTTGTAGTTCGCGTTGGCGTTGTTTTTCCATAATGATATGTAAAATTTTTATTTTTTTGACCGCTTGTAAATTGAAACAACATTCTACTATAAAGCAAAAAGGTTGTTAATGTTTCCATCAACAACCCTTTAAATTAGAAGAGTTCATCAAACTCAAAACGATACATTAAATCTACCGCTTGGTTAATGTTTGAAACCCATTGCAAATAAAGCCTCGGGGTTAAATTATAACGTAGGGTTAATTCCGTTAATGGGGCAAAAATCCCCACACCATATTTAACACGGAATTTCGGAGCAAGACTGGCGCTGAACTCTACTTTTGTATTATCGCCAATACCTGCAGTGCTGACACTTAAATCTTTTAAACCAAAGGTACTGCCAACATCCCCTACTAATTTACTGCTTTTCGATAAACTCATGCTTAATAATGCCGCAGCAACCGCATTACTTGAGCTGGCGTCACCACTACTTTCTAGCGAACGCCCGGTTAAAATATAAGAAAGTGCCTCGTTTTGTGACATAACCGGATCTGAGAATACTTTCACATTTGGGTTATCCGCAAGCCCGGTTACCCTAACACCTGCGGTAATTGTTGGGTCTTCCATCGCCTCCGGATTTCGGATCGCTTCAATATCAAGTGAAGGCTGAGATGGTGAACCGGCAAAAATAATATTGCCTTTTCGGATCAATAAATCTTGACCATACGCCGCAAAACGTCCTTCATCCAAATTCACTTGCCCGTAAAGCCCTAAGCCTTGCTTACCTTGGCGGACAGATAATAATCCATTTAGATTACTATTCAAACCATAGGCTTTTAACTTCACATCACTACCAATATTGATTTTAATGTCTGCATTGACCATCATGCCGTTTGCAGTTTGAGCTGGAATATTCCTTTGATTAAACGGCATTTTCGCTTTAGCCGAACCATCCATAATCACTTCATCACCGCTGACTGTAACCGCATTTTCAGGTAACTTTTCCACCTCAATTCTTGCCCATGGAATGTCAATATTACCACTTAATGTGAGCAAATTCGGTGTTGCTGTTACTTGAATATCCGGACTTATCTGCACTTTAGCTATATTTGGAATATCCACCTGGAAGCGGTTAGCCTGTGCATGGACTCTTGTTTTCCAAGCATTTAAATTACGCCAATCAGCATCTCCCTTCAGTTGTAATTGGCTTTGGTTTGATTGAATTTGCCCACTTAGTGTTGAAGTTGCACCATGGAAATTCATCGCTAAATTTCCACCGGTAATATCAAACGGCATCACAGTTGACCGAGCCTTGAGCGAAGTTAAATTCAGATTCCCATGCAATAATGGCGAAGTTGCAGTTCCACCTAAAGTCAAACGAGCGTTAATATTACCATCAACTGAATCACCTTTATTTAACAAAGGACGAAGAAGTTTTAGAGTTAATTGATCAATATGAATATTGCCCGACAACGTTCTTGCTTTATTTAAATCTTTCATCACTACATCAGTCGATAACCTACCGTTATTTTCCATTCGTAAATCTGATTTCAGCACTAAATTATTCTCTGCCATTTTTAAATTAATTTTCAATGGCGAAACCGTTAACGGAAAACTTTTACCACCTTCCATTTTTTGCAGGAACTTAATTGAATTGGATGTGAGATCCACATTAACTTCAGGCTGTTTGTTCTTAAACCACGCTGCATCACCTTTTGCATTCACAATGCCGGAAATCTGGCTGTTTTTATCCAAAAACTCTTGCAATACGGCTAAATTAAAATTGCGTAATTCAAAAGGTACTTTTCCTTCAACACCGGCATTAAAGGCAGTTGGAAAACATAAATTAATTTTCGGATTATGCCAACAGTGGGCGGATACATTGGCATTAATTGCCTTGTTATCATATTTCACATTTACCGCTTTGTCGGTTTGGAATTTGCCAAAATCCTTAGACTGAATCGCAACTTGGCTTAATTGCCCTTCCCAAATCTGTTGCAAGCGGTCAAATTTTCCGGAAATTTGCAAATCTGCCCCAACAGGATTCCCTTTTGAGGTTAATTTTAACGTATGATTTGCTTCATTACCCTGCGCCAATACTGTTGCACTCTCCACTTTAATATCATTATATGCAAACTGGCGTAGCCCTAACTCAACATCACCTTGAATTGTTTTTTCCGTCGTGATTTTACCTTTGGCAGTTAGGTGCTGTAATTTGAATTGATCATAACTTACATTTGAGGCTACTAAATCTAAATCCATATTAGGCTGAGACACTTGCCCTGATAACTTAACATTACCACTTATGCCGGCTTTTAAATTCGGTACTAGTCCTTGTAGATTCGGAGCTTTAATATCTGCATAGAAATCGGATTTTTCGCCTAAGCTCCCCTTAACATCAATTTTATTTTCGCCATACACAAGAGACAGAGCCGGTACATTTAACAATTGCTGATTATTGGCATTAAGATCACCGGTTAATTTCAGATTTTTCTGTTGCAACAGTCCTTTTAAATCAATATTAGAGATATCTACATTCCAATCTGAACCTGCACTGCCTCGCGCTGCATAACCTTTCGATTTAAGTGAGCCGGAAAGCTGGGCAGGCCAATCAGCCAATAATGATTTAGTATTAATATCATTTAACGCAAGGTTTGCATCCCATTCCACACCATCTACCCAATCCGCAACTCCTTGTAACTGAGCCTTGCCCCCTAATGTATTTAGGGTTAAATCTTGAATATTAAAATGCGTCAGCTCTCCATTGCCTTTCAATAGCGCAGAACTTGGCGGTATCCCCATACCTTTTGCACTCAGATTTGCCGCCAAATCATATTGAAGCAGATCACCATTTAAGCGAATATCAATATTCTCTAACTTCAGCACATCATTCCCTTGCTGTGCAGCAAAAGGATAACTCATTGATTCACTTTTTAAACTAAGATCAAAGGGCATTTTAGAGGCTGCTAATTGAACATTACCGCTAACATCCGCGTTAATTGCGCCTTTAGTTAAAACATTCAGTCTTGTCGTTTCATATAATTCACCGGAAACATCAGCTTTAATATGACTAAATGGAAGTTTCACCTTTGCATTTTTTGCTTCATACCCCTCTATATTCCATGCTAACGGATAATTATCTTTCAAGGATAATTCCCCTTTTGCTGTCAAATCACCTTGATCGCTTTTAAAATCAAGGTATTGCAAAGCAATATGTTGATCTTTTGCTTGTGCTTTTAAATCTAAAGAATCTACTTTTAACAAAGAAATCGGCTCAATACTGTTTCCTTTTTCATCCTTAGCTTTTTGTGCAAGCGCAACATTTTTTACCTCAATTTGCTCAATCATCAAATCCAAAGGTAATGTAAAGCGAACTTGTTTATCTAATAATGGTTTTTCCAATTCGGCACGAATAGTTGCCCAGTCAATATTGTTGCGTGGTTCTTGGGCTGCTTTTTCCGGCGTTTTACCTTGCAACTCGTGGAATTGCTCAACAACTTTTTCTCCTGTTTTTTCTACAGCTTCTTTTACAACCTTATCTGCCACTTCTTGAGCATTGGTTGGTGTTGTCGGCAACTCATCATCCGATTTTGCCATTTTTTCATTAAAATCAACCGCTTGTTTCTGTTCTGTTTCCTCTAATTTTAAAGCTAACAGCAGATTTAAGCCGTCTAATTTGGTCGGATGTAACGTAACTGAACGCCCTTTTCCGGAAAGTGCTGAATGGAAATGGTTAAGGTGAATTTCTGTTTCATCTACCTTAACTTCAATATTGTCTAGCTGAATATTGTTAGCAGAAATTCCAAGCGGTAAATTCAACTCAGTAAAGGGCTTTGTATCCTCTTTATCTTGAGAAGGGGGTAATTTACTGGTATCAACTACCACAGAAGTATCTTTCACACTCAGATTATTCAGACAGACTTCATAATGCACCAAGCAATTCAAGCCAAGATGTAAATCAGCTTTACCTACCTGTACATTAACACCATCTATCACAAACTGAGCATTGGTTAATGTCAGTCCATCTTGTAGGCTACCCTCTACCATCCCAATTTGTAACGGTTCAACAAATTTATCTACCAACGTAAGCGCTTTACGCTGCCCATATCCTGTAGCTAAAAACAGAAGTGGAATTAACAACACAATAAGCAATACGCAAATCCCCCAACGCAACCAACGCCATGTTGAAGCTTTTGAGGAGGTTTTATCAACTTCAGTTTTATCCGATTTAGGAGCCTGTTCAGGCAGTATCATCCTTTGATTTTGCATTATTTGTTGTTTTTCTTCGTTCATAGTCGTGATTAATAACTGTAAAAATTTATCTAAAATTGACCGCTTGCTGCCATTTAAAGATCCGAACCTAAACCAATATAAATTTGAAAGCCTTTTTTATTATCAGGCGATTTCACTGGTGTGCCGACATCAAATTTAATTGCACCAATTGGCGATGCCCAACGGACACCAATTCCTGTTCCCGAATGCAGATCTTTGGTTTTAAATTTATTAGAAGCCAACCCGGTGTCGTAAAATATTGCCGCCCACCACCCCGGGTAAACCTGGTATTGATATTCGACCGCACCTGTTGCCAGGTGAGAGCCTCCAACACGTTTTCCATCTTTAGGATCACGCGGAGAAATATCTTTATAGCCAAAACCACGAACACTCATATCACCACCGGCAAAATAACGCAAAGCCGGTGGAATACGCTCAAATTGATTCGCTTTTATATAACCGATTTCTGCTCTTAAGTAGAAACGATGATTATCAAAATAGGTTCTAGCCCAAGAGGTTGAAGCCTTATAACTATAAAAATTCACATCTGAACCGAAAGCTTTACTCCCCCAGTTTACGGTTAATTTTTGCGTATCGCCCCATAACGGATAAGGTTTACCATCTGTTCGGGTTCTGTTGAGCGAAGCGGTTGGATAAATTAACAATGTTTTGAAACGATCTTGTGCTTGAGTAAAAGAATCATAACGCGCTTTTACGCCAGCTGAAAATGACCAACCGGTTTCACGCGTCCAAAAACGTTGTAATCCTAGAATTGCCGCGGTTGATTTGGTGTCATTTTGGTTTTCGTTTTCCAAAGTACCGGATAATTGATAATAGTAGTGTAAAGGGTCTTTCCTTAACGGAATTTTATAACCCAACTCAAATGATTGTTCGGGCTTTGACACATAAGTTCGAGTCTCAATGCTGTGACCACGGCTGTTTAACCAAGATTTTTTCCAGTTAAGTTGTAAACGTGGACCAACGTCTGTTTCAAAACCAATTCCAATTTCTACTTCGTTTTTCTTTCTTGGTTGGAAAAGGATATTTAAGTCCACCCTTTTATCTTGTTCATTTAAGTGAGGCTCAACCATAACGGACGAAAACCATTTACTCGATAAATAGTCTTGAGTTAAAACGGAAAGATCGCTTGCTAAATAAGGATCACCTGTCTGGATTTTAAGAATATTACGCAAATATTCTTCTTGAATTTGATTATCCACAAAAGTGATATTTCCATAGCGATAACGGTTGCCACTGTCATAGCCCAAACGCCAGTCTGCTTTGTGGTCGAGTGGATAAACTTCTAAGCGATGATATAGCCAATGTCCATCAAAATACCCTCGACTAAAAGCATTGCTTTCAATATTACTTTTAAAATTTTCATAGGTTTTATGATTAAGCCTAGATCCTGATTTTGGTGCTTTTTCAACTAATCGAATAAATGCCTCATCTTCTTTCGCCTCACCTTGCAAGACGATATCAGTTTCATCAATTTTGACGGTTTCTTTGTCTAATTGTACATTTAACACTAATAGCGGTTTCTTCCCGTTACGAGGAAGCTGTACAAATTGATATTGGCTGTTGTAATAGCCTAAAGCTCTTAATGCTTTATCAACATTAGTTTGTACTAAATATTGATAGCGTTCTGAACCATCTGCATATTCATTAGCAATTTGGGCTAAATATAAATTGACATTTTTCTTCGCCTCTTTATCTTTAATACCTTTTATTTCTAAATCGACGAGTGGCTCAACTCTATCTTCTTCTATCAATTCTTCTGAGGAGGCTTCTGCTAAGTCCTCTTCTAATTCTTCAACTTTATCGGCATCGATATCTGTAATACGCTTAGACGGTTCTGCTTGTGCCATTGAGGCGAACGCAACTAAACAGCAATATGTTAAAAAATGAAGTTTTGTATTCATTGATGACCTTTTATTCTCTTGGAATACCACGTAAAAGCGGAATGCTTTCATAAGGCGGTATAGATGTAACTGCCGGCTCATGCTCAAACAGCATAATAAGTGGTTTTTCCGGTGTGATTTTTTCATTTCGCCAAAGTGCTCCGATACTAACTAACTCAACCTCTTTGGGTAATTTAGCTAAAGTATTCTTCAACACACGAATTGTATTTTGACGTGGATGCCCAATAACCACTGCTACGCCGTGTTTCTTTGCGTGTTCAACGGCTAATGAAAACTGCTTTTGCACATTGGCAAACTCATCGCTATCGTCTAAGAAAATATCTCGCTCCAGTGTACCGATGCCCATTTGGCGGGCAATTTTTGCCGCAACACTGCTACCAATGGTTTTACTATCTAAAAAGAACAGTTGATTTTCTTTTAGCACATTCATCAAATTTATCATCGTTTGGCTATCTGAGGTTGCACCACTTCCCATATGATTATTTAAACCAATCGCATATGGTACTTGACCACGAGAACTCTCAATAAGTTTCCGAAGTTTTTCTTCGCTATCACCAATTTTAAGTCCACCTCGTTCAATAGGTTGCTTGGATTTAGGCTCCATTGGCAGGTGAATTAAAATATCCCGCTTTTGGTGATGAGCATCAATCGCTCTGGCTTTCGCATAAGGGGCCGATGGAATAATCGCCACACTCACCTCCTTCGGCATGGATAAGATAGCCTTATCTTCTTTTACTCGATAACCGACATCATCAATAACAATAGCTAGTTTCGCTGCATGTGCAAGCGGTGGAAAAAACAGAAAAATTTGCAAAAAAATGCTCAAATTTAACCGCTTGTAAACTTCTTTTAACATTAATTATTTCACCAAATTTAAAGGATTAATCGGTGTTCCTTTTCGAGTCACACCAAAATAAAGAGCTGATCGATTTTGTCCTCCGCTGTTGCCTACTTTGGCAATCGCCTGCCCACCTTGTACCCGGCTTCCTTTGCTGACGGAAATTGATTGGTTATAGCCATAAAGAGAAATATCTCCATTGCCATGATCAATTGCAACCATTTGTCCATAACCTGCAAGCCATTGTGCCATAATCACCCGACCAGAAGCCATTGCTTTAACAGATGTACCGGCAGGTGCGGCAATGACAACACCATGCCAATTATTACCAAATTTAGTAATCACATTGCCCGATACCGGCATCGTATATCTACCGGCCTTAATTGGTGTAGTATCTACTTTCGCGTTAGATTGAGACTTAGATTTTGCTGCTTGCTGCTCACGTTTTTGAGCTTGCTCAGACTCTTTTTGTGCCTGTTCCAATTGCTGTCTTAGAGCAGCTTCATTATTCCTCAAATTCTCTAAACGGCTTTGATCTTGCTCAAGCGTTTTATCAATGGAACGTAGCGTACTCTCACGCTGAGCCTGTACTTTTTTCAAATCCCTCTCTTGCTTTTTGTGCTCATTTAATTGTGATTGATGATCTTTTTGCTGACCTTTTAACTCATCTCGTCTGGCTTTTAAGTCTGCCTGCGTTTTGCGAATTTCATGAATGGCATCAATACGAATATTATTCATATGCTCATAATAAGCGGTCATTCTTTCTGCATTTTTTGCATCTTCAGACATTAAACGCTCTAATACAGAAGGATTAACGCCTGAACGATAAGCAGAATCCAGCTGTTCTTTTAATTTTTCTTTTTGCTGCTTCTCTTGTTTTTCAAGGCGATTGATTTCAAGTTCGGTTGCCTTAATAGTTTGGCGAATTTCACCTAACGACATTTCTGTTTTTTGCAATTTATCTAACACTTTACCCATTTCAACTTCTTGGGTTTTTAATGTTGATTGTAAAGCAGTACGCTTTTGTTTCTGCTCATTAATTTTAGAAGTTTGTTGCTGAATTTTTTGCTGAATCTGGTTAAGGTTATTTGCAAAAGAAAAAGATGCGGAAATACTAATTACTCCGCCCAATAGTAATGCCCAAAAATCAAAATTTCTTCGTTTCACAAGTATTCCTTTTTTATTCAAAATATCGCTAAGGCTATATTCTAATCGGTTATTTGCTTAAGATCAGCTTTTTAGTGAAAGAATTTAACTATCTATTTCAAAATGAGCAGAATTTTGCTATAAATAACGCAGTTTTAAATCCATTATTTTTTACTCAAAGCAAGGAGTTATTATGCAATTAGTATTTATCCGCCACGGTTTCAGTGAATGGAATGCTAAAAACTTATTTACAGGTTGGCGTGATGTTAATTTAACAGAGCGTGGTATTGAAGAAGCAAAATCAGCAGGTCAAAAATTAAAAGCTGCAGGTTTTGAATTTGATATCGCTTTCACTTCTGTTTTAACTCGTGCAATCAAAACCTGTAATATCGTGTTAGAAGAATCTGATCAATTATGGATTCCTCAAGTGAAAAACTGGCGTTTAAATGAGCGTCATTATGGTGCGTTACAAGGTTTAGACAAAAAAGAAACCGCAGAAAAATACGGTGATGAGCAAGTTCACATCTGGCGTCGTTCTTACGATATTTCTCCTCCGGATTTAGACCCACAAGATCCAAATTCTGCTCATAACGACCGCCGTTATGCAAATTTACCGAAAGATTTAATTCCAAATGCCGAAAACTTAAAAATCACGCTTGAGCGCGTATTACCATTCTGGGAAGATCAAATTGCTCCGGCATTAATTTCCGGCAAACGTGTTCTTGTAACCGCTCACGGTAACTCATTACGTGCATTAGCAAAACACATTGAAGGAATTTCTGACGCAGATATCATGGATTTAGAAATCCCAACTGGTCAGCCATTAGTGTATGAATTAGACGATAACTTAAAAGTTATCAGCAAACGTTACTTATAATAGTAAAGTTTCGATAAAAAACAACCGCTTGTAATTGATGATTACAAGCGGTTAATTTTTTAATCTTTTTTGCAAATTAGAAATCTAATAACTCTTTCTCTTTTGCTGCCAATACTTCATCAACTTTTTTGATGAAAGTATCAGTAATTTTTTGAATATCTTCTTCGGCTTTATGCTGCTCGTTTTCGCTGATCTCTTTATCTTTCAATAATGCTTTGATTTGATCATTGGCATCACGACGAACATTGCGGATAGCTACTTTACCTTGCTCCCCTTCTGCTCTAACGATTTTGATTAAATCACGACGACGTTCTTCTGTTAACGGTGGAAGTGGAACGCGAATAGTGGTACCGGCAGATGATGGGTTTAAGCCCAAATCTGAAGTTAAAATCGCTTTTTCTACCGCTGAAATTAAAGATTTATCAAACACGTTTACCGCAAGAGTACGTGCGTCTTCAGCAACTACGTTTGCAACTTGACGTAATGGAGTCGCTGAACCGTAATATTCAACTTGAATGCCATCTAATAAAGAAGGTTGAGCACGGCCCGTACGAATTTTCGCAATATGACCTTTTAAAGCCTCTAGGCTTTTTTCCATACGATCTTGTGTATCTTTTTTGATTTCGTTAATCATTGATTTTATCCTTTATAAAAAAACAGAGAAATAAATTATTCAGAAATGGTTGTACCTTCTTCAGTACCAAACACGACTTTACGTAATGCACCCGGTTTGCCCATATTAAACACTCGAATCGGCATACCGTGATCACGAGCAAGAGTAAATGCAGCTAAGTCCATCACTTGTAATTCTTGGTCAATAACTTGTGCATAAGTCAGTTTGTTATAGAGTTTCGCATCTGCGTATTTTGCCGGGTCTTTATCATAAACGCCGTCTACTTTTGTGGCTTTTAATACTACGTCAGCTTCAATTTCAATACCACGCAAACAGGCTGCTGAGTCGGTCGTAAAGAACGGGCTACCAGTACCTGCCGAGAAAATAACTACACGCTTTTCTCTTAACATTTTAATTGCTTCAGACCAGTTATAGGTATCACAAATACCGTTTAATTGGAATGCTGACATCAATTTTGCATTCACCTCTGCACGGTGCAGGGCATCACGCATTGCCAAACCATTCATTACAGTAGCAAGCATGCCCATATGATCACCCACTACACGGTTCATTCCCGCTTTTGCTAATTTTGCACCACGGAATAAGTTACCGCCGCCAAGAACAACACCCACTTCCACGCCTTCCGCTAGAAGTTCTTTAATCTCTAACGCCATACGATCTAGAATGGACGGATCGATACCAAAACCTTCGTTCCCTTGTAAAGCTTCGCCACTTAATTTGAGAAGAATTCGTTTATAGATTGGGTTACTCATTTTAATTGCCTCTTATACTGTATGGACTAAACACAAAATTACGTTATTATAGAACAATCCTTTTCTACGATAAACTGAAAAATTTTAACTAAATGAATTCAAAACAAATTTTCGGCATTATTACTGCTCTTTTCCTAGCAAGTTCTGCAAGCTATCTTATGCTTATCGGCTCAGGATTTTTTCCACAGCCGACCGTTTTAGATGTGCTTTTTGGCATTTTTCTGATCATTACCCTATCCAGCTCAAAATGGACTTACTATTTATTGCTGCTACCTATTAGTATCGCTTATGCCTTTTATACCCCAGTTGGCATTAATTTTGGTAGTCCTACCTATGAATATATTGCTTCTATTTTTGCCACCGATATGATGGAAAGCCGTGAGTTTATTGCCCAACTGCCCATATTGCATATTTTGGCAGGAATTGGGATTGTACTAGCGGTCATTTTTTATCGAAAAATTACCAAAATGTATCATATTCGTTTTCTAAAAAACAAAACCTTTGTGATGAGTGCATTTATTTTGATGCTCTTCTCTCTTGCTCCTTTTAAATTCTTCCATGAATTTTACCAGTCAGGCTTAAAAGTTAAAAAAGAGTTAGAGGTATTAAATAATTTAACATTGGAGTCAAAATGGGGAGAATCAACACTCAACGAAAATGCTAAATATGACGACTACATCTTAATTATGGGGGAAAGTGCAAGAAAAGACTACCACCATGCTTATGGCTACCCTGCTCCTAACACACCGTTTATGAGTTCAGCAAATGGAACGCTAATTGATGGCCTAACTGCCGGTGGCACTAACACAATCGCTTCTCTGCGGTTAATGCTCACTAAACCAGATACGGAAAAATGGGAAGCTGACTATGCTTTAACTTTGATTGATTTAATTAAGTCTGCAGGCGTGAAAAGCTACTGGATTTCCAATCAAGGTTATTTGGGTAATTACGACACTCCGATTTCTTCTATCGGCAATAAAAGCGATGTCAGAATCTTTACCAAAGCCGGAGATTCATTAAATACCAATGTAAGCGATTTTGAACTGCTACCGCATTTCAGCAAAGTTATCGCAGAGCCTGCAAGCGGTAAACGCTTTATTTTCTTACACTTATACGGCTCTCATCCGATTACTTGTGACAGATTAACCGATTATCCGAAAATGTTTGACGATAATAAATTACCGAAACGTTATTTTAATGTGAATTGCTATGTGTCTTCTATTAAGAAAACAGACGAATTGCTCAAACGTGTGTATGAAACCTTAGTTCAAAACCAAACAGCTAATCAGCGTTCTTTTTCGATGATCTATTTATCTGACCATGGCTTATCGCACGAAATGAGTAAAGATAACATTTTGATTCAAAACGGTAAGGATAAAAGTAAACTACACTACGATATCCCATTATTTAAAATTTCGAGTGATGATACTAAGCGTAATGTCTATAAAGCCTTTAAATCCGGCTTAAATTTTACTAATGGCATTGCAAATTGGATGGGAATTGAGAATCCGTTATTGAATAAAGAAATTGATTTATTTAGTAATCAAGCGGATAAAAACGATTATGGATTGAAAAAAATCATTGAAACCCAATCAACCGTTGAAGATCCGGCCGTTACCATTCCGGTTAATAATAAAAAATAGAACATAAAAAAAGCAGGCTAAAGCCTGCTTTTTTTATCAACTCAAAGTTTGAATTAAGCGTTACCGCCAGTAATTTTAGCAACTTCTGCTGCGAAATCTTCTTCAACTTTTTCGATACCTTCGCCCACTTCTAAACGGATGAAGTTAGATACTGAAGTACCTACTGATTTTAAGTATTGACCCACAGTTTGTGATGGATCCATTACGAATGGTTGACCAGTTAATGAAACTTCACCGGTGAATTTAGCCATACGACCTTCAACCATTTTCTCAGCGATTTCTTTTGGTTTACCTGAGTTCATCGCGATTTCGATTTGGATTTCACGCTCTTTTGCAACAACATCTGCAGAAACATCTTCTGGGTTTACAAACTCAGGTTTGCTTGCAGCAACGTGCATTGCTACTTTGCGTAATTCTTCTTCAGAACCTTCACCTGCTACTAATACACCGATTTTTGCACCGTGTAAGTATTGTGCAATCACGTTACCTTCTAAGAATTTAACACGGCGAATATTCATGTTCTCACCGATTTTAGCTACTAATGCAACACGTTTTTCTTCAAATTGCACTGCTAATGCTTCAATAGAGATATCTTTATTTGCTGCTGCATAGTCTGCAACTTCGTTTGCTAAACCTAAGAAACCTGCATCTTTTGCTACGAAGTCAGTTTGGCAGTTCATTTCAACTAATACGCCGAAACCGTTCGCTACGCGAGCTAAAATTACACCTTCAGCAGCGATGTTACCTGCTTTTTTAGCAGCTTTCGCTTGACCAGATTTACGCATGTTATCGATCGCTAATTCGATGTCACCGTTTGCTTCTTGTAATGCTTTTTTACATTCCATCATACCTGCGCCGGTACGTTCACGAAGTTCTTTAACTAATGATGCTGTGATCTCAGCCATTTTTTAATTCCTCTTGATTTGATACGGGAAAGACAGGCATTCACCTGTCTAGAGATTTTATCGTTTAGGGCAGGTTAAAACCTGCCCTTACAAACTGAATTATTCAGCTGCTGCTTCTGCGGCAACTTCAACTTCTTGACCACGACCTTCTTTGATTGCAGCAACCGCTGAATCTAAGTAAAGTTGGATTGCACGTGTTGCGTCATCATTACCAGGGATGATGTAATTAACGCCATCTGGAGTTGAGTTAGTATCAACAATCGCAAATACAGGAATACCTAAGTTGTTTGCTTCTTTGATTGCGATATGCTCGTGATCAGCACCGATTACAAATACTGCATCCGGTAAGCCGTTCATATCTTTGATACCGCCTAAGCTTAACTCTAATTTCTCTAACTCACGAGTACGCATTAACGCTTCTTTTTTAGTGATTTTGTCAAAAGTACCGTCTTGAGTTTGAGTCTCTAAATCTTTTAAACGTTTGATTGATTGACGAACAGTTTTCCAGTTTGTCAACATACCACCTAACCAACGGTGGTTAACATAGAATTGTTGGCTATCTACTGCTGCTGCTTTAACTGCTTCACTTGCCGCGCGTTTTGTACCAACGAATAATACTTTACCGTTATTGCTTGCAATGCGTGTTAATTCTGCTAATGCTTCGTTAAATAAAGGTAATGTTTTTTCTAAGTTGATTACATGAACACCGTTACGCGCACCGAAAATGAATGGTTTCATTTTTGGATTCCAGTAACGAGTTTGGTGACCATAGTGAACGCCCGCGTTAAGCATATCGCGCATAGAAACTTGTGCCATAAGAATTTTCCTTCAAAGTTGTTTGTTTTGCCACTTATGAACGGCAAAACGGGGTTTAGCCTCCACATATCCTAGAAAATTGATCTACGCTCTGTTCGATAATAGACACCCCAATCCCTAGCTTGTGATATGTGTGTGTTTTAGTGTTAAAAAATAAATGTTTATGTTTTCAGCCTGAAATAGACAAAAAACGAGGCATATTATGCCAAAAAACAGACAACATTACCACTATTTTTAGCATCAACATGCAAAAGATTGTAAAAATAAAGCACTCAGCCTTTAACTTGCTAGGATCGGTTAGCGCCATCAGTCAAGCCGATGTTCAAACAAGAGCGTTTGTGCAAAATTTTAGTAAAATTCGACCGCTTGTAACGGATAATTCCGCTTACTTTTTGGTGATCGCTCCTAAAATTCCACGCATAATTTGCTTAGTAACTTGGTTGCGTAAATTTCTCCCCACAGAATGTGCTACTTGGCTCACCATCTGCTCGGTCACCGATTGATCTTTTTTCTTTTTTGATCCAAAAATGGAAGAAATAATACCACCGAAGAAATCATTGTTAGCTTCTTCTGCTGCCGCTTGTTCAGCCTTAACTTGTTCTGCTTTGGCATTAAGGCGTTCAAAAGCAGATTCATTATCTACAAATTGGCTATAGTGATGGTATAAATCATCTTGTTTCACTAATGCAGATCGCTCGCCGGTTGCAAGCGGTGTAAGCTGGCTTTTCGGAGGGTAAATATAAGCAATTTCAACCGGCGTTGGCATCCCTTTTTCATCTAATACAGAAACTAAGGCTTGCCCAACACCTAATTGAGTAATGGCTTCTACCACATCCACATCTTTATTGGCACGGAAGGTTTCTGCTGCTGATTTCACCGCTTTTTGATCACGCGGAGTGAAAGCTCGTAATGCGTGTTGAATACGATTACCTAGCTGACCTAACACCGAATCCGGCAAGTCTAACGGATTTTGTGTGACAAAATAAACACCTACACCTTTAGAACGAATTAAACGTACCACCTGTTCGATTTTGTCCACCAATACTTTCGGGGCTCCATCAAATAATAAGTGAGCCTCGTCAAAGAAAAGCACAAACTTCGGTTTTTCCGGATCGCCTACTTCAGGTAAGTTTTCAAACAATTCTGCCATAAACCAAAGTAAGAACGCTCCATACATTCTTGGTGAATTGATCAATTTTTCCGAATTTAAAATATTGATGACACCACGACCGTCACGGGTTTGGAGCCAATCATGTAAATCTAATGCAGGCTCACCGAATAAATTCGTTGCTCCTTCATTTTCAAGAGCTAACAACGCACGCTGAATTGCTCCCACACTCGCAGCGGAAACATTCCCATATTCCACTTGGAATTCTTTTGCATTATCTGCGACAAATTTCAATAAGGCACGTAAATCTTTTAAATCAATGAGCAGTAAACCTCTGTCATCTGCTACACGGAAAACAAGATTTAATAAGCCCTCTTGGGTATCGTTTAAATTTAATAAACGAGCAAGCAGCATTGGCCCCATTTCCGAAATAGTGGTGCGAAGAGGAATGCCAGATTCACCAAACACATCCCAAAATGAAACGGGATAACCCTTTAAATAAGCCTCACCGCCTAAATTAAACATTTCAATGCGTTCTGCAATTTTTCCGGAAAAACTGCCCGCTTGCACAAGGCCTGACAAGTCACCTTTTACATCAACCAAGAACACTGGCACGCCATCATCACTAAAGGCTTCTGCCAATTTGCGTAAAGTTACGGTTTTACCTGTACCAGTCGCCCCTGCCACTAAACCGTGACGATTCGCCATTTTTGAATTCAGAGAAATTACTTCCCCTGATTCGGTTTGAGCAATGTTATATAAACTCATATCAAATTCTCTTCTTAAATTAACTTTTTGTTCCTATAAGGAAGCCTCTATCCCAATTACTACGATATTGTGCAGGAAGCTGCCTTACATTATAACCGCAATATTCACTTCGCTGCTGTAGCATCTGTAGTTTCTGAGTCTGGAAAGATTTTCCTACACGATAACCATCTAAATACCAATCATCACTGTCTTTACAAGCTGTTGTATTAATTCTCTTAGTTGTTACCTTAGTATTTACAACAGGCTGGCTACTTGGTGTTGGGAAGGCAACTTGTTTAGAAATCATACGTTCTCTTTTGATGGTTGATTTATCAATAGAGGCATGGTGATTTGCCGATTCTGAGAATAAGCCCATATCCTCCTCCCATTTCTCTAATGTGCTACACCCCGCAATCACCAGAATGCTACACACGATTGCTGCGAACTTAGGTAAGTTCATATTTCTCCTTTCAATCTGAGTTAAAACACAAATGCTATTCATCATTTTGTTCTAGTTACGTCCATTTCGTTTCTGCGCAAAAGCATGTTTGTTTCTTGAACGATTCACTTTCGGCAAAGGCAGTAAAGAGCTTTTATCATATTGACTAACAGGAATTTGGTGTCCAATATACTCCTCTATCGCAGGCAAATTAACCGCGTAACGCTCGCAAGCGAAGCTGATAGAATGTCCGCTCTCCCCCGCCCTACCGGTTCTGCCAATACGATGCACGTAATCTTCTTTATCATCAGGTAAGTCATAATTAAACACATGCGTGACATCAGGAATATGTAAACCTCTGGCAGCAACATCTGTTACAACTAAAATATCTAAATTGCCTTTAGTAAAATTATCAAGCAAGGATAGACGCTTTTTCTGTGGAATATCTCCGGTCAGCATGCCTACACGATGGCCATCTGCAGATAAATATTGCCAAATTTCTTCGCATTTATGCTTGGTATTAGCAAAAACCATGCAACGCTCCGGCCACTCTTCTTCAAGTAACGTTAATAATAGCGCCATTTTATCTTCATTAGAGGGATAAAATAGCTCTTCTTTAATACGATGCCCCGTGCGTTGTAACGGCTCAATTTCAATATATTCGGCGTTATTCATATCTTCATAGGCAAGCTCTCTCACTCTTGGAGAAAGCGTTGCTGAAAATAATAGTGTTAGGCGTTTCTGCGGTGGTGGCGATTTACGCATAAGGTAACGGATATCTTTAATAAAACCCAGATCAAACATTCGATCCGCCTCATCTAGCACAATCACTTGGACTTTATCTAAATTAATAATGCCTTGTTTAACATAATCAATCACTCGCCCTGTTGTACCAACTAAAATATCCACACCTTTTTCAATTTCTTGTAGCTGTTTATCATAACCATCACCACCATAAGCCAGGGCCAATTTCAGATCAGAATGTTGTAGAAAAAGCTGTGCATCTGCTGCAATTTGCACGGCTAATTCTCGGGTAGGGGCTAAAATTAATGCTCTAGGCTGATTTTTAGCTATTTTAATTTCATTGCTTAACAAATAATGGAAAGTTGCTACTAAAAAAGCTAACGTTTTTCCCGTGCCTGTTTGGGCTTGCCCTGCAATATCATTGCCGGCAAGCGTAATTGGAAATGTTTTCGCTTGAATCGGTGTACAAAATTCAAAACCTTTGCTATCTAAGGCATTTAATACATTCGTGTGAATAGGGAAATCAATAAAGCGGTGTTCTGTAAGATGATTCGACATCATAAATTCCTTATATTTAGCTTATTTATTGCCATAAATTTAGCATATTATTATGTGCTATGCATAATTTTGTCTCATTTCTTACGCATTACTATAAAGAAAAAATATGGCAAGACGATTTTTGCTCAAAATTCACCCAATTAAATCAAAATTCACATTATTGCCATAAATTTTTTATTGAAATCCGACCAGTTTCTAAAAAGCATAAAAATTAACCAAAAAAGCATTTGAAATTAACAATTTTTTCATACTTAAAAATTAATTACAAACCTAGGTTAATTCAAGTTTCCAAATAAATTTCCTATTCACATTTTTTATCTTTAAGAAATTAACAAAATATTAACAATAAAATAATAAATTACAAAAATATAACATTGATTTGTTTAAATCTTAAATTTGTAGCATTTACATCACTTTCATAAAGATCTAGAATACACACCACTACGCATTAGATGTTATTGCGTATCATTACCAAATGGAAATTAATAAAATTTCTAAACTACTATTATATATACTTTATTTTAAATAAAAGGAGACTCAAACATGTTATCAACTCTAACAACAAAGGCTTACATTGCTGTAACTGAAGGCTTTCGTTCTTTCAAAGAAAACCAAAAAGGTGTGACTGCTATTGAATACGGCTTAATTGCTGTAGCGGTAGCCGTATTAATTGTTGCTGTGTTTTACAACAAAGATGGCTTTATTCAGAGCCTACAAGCGAAATTTAAAACATTAACAGACACAGTTAAAAGCACAAATGGGCTAACTAAGTAAGTAGCATCCTAGTCTTTAATTATCCTTATGTCTTTTGGGACATAAGGATATCTTTAATCCATTATGAACATTAGAGACTTTATTCGATTTTGTCAGCAGCAAAAAGGGATTACCTCAATTGAATATGGCTTAATTGGTTGTGCAGTGGCAGTATTTGTTGTATTTGTGTTATATGGTAATAACAGCTTCAGCAAAGAAACCTTAATAAAATTTGAGCAACTTGCAAACTTAGTTAAAAGTGCACTTTTGACCGTTTCGTGATCCTTTTAATCAGTTGCAGATATGTACAAATAATAATTAAGGTGAATTGCTTTTATGTTGTTATTTCACTTCCGTTCTATTTTACTTGCCGCCATTATTTTATTGTTAATAAGGCTTTCTTGGACAGATCTCCAACAACGTATTATTAGTAATCGAATCATTGTAGTACTGTTATGTGTGATTATCCCATTCAGTTGGCTTACACATAGTACGTTCTACTTCTTACCGGCATTACTTTGCTTAATCATCGGTTTTCTGCTTTTTTTATGTAAAGTAATTGGTGCCGGCGATGTGAAATTACTTTCTGTCTTGATGTTGGCTATCCCCACAGAATATGCTCCATATTTTCTTTTTCTAACTGCATTATCAGGGCTGATACTCATTATTATCGGTAGCTTGTTCTTTTTTCGTTCTATTCGAGAAAAAGGACTCCCCTATGGGATTGCAATTAGCTCGGGCTTTTTAGCGACAGTCGTGCTATTTAGCCTATAACTATTTATCACTTAAGGAAATAGACAATGAATTACAGGGTACTATTTATCACCTCTCTTTTCATTATTCTTATTGGGTTTGGCGGGTTGTTTATGTTGCCGAATTTAAATACAGAAAATTCAGAAACTACTGTAGAAGCCTCCCAACAAAATGATGTGCAGAGTTCATCTGCAGAACCTACGGAAATAACGGAAAAAACCATTACCGTTATTACATTAAACCGAGATTTACCTAAAGGCTCTCTTCTACAATCGGAGGATTATTCCTTATCTGAATTAAAGGTAGGAGAAACAGATCCATTAACTGAGTCAGATCTTAAGCCTCTGCTTGATAGCGTAGAAAGCCACTCCTTACAAGGTTTTTTGCTCTCGGAAGATACACAATCAGGCTCTTTACTTAATCCTAAACTATTAATTTCGCCTGAAGATCCTCGTTTTATTTTGATGAGTATTGATTCAACGGAAGAAGTTGCTTATCGCATTTATATTCGCGATACCGAGCAATATCTATTGGATTCATTACGTGGTGGAGATGTTGTTTCTATTTATAGTGTACAACAAGATCTCGCTCATCAAGAAAGAGAACAAACTTCAATGACAAAATTGGCTGATAACTTCAAAGTATTACAAGTAAAAAAATTTACTCAAGAAGATACAAAGAATGAAAGCTCAAATAATAAAGATTATCTAGGCTATGTGAGCATTAAGATGAATGCACACCAATTAAAAGAATTTTATTCACTAGATAAACAGGCCAAACTCATTGCTCTGCCAATGGGTACTAATACTCAAACGATAAATCATCGTGGAATGTTTATTCGCCAATTAAGAGGAAAAAATAATGCTAATTAATAAATTCCAAAGAGCAGCATTCTATTGTGTAATGTGCAGTTTGTTGACATTACCTAATCATATTTCTGCAAAAACATTTAATTTAGAACAAGGACAAAGTCAATTAATTAAAACTTCACAGAAAATTGACACTATTTTTGTTTCATCACCAGATGTTGCAGATTATGAAATTTTAGACGACAACACATTTATGCTTTATGCCAAAAATGAGGGTAAAGCAGAAATTATTGCATTTGATAATAACGGTAATGCTCTAACAGAAGATTTTGTTAATGTAAACAATGTAATAAATAACATTTCTGCAACAAATGAACAAATTCAAACTCGTTTTCCGGATAGTGGTCTTTCCGTTAAGAAAATTGGTAAGGCTTATGTTATTGAAGGTAAAGCCAAAAACTCAATTGAAAGTGAAGAAATTAATCGCATTGTAGGCGAAGCCTTAGGTTCTCAGAAAAAGGTAATCGAAAAGAAAATTAAACATGATAACGCAGAAGAAGAAGTCCCTTTCTTAAATAAATATCAATATGATGGGGTTATCAATAATGCTAATGAAGAAGCCGCAACTCAAGTTAATGTGAAATTAACTGTTGCAGAAGTTAACAAAACTTTCTCTGATGCAATCGGTATTAATTGGAATAACTTAAGTGGTAATTTCTTCAAAAACTTAGGCGGAACCTCAATTAGTGGAGGATTTAGTAATAAGGGAGGACAATTAGCTTTAGTCAACTCCAACAATCTAAATGTTCTCATTAGTGCATTAGACAATCAAAATAATGGCAAAATTTTAGCAGAACCAAATATTTCCATGCTCTCTGGAGAAACTGCCGATATTTTAGTTGGCGGCGAAGTCCCTTTTGTGCAACGTAACAAAGATGGCGAGCTCAATATTCTTTATAAAGAGTTTGGTATTAAATTACTTGTTGGTGCAAAAGTACAAAAAAGCGATCGTATTCGTTTAATTCTTTCACAATCTGTCAGCACAATTGCTGGAAATTATGAAATTGAGAATAACTCTATTCCTATCTTTAATACCCGCCGTTCTAAGTCAACCTTTGAAGTAGGTAATGGAGAAAGTTTTATTATCAGCGGTTTATTGAATAAACAAGACCTTGAAGGAGTGAAGAAAGTACCTATCTTGGGAGATATTCCGATTTTAGGAGCATTTTTCCGCAGTGCAAATTCATCTCGTGAAAGTAAGGAACTTGTCGTAGTTGCGACAGTGAACTTAGTCAAACCGGTTGATAGCTCACAAATACTTTACCCAACATTTGAAAATACAGGAACAATGGAAAGATTTTTTAACACTACATCATTAAAAAATGTTTACCACAAAACACTAACGTCTAACTTCTTAAAAAATGGTGGTTTTATACAATGAGAAGATTATTAACCTTATGTAGCATTTTAAGCCTATCGCTACCCCTTTTTGCAAAAAATAATACTGAACTTTTAAGTAATACTCGACCGGCTCAACCAACTAATAGTGAAATAGTTACTCATAAATCTCTAAATATAAAACGTTTGGTTTTAGCCGATTTTTCTGCCGTAGCAATCGAAAATTTACTTACTGAGATTAAACGCCATGCAACTAGCACAAAAGATGAACAAACCATTCATCTGATCTCTTTAGAAAACCGAGCAAAAGACTTAGCCAAAGAACTAAGTAAACGCCTTAAATCCGAAAAAATAAAAAATATGATTTATGTAGAACATCGAAAAACTACAAATAGCTTATATCCTCTTTATGTAGAAATTCATCAAACAGCAAGAAAAATGCAACCTTGCAAAGCAGATACGGCAGAAGATCATATGAGTTTTGATCCATATAAGGCTTGTACATTAAAGCACAACAACAAGCTACAACTTATATTTTAAATTACAAAAGGATTACTATGTTACTACTCGATCAAGAAAGCCGTACTGTTGATAGCGTACGTAAAATAACGGTTATTTCACAACAAAATCAGCTAAATAACCATGTTGCACAACTTTTACGGTCCCGTGGTTTAGAAAATATTGAGTTAATTAATATGGATTTTTTTGCGGCAGATAATTTATCCATTTCTGCCGAAGAAACTCTAGGAGTCATTATTGATATAGGAAATAAAACGCATCTTACTGAAATAACCGATCGCATTCACAGTATTGTGCCACAGCACGTATGGTGCTGTGTAATTGGTAATAGTGACTCTATTTCTCTTGCTCAAAAGTTACTCGAACAAGGTGTTCTTTACTTTAATACAGAGACTCAATTAACCCAAATGGTAGAGCGTATTATTACAGGCGTAAATATACCGCTTATTCGGGATACTATTAAAGTGAGTATTTTAAGTTGCAAAGGTGGTATTGGTGCAAGTTTTATTAGTGCTCATATCGCCAATACCATTGCAACTAAGAAAAAAATTCCTGTATTGCTTGCTCAAGGAAAAAATGGTTCCCAGGACCTTGATTTATTATTCGATAAAAAAATCCAAAGCGATGTTGTTCAAAGTACAGAAAATCTTGACTTATATAAAGGAGCTCCATCTCAATTAACTACGGATACATTGAATAAATATAATTTTATTGTTTATGACCAACCTATTTTTAATCTAGGTAAAGAATTTTATTCTGATATTCAAAAAGAAAGTAATACCTTTATCTTAATTGTAGAGAGAAAAATCAGCTCATTACGGGTTGCTAAACAATTCTTAGATGAATGTGAACGGCTTAAAAATACTTCAGGGCAATTAATTCGTACCTTCATATGTATTTCAGATCATAATCTTGAAATATCAAAACTGATGGCAACCACTGATATTGAACGCTTATTAAGATGTGAAATAGATAGTGTAATTCCTTATTCTAAACATATGACATCTAACGATAAAGTACTTAATGCTAATTTAAGTCGCAATGGAAAGAAAGAAATTGAATCTCTCACAATGAAAGTAATAGGTATTCTATCTCGTCAAAAAGTTAAGGTACCTAATAAAACAGGGACATCTTTCTTAAAGAAACTTTTTAACTAAACATTATTATGCTAACAAAAGAACAACAAATATTTTTCCGTTCTGAATTATTAAGTAATCTGGATATAGAGAAACTAGATCAAATCCAAAATGAGCGGATAAAATTAATTGAAGAACTAACCCAATCTCTTCAACGTATTTCGAGTAACAGTAATATTTATCTTACGCCACAAGATGCTAATTATATGGCTGAAATTGTTGCCGATGAAATTGACGGCTATGGGCCAATTAGAGAATTAATGGAAGATGAAACTATCAATGACATCTTGGTAAACGGTCCTGATAATATTTGGGTTGAGCGTGCGGGTATTTTGGAAAAAACAGATAAAACCTTTATCAATAACGAACAATTAACAGATATTGCTAAGCGTTTAGTCACACGTATCGGACGACGAATTGATGAAGGAATGCCATTAGTAGATGCTCGTTTACCTGATGGTAGCCGTTTAAATGTGGTTATTAAGCCCATTGCGATAGATGGTACATCTATTTCTATTCGTAAATTCTCTAAATCGAAGAAATCATTACAAGATCTTGTCAATTTTGGCTCAATGACACTTGATATGGCGAATTTCTTAATTATTGCTGCGCGCTCTAGAGTAAATATTATTGTTTCAGGTGGAACCGGCTCAGGTAAAACGACACTTTTAAATGCACTTTCTAACTATATTTCTCATACAGAACGAGTACTAACGTTAGAAGATACAGCTGAATTACGCTTAGAACAACCTCATGTTGTTCGTTTGGAAACGCGTTTAGCAGGTGTAGAGCATACTGGTGAAATTACAATGCAAGATCTGGTTATTAACGCATTACGTATGCGCCCGGAACGTATTATCGTTGGTGAGTGTCGTGGAGCAGAAGCATTCCAAATGTTACAGGCAATGAATACCGGACATGACGGCTCAATGTCTACTCTACATGCCAATAACCCACGTGATGCAACTGCACGTTTAGAAAGTATGGTAATGATGTCGAATGCCTCATTACCTCTAGAAGCAATTCGCCGAAATATTGCCTCTGCAGTAAATATTATTATCCAGGCATCTCGCTTAAATGATGGCTCACGTAAAATTACTAATATTACAGAAGTAATGGGTATGGAAAACGGCCAAATCGTTTTACAAGATATTTTCTCCTACGAGCCAAGTAAAGATCGTGATGCAAACAATAATATTATCGGTAAATTTATTAATCATGGACTTTTAACACGTTCTGCAGTTTACCAAAATGCTCAATTGTTTAATTTAAGTAACGAATTACAACATATTTTTAAGGAGCATGGATGACTATTCTTTATTATCTTGTGTTTACCTTCGGTATATTGTTATTCATATTTACTGCTTCAGGTTGGATTAAAACCCGTAAAAAAGTTAATGCCAGAGAAACAACTTTGAGTGAAAAATTTACTCATTTGATAAAAAAAATCAAGAAAAACGTTAACTTATGGGTTTATTACTTCATGGCAAATAATAAAGATAATTTGGTTAAAAACCTTATTATTCATTTCGCTATTTTTGCCGGCTTGTATTATTTAAATGCCTCATTTATTCGTTTTGACAACCAATATTTCCTGATTGCAGAAATTCTTGCTTTTATTCTGATTGTATGGAAATTGGGAAAACGTCGTAATAAAAAAATGTTTAATGAGAAATTTCCAGAAATAATACAAGTTCTTAATTCTGCCACATCATCGGGCATTAGCTTACTACAAGCACTTGAGCGATGCGGTAGAGATATTACAGGCCCTATAGGTGAAGAATTCCAAATTATTTATAAACGTTTAGCTCGAGGTGAAGACGCTATGGCAGTATTCAATGATAGCTATTCACGCTACCCTTACAAAGAATTTTATTTCTTTATCAGTATTGTTCGAACTAATCTTTCCAGAGGTGGGCAAATGCGTGAAGTTATTTCTCGTTTAGGTAGAGCGATAGCTGATTCAAATAAAATGGAACAAAAAAAGAAAGCAATGACATCTGAAGCTAGAATGTCTGCAGCTATTGTTGCGTGTTTTCCTATAGGATTTTTCTTCTTTATGAAAATCGCCACTCCAGAGAATTTTGATTTTCTAATTAATAACCCCTCTGGACGTATCATCCTATACTACGTTATAGGAAGCGAACTTTTAGGTATGTTTATTATCTGGTGGTTAATGAGGAAATCTACATAATGAAAATCATCTTATTCTTTTTACTGATTATTTTACTAGGCGTCTTCATTTTTATAATGGCATTTTCTTATAAGAAAAAGATTGATTATCACGAAGAGATACTAGCAGGTAACCGCCCTAAAGAAAACAACGAAGAAGAAAGACCAAAAGGCAAAACGAAACAGCAAATTGAGCTGGAATTATTACTGGTTAATCACAGCCCTTTACTTAAGTTATTAGGGCTAATTGATAAAAATATTAAAATAAAATTATTTGCCATTTTATTTTTAACTTTTATTAATTACTTAATTAATAAAGATCAAACTACGTTTATATTAGGTTGTGCATTTATTATTGTACTCACTATTTTAATTCCAAGTATTGTAATTAATACAATTTTAAAAAGTAAAATTAAACGTATTATGAATGATATACCCGGTTTTATCGACTTAGTTGCAGTAAATGTTCAAACAGGTATAGGTGTTGAATCTGCGTTTAAGCAAGTCGCTATAGATTTTGAACATTTAAATGCCGATTTAACTTATGTCATCTTACGGATTATTCGTAAAGCGGAATTAACCAACTTTAGCACTGCGCTGCAAGATCTGGCAATTTCTTTACCAACTAAAGAAATTCGGATGTTCTGTACAGTAATACAACAAAGCTTAAATTTTGGCTCTTCGCTTTATGAACATTTAACACAATTGTCTGCCGACATTCGTGAAATGCAATTACTGGTAATGGAAGAAAAACTTGGAACACTCTCCGCTAAAATGAGTATTCCTCTTATTCTATTCATTATGTTTCCAATCATTATTTTAATTGTGGCACCTGGTGCAATGAGGGTTTTACCAAATGTCTTATAAACTTATAAAAGTTACTTTCGTTTCTGGTTTATTACTAACTTTATCTGCTTGTTCAACCTTAAATCAACCTTCACATAATTTGCCTGAACGCAAAGCAGAACAAGAAAAATTGTATGAAAACACAAAAAATTACAGCGCACTTATTTCGATGTATCGAGATGAATTAAAATTAAATCAAGATCCATTGACACAATTTAAACTATCGAAAAGTTACTATCATCTGGGAGATAGTGCATCCTCACTTATCTACCTTGAACCTTTACGATTTAGTGCGCACCCATTCAATCAAGATATTGAATTGCTCTATATCCGCAATAAAATTCAATTAGGTCAATACCAAGATGCCTATTTAGCTGCCACTGATTTAATTCAACTTGCTCCTAGAAATAGTGAAGCCTATAACCTAAGAGGTATTAGCTTAGCTCAAATGGGAAAACTGGCAGATGCAGAGATCGATATAAATAAAGCACGTGAGCTATTTATTAATGATATCACCGCTATTAATAATATCGCGATGTTAAGCATTCTAAATACTGATTATCGTAATGCAGTCAATTTACTATTACCACAATATTTAAGCGGTTCTAAAGATCCTCGCCTAGTTCATAACTTAGTCTTTGCGCTGGTTAAAAGCGGTGATATTGATTACGCATTAGATATTATCCGTAAAGAAAACCTAAACACTTCGCCTGAAGATTTAGTCAATGCACTCAAAAAAACCGAAAAATTGCCTAAAGTGAGCATGAATAAATGATGAAAAGATCTGTATCTCGTTTTATTTCTAATATAAAAGGTACATCAACAATTGAGTTCAGTCTCACGATTGGACTCTTTGTTCTCGTCCTTTTTATGATTGCGGAAGGCTGCCGAATTGCGCTGCTTTCCTCCTACTTGGATTTATCGATTTCAGAAGCATCGCGTTTTGCCAAGAAAAATCCTGCCGGAAGTAACTATCAAGAAATATTTACACAAAATATAAAAAGCCCAGATAAGCTTTGGACATTTCTCAACCAAAATGCCATTACTGAAGTAACTGTGCAATATGCAAATAGTTTTGATGATCTGGTCACCGGCAAGCTTCATGGTAATTCTGTCGGCTCGCCTTTTGCACAGTATACTTTTAAGTATAAATATACGCCTTTATTTTTCTGGGTTTCTAAAACTGCAGTTGAACCATTATTCACACGTAACATTGTAGTCCTTCAAGAATATGAAAAAGATAATAAAACTCCTTAAAAATAACCAAGGGTCTGTAACAGTTGAATTTATATTTATTTTCTTCCTGTTCTCCATATTACTTATTTTCCTAATTGATGTTGCGATTTTGCAATCAACAACGGGAAAATTACAACGTACTTCTTATTCCATACTTAACGTAGTAAAAGAACGCAATATCTCCGATGGCGGTAAAGAAGAAGTAACTGAAGAAGATGTAAAAAAACTGAAGAAACTTGCTGCACGTTTAATGGGAGACTCAGATGAATCTCTTATTGATGTAACTGTACACTATTATGGTTTTGAATCAATTAGCCCTCAAAAGCTAAATGGTAGTGCTACCCGTCCACCAAAGAAAACCAAATCGTCTTCAAAAAGTATTTCAACAAACAATAACAATTGCAAATCTGCTTATACAACCAATATTACAGATGCATCCCCTATTACCGAGAATTTTAAAGGTTCAAACCGTTATGCTTCCATTTATCATGTTACGGTATGTCGAAAAATGACGAATTTATTCAAAGGGCTGACCCTAGCAAAAAGTGACTATGAGTCAGGGTTTTTAAGAGCTTCAGCCTTAGGCGTAGGTCGCTAATCTTATTTTTAGAGGATTGAGCTTATGAAAATAATATCACTATTTCAAACTAAACGTTTTATTCAAGACGAATCGGGTGTCTATACCATTATGGGTGGCTTATTAGCACTCCCTATTCTTGCACTTATTTTTGTCTCTCTTGAAGGTGCTGCGATTATTCAAGATAAAGCACGCCTTGCCGATAGTCTAGAACAAGCTGTTTTAGCACTGACCGCAGAGAATAACAGTGGGCGAAAGGAGACTGATTATAAATTACCTGGTGGTAATGCAAACGATGACACCTTTAATATGCATTCCGAAGTGGGAAAACGCGATCATCAAATCACCAAAACTTTTGTAAAAGTCTATCTCCCTCAAACAGATGAACAAAAAATGCAATTAAAGCCGGTCTGTACAACAAAGCACGAAACAAATAAAAAAGGACATACAAGCTCAAGTGAAGTCACTTGTACGGTTGCCGGTAATATTGATCACCTTTCATGGTTCCCACTAACAGTAGGTAATATTACTGTTATCCCCCAAAATGTATCTGTTGCCAGCGAGTCCAAAGCATTTAAAAAGAATAGCTTTAATATTCCGATTGACCTAATGGTTGTAACCGATTTATCCGGCTCGATGAGATTTGATTTATCTAATAAGCATGAGGTCAATAATGAAAATAGTAAACTAGGAATATTAAAATCTGTACTCCAAGAATTAACTGCAAAATCATTATTTAGCCCGGAATCTAATGATAACAACCGTATTGCGGTTGCACCTTTTGCATTGGGTGCACAATATTCTAGTAGCCAGTGTATACTACCTTTTGTCTTAAGAGAAGATAAAAAATATCAAAATACTTATGGATACTCTAATGGAAGTATGAGAAAAGATATTACTAATTATTTAACATCAAATTACCAGAGACATGAAATTGACAAAATCAAATTTGCACATAGCTTGGCTTATTTAACTGATATTGAAAAAACCATTAATGCTATTGGGGAAAACTATCCAACAGATTCAATTAAATTTAATAAAAACAGATTTTGTTTAGGAGAAAAAAATAAAAATAGCCATCAGTGGTATACAAAACATGAATCAGATAAATTTTCCGATTTGGTGAAAGGACTTCATGCTGAAGGAAGTACATTAGTCAGTTCAGGATTGCTTACAGCAGCAACGATTATGCTCCAAGAAGAAAGTCGAACTAAAAAATTAGGAGAAGCGACTAAACGGGTAATTTTAGTTTTATCTGATGGTAATGATGAGCTAACTGCCGGTGATAAAGGCACACCATTTACACAATATAGTCGAATTACCGAAAACTTTCTGTTAGGGCAGGAAGAAGTAATACAGAAAACCAGTTACAGTAGCAAAAGCTTTTACAACGAAAAATATGGTTATTATATAGGCTCACTTCCTATTTATTTTAAAGAGGAAAATCAACGTAAAAAATTATCCTCAAATGCATGTGATAAAATTAGAGAGAAGCTAAATCAACATAATGGCGATCAAAACACCAAAATCGTGTTTGTTGAATTCGGCTATGCTTCAAAATCCAAAAATGCTTGGGAGAAATGTGTCGGGAAAAATAACTACTACTCTGCCAATGATAGAGAATCTCTCCTTAATTCATTTAAACAAGCAATTGGGGAAACTGATGACATCGGGCGTAGTATAAACTAGCTCTCTTTAACAACAAGCGGTTGGATTTGTAAAATATTTTGCAAATCCAACCGCTTGTTATTAGATAAATAAAGTTTAACTTCCTTTTAATTTATTCGGCAAAATAGCTTGAAATAGCTCTCGGCTCTTCAATGGCTGAGAACCTAAATAAGGTTTTAATGCAATTCGGGTAAAGCGTTTTGCTGCCTGTTGAGTAGACTTTTCCGAAAAATCCAGCTCGGCAAATGCCAGCAGCTCCCGCCCTAAAAAACTATTATTATTTTGCAGTAAAGAGGCAATAAAGCCCTCATTTTCTCTAAATTGATAACTCATATCCGCATCTACTGCTAAACCTGTTGCCGCACAATGAGTAAAATCCACACCATAACCAAGTGCTTTTAAGGTCTGAAATTCAAAAGTACGTAAAATGGGTTCAACTTCCTGTTGGGTAGCAAGCTGAGTAATACAGCTTAAATAATGCTGAAAAAGCGTTGGGTAAGCGGTCTGATTTTCCAATACTCGTGCAAGTACTTCATTGATATAAAAACCGCTGTAAAGTGAAATAGTATTCATCGGCAAGGTTAAGGCTGCCGGCTCTGCTTTGGTTAAGGTTTTCAAATCGCCCTTTCCTGTCCAACGCAACAACAACGGTGTAAACGGCTGTAGCACGGCTTTTAATGGCGAACGAGAACGTCTCGCCCCTTTGGCAAGTAGTGTGATCCGCCCGTGATGTTCTGTGAAGAAATCCACAAGCAAACTACTTTCGCTGTATTCTCGGCGGTGAAGTACAAAGGCTCGTTGCCATTGGTCTGTGGTCATAATATTTTTACTAATTATGAGGTTTTAATACTTCTGCCAAACCTCCCCTTCCCCTCTTTAGCAAAGAGGAGAAGGGGAGATTTGTTCAAGATTTCAAAATCAACTTCAGAATGTGAGCAGTTTTAGACTACTCATCCATGTACCCCAAACTCCTCAACGCACGTTCATCATCAGCCCAGCCGGCTTTGACTTTCACCCAAAGTTCAAGGTGGACTTGGTTATCAAATAGGCGTTCCATATCTTTACGGGCTTCAATACCAATGGTCTTAATTTTTTGACCACCGGCACCGATGACCATTTTTTTCTGTCCATCACGTTCAACTAAAATCAAACCGTTGATCTCATAAACGCCACGCTCGTTCATCTTAAATTGTTCAATTTCCACCGTTACAGAATAAGGCAGCTCTTCACCGGTAAAACGCATTAATTTTTCACGGATAATTTCTGATGCCATAAAACGTTGCGAACGGTCTGTAACATATTCTTCCGGGAAATGATGAACTCCTTCACGCAATGATTTACGCACATATTTTTGTAAAATATGGACGTTTTTTCCACGTTGTGCGGAAATCGGTAGAATTTCAGCAAAATCGAATTTTTGTGAAAGTTCAGTGATATGCGGCAATAATTCTTCTTTTTCTTTGATGTTATCTACTTTATTGATCGCAAGCAGAACAGGGGCTTTAGCTGCACGCAGTTTGTTCAGCACCATTTCATCATCTTCCGTCCATTTTGTACCTTCTACTACGAAAATGATTAAATCCACATCGCCAATTGCCGAACTTGCCGCACGGTTCATCAAACGGTTAATTGCTCGTTTTTCTTCAATATGAAGCCCCGGAGTATCAACATAAATTGCTTGGTATTGTTCTTCAGTGTGAATGCCGACAATACGGTGGCGGGTAGTTTGCGCTTTGCGTGATGTAATTGAAATTTTTTGCCCTAAAATCTTATTTAATAATGTCGATTTCCCAACATTTGGGCGACCGACAATAGCGATAAAACCGCAATAGGTTTTAGCCGGGATTTGGTTTAATTCTGTCATTTTAGTTTCCTTTATTTAGTCCTCTTTGCTAAAAAGAGGAACTCATTATTTTTTTGTCTTAATTACAGCCAATACTTTCTCTGCTGCATTCTGCTCAGCTTTACGGCGACTTGTGCCTATGCCGATAAAAATTTCATCTAAGTTAATCACTTTACAAGTGACTCGGAATGTTTGGTTATGAGCTTCGCCTTTAATATCCAACACATCATATTCCGGCAACGGTAATTTTTTGCCTTGTAAAAATTCTTGTAGGCGTGTTTTTGGATCCTTTTGCGAATCGCCCGGGCTGATTTCATTTAGTAAATCCGCATACCAATCTGCTACTTTTTCCATTGCTTTTGCCATATCTTGATCAAGATAAATTGCTGCAATAATCGCTTCAACGCAATCTGAAAGAATAGATTCTCGGCGGTATCCACCACTTTTTAGCTCGCCCGGCCCTAATTTCAGATAATCGCCTAAATCAAATTTACGAGCAATAATAGCTAAGGTTTGCTCTCTAACAAGGGTTGCCCGCATACGACTAAGCTCCCCTTCATTAGCTTTAGGGAATTTGTCATATAAGGCTTTGCCGATAGTAAAATTTAAAATTGAATCGCCTAAAAACTCAAGACGTTCGTTATTTTTTGCCGCCGCACTACGATGTGTTAAAGCCTGTGTGAGGTAATCCAGGTTATGGAACTGATAACCTAATTTTTTCTGTAATCGTTCTAATTGCATAGTATTTATTTTAGGCTTTTGCTTGCCTTTAATTTGAATAAAGGGCGTATGCAATACGCCCTGTCAGTTTATTAGTGAATGGAAGTAAACATTCTTGAGAAACGTAGCCCTTTGCTAAATAAGGCTTTAAGTGAGCTTTCATCTTGTTGTTTATCAATGCTTAGCCAAATAAAGCTGGCTTTGCCTACAACATTTTGTTCGGGTACAAATCCCCAAAAACGGCTATCACCACTATTGTCTCGATTGTCACCCATTACAAAATAATGCCCTTCCGGCACAATCCATTCTCCCTCGGATAGCCCTTCTTGTTTGAAGAAATAAGGAGCATAGTTAAATGCCATCGGGTGATTTAAAATTTGGTGGATAACATCACTTTTCTCAGTACGTTCAACTTGCATTTCCCCTTTATAGAAGAACTCTGCATTTGGCTTGCCTTCGCTATATTCAAAAACCTGCACTTCGCCATTAGCTTTGGTTAAGGTCAAACGCTGAGTCGCAAAATCATACTTCAACTTATCACCACCAATGGCAACTACTCGCTTAATATAATCAACATGTAGCTCAATAGGTGCTTTAAATACGATCACATCGCCACGCTCAGGTTTGCCGGTTTCGATTAACGTCTTTTGCCAAATCGGATCTTTGATACCGTATTCAAATTTATTTACCACTAAAAAATCACCCACGCGTAAGCTTGGTTCCATTGAACCACTTGGGATTTGAAAGGGTTCAAATAAAAATGAACGCAATACCGTTACAAAAAACAACACACCGAAAAGCGAAGCAAAAAATTCGCCTACTGCTGATTTTGGCTGAATATCGGCAATCTCTTCTGCCGTTAATTCTCTACCTAAGCGTTTTTGTTGTTGTGCAATCGCCCGTTTACGTCTTGGATCAGCACTAAATTTATAAAATGCCCAAAATCCTCCACAAATCAGAACTAGGACAACTAAAATAATTGAAATCGTATTCGGTAGCTGCATTGAATCCAACCATTTCCAAATACCGTAAATAATGCCTAAAAAAATAATTGGCATAAATTGTGCCATTGAATGTTCCTTTTTTAGTTACCCCAGCACGCTAAGCGTACTAGGTTTTTTGCAAAATTTTCAAGAAATATGACCGCTTGCAAGCGGTCAAATTTCGCATTTTTTTAGCAAATTAATCTTTGCCAACGTGAAGAATTGCTAAGAACGCTTCTTGTGGTACTTCTACATTACCGAGAGATTTCATGCGTTTTTTACCCTCTTTTTGTTTTTGTAGCAGTTTTTTCTTACGGCTTACATCTCCACCGTAACACTTCGCCAATACGTTTTTACGCAACTGTTTTACCGTTGAGCGAGCGATAACGTGGTTACCAATTGCCGCTTGAATAGCAATATCAAATTGCTGACGTGGAATCAATTCACGCATTTTTTCCACTAGCTCACGCCCACGATAAGCGGCATTCGCACGGTGAACAATAATCGCTAACGCATCAACACGTTCGCCATTAATCATAATATCCACACGTACCATATCAGCATTTTGGAAGCGTTTGAAACCATAGTCTAACGAAGCATAACCACGAGAGGTTGATTTTAAGCGGTCGAAGAAATCTAACACCACTTCTCCCATCGGGATCTCATAGGTTAACGCAATTTGGTTACCGTGATAAACCATATTAGTTTGCACACCACGTTTTTCCACACAAAGGGTAATCACATTGCCTAAGAATTCTTGTGGCACAAGCATATTACACTCTGCAATCGGCTCACGGATTTCCGCAATGTTATTGATTGCCGGTAATTTGGACGGGCTATCCACATAGATGGTTTCACCGTCTGTTTGTACTACTTCATAGACTACCGTTGGGGCAGTGGTGATCAAATCCAGATCGTATTCACGCTCTAAACGCTCTTGGATAATTTCCATGTGGAGAAGTCCCAAGAAACCACAACGGAAACCAAAACCTAACGCACTTGAGGTTTCCGGCTCATAGAATAATGAAGCATCATTTAGGCTTAATTTACCTAACGCATCACGGAACGCTTCGTAGTCATCCGAACTGATCGGAAATAAACCTGCATAAACCTGCGGTTTTACTTTTTTAAAGCCTGGTAATACTTCGGTGGCTGAATTGTGGTGATGAGTCAATGTATCGCCCACCGGTGCACCTAAAATATCTTTAATCGCGCAGACTACCCAACCTACTTCACCTGTTTTCAGCTCAGTGGTATCTACTTGCTTTGGCGTGAAAATACCAAGACGATCTACATTGTAGGATTGTCCGGTACTCATCACTTTGATTTTATCACCTTTGCGTAACACACCGTTTTTCACACGCACTAAAGACACCACGCCTAAATAGTTATCGAACCAAGAATCAATAATCAGTGCTTGTAATGGAGCTTCTGCATCGCCTTCCGGTGCCGGAATTTTCTTCACAATATCTTCTAAAACATCTTCAATCCCTAAACCGGTTTTTGCCGAACAGCGTACTGCATCAATCGCATCAATACCAACAATATCTTCGATCTCTTCTGCCACACGTTCAGGCTCGGCTGCTGGTAAGTCGATTTTGTTTAAAATCGGCACAACTTCGAGATCCATTTCGATTGCAGTATAGCAGTTGGCTAATGTTTGAGCCTCAACACCCTGCCCTGCATCTACTACCAACAATGCCCCTTCACAAGCGGCGAGCGAGCGAGAAACTTCATAAGAAAAATCCACATGCCCCGGGGTGTCGATAAAATTAAGCTGATAAGTTTCACCGTCTTTCGCTTTATAATTTAAAGTTACGCTTTGTGCTTTAATGGTAATTCCACGTTCACGTTCAAGATCCATAGAATCTAGCACTTGAGCTTCCATTTCACGGTCTGATAAGCCGCCACAGGTTTGAATTAAGCGGTCAGATAAGGTTGATTTACCGTGGTCAATGTGAGCGATAATCGAAAAGTTACGAATATTTTGCATTTTCATCGGGCAGTTAATGTCCTGTTTTGTTGTTTATTATCAAAAAATTAATCGGGGAATTGTACTTGAAATGCAAGGTTTTGCAAAGAGAAACAAGTCGATATGATGCTTAATCCTCTGTACCAAAGTGGCTAACTTTTCGCTATTTCACTATGCAATTTTATTTCTTCTTGGCAAATATCCCCCAATTCCGCCATTAATTTAAAAAGCTGCTCCGTTTTTTTTGCGCCAAAATGTTCAAAAGCACGGGCAAAAATTGAATCAGTTGCTATTTTTATCGGCATAGCCTGAGCCTTACCCTGTTCGGTTAAAAGCAAAATTCGCTCCCGTTTATCGCTTTCACTTTCGGCAAATTCAATCCAGCTTTTTTCCCGATACTCTTTGCAGATATTAAATACCGTCTGTTTCGGCAAATACCACTCGTCTGCAATCTGTTTTTGCGTGCAACCATTTGGTTGTTCGGCAAGAGTATGTAGCACCGCAAAATGGTTGTAGGTTAAGCCAAGCTTTGCAATCCAGCTTTCCATAACAGCATCCATTTTGCCAATATGTGTAGAAAGTTCATCAAAGTGAGACATAGTATTTCCTTATGTGATTTTGAGAAATAGTTATAGGTTAGCACAGAATGATTAATAGTCCTAAAATTTACTTGATTTTGATTTTAGCCTCCCTATAATGCACCACAATTAAGTAATTTTTAGGACTACTTTATGAATATCAATGTATTCAGTACATTAAAACAGATCGCCCTTGATCATCGTAAAAAACTGGGGGTGACGTTTTCGCTGGTGGCGGCAGAAAATTTATTGCTGTTGCTTTATCCGTTGGTGGGCAGTCTTGCGGTCAATGCGGTGTTAAACCACGATGTGGGGTTAGCGTTGCTTTATGCGGTAATGGTGTTTTCGATTTGGGCGGTCGGTTCAGCACGCCGTGCGGTGGATACACGGGTTTTCGTGCGGATTTATGCCGAGCTTGCGGTAAATGCAGTACTCAATCAAAAACGCAAAGGCTCAACCTCATCGGCTGCTGCTCACGCGGCACTTTCCCGCCAGTTTGTCGATTTTTTTGAAGAGCATTTACCGATATTGATTACCTCCGTTTTCAACATTGTTGGCTCGGTGGTAATGTTGATGATCATTGAATTTTGGACAGGCTTGCTCACCTTTTTCGTGCTACTTGGCTGGGGGATTGCCCTGCCACGCTATGCGAAACTCAATGATCGGCTCTATTTCAAATTAAACAACCGCTTGGAAAACGAAGTTACCGTGATTGAACAAGGCTCAAATCACGGCTTAACCAAGCACTACGGATTATTGGCAAAACTTCGCATTGCGATTTCCAACCGTGAAGCATTAAGTTTCTTTCTGATCGGCATTTCACTCTGCCTACTGTTCGGATCGGCATTGGCAATGTTAAGCCTAAACGACAATGTTACCGCAGGGCATATTTATGCCGTAATTACCTACCTTTGGTCATTCGCCTTTTCCCTTGACGATATGCCAAGATTGGTGGAAAAGTTTTCCGAATTGAAAGATATTGGTAGTCGAGTAGAAATATAAATCATGAAATAAAGGCAACTTGTATGTTGCCTTTTTTATCATCAAATTTTTACTACAATTCTACCACGCACTTCGCCTTTTAGTAATTTTTCTGCGGCTGAGATTACTTCATCAAGAGAAATTTCACGACTAATTTTTGCAAGCAACTCATCATCGACTATTTCGCTTAATCGTTGCCACGCTTGCACTCTCAAAGGCTTTGGACACATTACGCTATCTACACCTTTTAAGGTTACACCACGCAAAATAAAGGGAGCAACGGTTGCAGGAAAATCCATTCCTTGAGCTAATCCACAAGCGGCAACTACACCACCATATTGCGTACTGGCACACACATTGGCAAGTGTATGGCTACCAACACTATCAATGGCAGCAACCCAACGCTCTTTCATCAGTGGTTTGCCTTTTTCGCTTAGCTCGGCACGATCGATAATTTCTACCGCCCCCAATGATTTTAGATAATCGCTTTCGCTTAATCGCCCTGTTGATGCGATCACTTCGTATCCTAATTTTGCTAAAATCGCCACCGCAAAACTGCCTACCCCGCCGTTTGCACCTGTCACTAACACTTTACCACTATCAGGCTGAATACCATTTTGCTCTAACGCATTCACGCATAACATTGCCGTATAGCCAGCAGTACCAATTGCCATTGCTTGTTTCGGGGCAAAATTCTCCGGTAAAGAGATCAACCATTCACTACGTAATCTAGCTTTTTCAGCTAATCCGCCCCAATGCTTTTCACCCACTCCCCAACCGTTTAGCAGAACACTATCGCCAATCTTGAATTGCTCCGATTGACTTTCTAATACCGTGCCAACCAAATCAATTCCAGCGACCATTGGGAAAGATCGCACAACCGGGCTTTTGCCTGTAATTGCAAGAGCATCTTTATAATTCAGCGTAGAATAATCCACCTTCACTAACACATCGCCTTCAGGTAGTTCTTTTTCATCAACCATTGAGAGATTGGCGATGTATTGATCGTCTTGTTTGTTAATTAAAATTGCTTTGAACATTGTGCATTCCTTGTTTTTTGAGAGTGGAAAAAAGTATTCAATAAAAATCGTTAAAGGCTCGTGAGTTTTAATCAGCTTGGCACGCATTACAGCCCCTTCCCAACCGAGCCAAAAGAAGTAAGCAAGCTGTCTGCAGTCGTACTTATTATTTAATTCTCCTGCTGTTTGAGCTGATAAAAAACATTGCTCAAATTTCTTTTGCCAAACCTCAAAAATTTCATTCAAAATGGAATGATAGCTTTCTGGCAAAATCGTCGCTTCTTGTGCTACATTTCCAATCAAGCAGCCACGAGAGAAACCAAATTTTTCCATTCCTAATTTGGCATTTTCATAAAAGGCAAGAATGCGAGAAAGTGGGGAAAGGGTTTCATCACAAAGAAATTTGTCTAATTTTCGGTTGAAGTAATCGGCATAACCATAAATTACCGCCAAACCAAACTCTTCTTTATTTTTGAAATGATAATAGAACGAACCTTTCGGCACGCCCGCTTTTTTCAGCACGCTATCAATATCTGCTGTGATATAACCACGTTCTGTGAGTAATTCAATGCCTGTGCGAATAAGTTGAGTTTTGGTATCAAAGTTGGGAGGGTTTTTAGCAGGTCTCCCTCGCTTTTTAACTTTTTCTTGCATACGTCTCATAAATTAAACCAAATGGTCTAAATAATATAGACCATTTGGTTTATAGTGTCAAATTGGATTGTTTCGCTTTTCATTGTCGGCTCGGTAATGATGTTGGTGATATACCAAGCTTGGTAGAGAAATTTTCGGAATTGAAAGACATTGAGCAGCGTGTAGAAATCTAAGCCAAGCGGTCATTTTTGGCAAAAATTTTGCAAAAAGCAGTTACTTATTAAAAATATATATTGAATTAGTTTTTTTAATTGTTATCATAAATATAACTAATCACACATAAAATACAGGAGTTAACATGAAACAAGTAATTGCAATAATAAAGCCTTTCAAGCTTCAAGATGTTAGAGAGGCATTATCTGATTTAGGCATTTCAGGGATGACTGTAACAGAAGTTAATGGATTTGGCAGACAAAAAGGTCATACTGAAAGTTACCGTGGTGCAGAGTATGAAGTTGATTTCCTACCTAAAATAAAAATTGTCTTGGTCATCTCTGATGAAATGCTTGATTCAGTGGTACAAACCATCATCCATGCCGCTCATACAGGAAAAGTGGGGGACGGAAAAATATTTGTCTCACCAGTTGAGCAAGTCATTCGAATCCGTACAGGTGAAACGGATAACGACGCAATATAGGAATCTCATTAGGAACATTTTATGAAAAAATACTTTCTGCTTTCTTCTTTTCTTATCCCATCATCTAGCTATGCTGAAACAAATTGGTGGAGACCACTTTCTGAAATTAATGGGGGAGATACCGCTTGGGTCATGATTTCAGCCATCTTAGTGCTTTTTATGACTATACCTGGACTTGCTCTGTTTTATGGTGGCATGGTTCGTAAGAAAAATATTCTCAGTACCATGATGCATAGTTTTTCTGTTACTGCATTAATTAGTTTTTTATGGATAGCTATCGGTTATTCACTTGCCTTTACAGAAGGTAATGCTTTTATCGGGGGCTTTGACCGCATATTCTTAACAGGGATTGGCTTAGACTTGGCTAACAATACCGGCACCATCGCACCTAATGCAAGTTCTATTCCTGAAACTGTATTTATGTTTTTCCAAATGACTTTTGCTGTCATATCTGTTGCCATTATTTCGGGTGCTTTTGCCGAAAGAATCAAATATTCCGCGATGATGTGGTTTTCCGGGTTATGGTTCTTATTTGTTTATGTGCCAACTTGTCATTGGGTTTGGGGAGGTGGCTTTATGGCAGCAGGTGGTGTATTAGATTATGCTGGTGGCACTGTAGTACATATCAATGCAGGGATTGCAGGACTAGTAGCAGCTATCGTTATAGGTAAACGCGTTGGTTATAAAAAGGAGGCTATGCCACCTCACAATATGGCATTCACTCTTATTGGTGCTGCAATGCTATGGGTAGGCTGGTTTGGGTTTAATGCAGGCTCAGCTGTTGCAGCAAATGCTTCTGCCGGAATGGCTCTTGCCGTAACCCAAATTTCTGCCGCAGTTGGAGCATTAACATGGCTTTTATGTGAAAAATTAGCAGGACACTCCCCATCATCGCTTGGATTAGCATCCGGATCTGTGGCTGGTTTAGTTGGCATTACTCCAGCGGCAGGTTTTGTTGATCCACAGGGCGCTCTTTTCATCGGCAGCTTAACTGCTGTTGCTTGTTATGTCTCTGTGACAGTAATAAAACATAAACTTGGCTATGATGATTCATTAGATGCGTTTGGTATTCATGGTTTTGGAGGAATAGTCGGTGCATTACTGACCGGAATTTTCTTCAATAACACCGTATTTTCAGGCGATGCTACTGTGACTTCTCAATTACTGATACAAGTAAAAGATGTAATGATTACCGTCATTTATAGCGGCATAGTTAGCTTCATTCTGCTTAAAATTATTAGTTTTATTTGTGGTGGTCTACGTGTAGAAAAAGATGATGAACGCCAAGGTTTAGATATTAGTATTCACGGAGAGCGTGTTGAATAATTCAGATAAAACTTTCTATCCCCCTTGTAGCCTAAAATAA
Organism: Mannheimia granulomatis; assembly: GCF_011455695.1. Classification (NCBI taxonomy): domain Bacteria; kingdom Pseudomonadati; phylum Pseudomonadota; class Gammaproteobacteria; order Pasteurellales; family Pasteurellaceae; genus Mannheimia; species Mannheimia granulomatis. Next base: position 654,003 of record NZ_CP015030.1, on the reverse strand, counting down.
CTCAATCTTCCTCTGAGCAACGAAGATTTGTTGATCTTATTTTTAAATTAGCATAGCAGACAAACGGACTTCTATGCTAAATTCTTTGTAAAAGCAACCGCTTGTAAAAATTTCTTTTATTCTTTGCCTATTACTTGACATAAATCACCCCTTTTTATTCTAAGCCAGCTATAATCATAGCTAAGCTCAAACATGAAAATGTTTATCTGTATCAAACTTTATTCATATATTTAAAATGAAATAAAAAGGAAATTACGATGAAAACAATGTTATTAATGAGTGGTTCTAAGTACAAAAATACGGAATATTTGGTCCACACTATTCCGTGGTTAAAAAGCTTTTTAGCAGATTACCAAGGTAAAAAAGTCGCTTTTTTACCTTATGCCGGTGTTAGACGTAGCTATGATGAATACGAAAGTACCGTTAAAACCGCACTAGCTGATTTAGAATTAGAAATTATCTCCGTGCATCGAGGCACTAAACACACCGACATTATTGAACAAGCCGATGTAATCGCAGTTGGTGGCGGTAATACATTCTGTTTGCTCAAGCAGATGTATGAAAACAATGTGTTAGACTGTATTCGCCAAAAAGTCGAGAACGGTACACCCTATTTTGGTTGGAGTGCAGGTGCAAATGTGGCGGGCAGTTCAATTATGACTACTAATGATATGCCAATAACTTATCCGCCCTCCTTTCAAGCATTAAATTTATTTCCTCATCAAATTAATCCGCATTTTATTTCCGGCAAAATTCAAGGTCATAATGGCGAAAGCAGAGAAGAACGCTTAGCAGAATTTCTGACTGTTAATCCAACTGCGTTGGTTTATGGCTTACCGGAAGGCACTGCCTTACAGATCAAAGGAGATCAAGCGGTCGTTTTAGGAGAAAATTCTGTATTACAGTTCAGCCAAGCTATGCAATTAAAAACCCTTGAACCATATTCAACTTTTACCTATTAAGGAGATAATCTATGGAAACCTTCAATCTTGTGATTGCAATAGTCGGGATTATTGCAACCATCTATCTATTAATCAAAAAACACGAAACCCGTACAGTGCTCATTGCTATCGGGTTAGGTATGGCTATTTTGACCCTGCAACCAATGGCAGCTCTTGATGCTTTTGCTAAAAGTATGACCTCAGGCGGGTTAATTATGGCGATTTGTTCGAGCATGGGTTTTGCGTATGTAATGAAATATACCCAATGCGATAGCCACCTCGTCCAATTATTAACGAAGCCGTTAAGCGGATTAAAATTCTTTTTAATTCCTGTAGCAACTATTATCACCTTCTTTATCAATATTGCTATTCCATCGGCTGCGGGCTGTGCGGCTGCTGTGGGGGCAACCTTAATTCCGGTACTAAAATCTTCAGGCGTTCGCCCTGCCACCGCTGGTGCAGCGATTCTTGCCGGTACATTTGGTTCAATGATGAGCCCAGGTTCCTCACATTCTGCGATGATTAGCGAAATGTCCGGCTTAACTATCACTGAAGTCAATCTCTCTCACGCACCTTATACGATGATAGCTGGAGCAATTGGTGCAGTAATGCTGACTATTATCGCAATCATCTTAAAAGATTACGGCAAAGAGCACCGTGATGCTTATTTAGCTGAATCAAATCACACTCACACAGCTGAAACCAAAACTAACCTGTTATTTGCAATTGCCCCTTTAGTGCCATTAGTGATCTTAGTTATTGGCGGTACTTCTTTACAGCAGATAAGTTGGTTAAATTGGACCAAAATGGGCGTGCCTCAAGCAATGTTAATCGGCGCTATTTATGGTCTCATTGTTACCCGTACTTCACCGGCTAAAATTACCAATGAATTCTTTAACGGTATGGGCAATGCCTATGCAAATGTATTAGGCATTATCATTGCTGCTGGTGTTTTTGTGGCAGGCTTAAAAGCCACCGGTGCAATTGATGCGGCCATTGAATTTTTAAAACACTCAAACGAATTTGTCCGCTGGGGTTCAACTATCGGTCCATTCCTAATGGGTGTGGTAACCGGCTCGGGCGATGCTGCCGCTATTGCCTTTAACACCGCTGTTACACCACATGCGACCGAATTAGGTTACACCCACGTGAATTTAGGTATGGCAGCCGCTATTGCAGGGGCGATTGGTCGAACCGCTTCCCCAATTGCAGGCGTGGTGATTGTGTGTGCCGGTATTGCTGGGGTGAATCCGGTTGAAATGATCAAACGAACCGCTCCGGGAATGATCCTTGCTACCCTATTCCTTGCATTATTTATGCTATAACCAAATTGCCCTTTACCTATGGTAAGGGCATTTTCTTAATGAGGAGAACATCATGAGCCTTTCATTAGAACAACTGATTCAATTACGCCGTGAATTTCACCAATTTCCAGAAACAGGCTGGAGCGAATTTTGGACAACCAGCAAAATCGCTGATTATTTAGAGGCTATCGGATTCCAAATTCTATTAGGTAAAGAAATTATCCATCCGGATTTTGTACGTGGCCGCAATAAAGCGATTGTCGAAAAAGGCATCCAACGAGCCATTAACTATGGAGCGAACCAAAAATGGTTAGACAAAATGGACGGCTACACAGGCTGTGTGGCGGTGTTTGATTCTGGCAAACCGGGCAAAACCGTTGCCCTGCGTTTTGATATTGACTGTGTAGATGTGTGCGAAACCAAATCGCCACAGCACCGAGCTAACCAACTTGGATTTGCTTCCATCAACGAAGGTGAAATGCACGCTTGTGGTCACGATGGACATATTACCATCGGCTTAGGTGTTGCTCATTGGTTAATGGAGAATAAAGATAAACTCAATGGCAAAGTAAAAATTGTCTTCCAACCTGCAGAAGAAGGCGTACGGGGTGCTGCAGCCATTGCCGCAAGCGGTGTAATTGATGATGCCCATTATTTTGCCAGCTCGCATATCAGCTTTTGTGCCAATTCCGGCACGGTGTTGGCGGATCCGAAAAATTTCCTTTCCACCACCAAAATTGATATTCGCTACAAAGGCAAACCGG